>JBMOME010000240.1:0-6903 GCA_049323095.1 Thermodesulfobacteriota bacterium
AGTCTCCCTCGATTAGTGGCAGGTGTTCCGCTAAATCGGCCACTACAGAGATGTCTTTCCCGGCTGCCAATATACCAAGGCTTTGGAGCGACTGGTTCACGGGGAGATTGATGTCCACATCTCTCTTGCGAATTCCTGCCGCGCCCGACTCCAACCTCAGCAGATCCAACAGAGAGTTTATGAAAGCGAGTTGATCTTTCGCGCATCCGTGTAGGAGATCGACTTTTTTTGCCGCTTCGGGCGGGATCGCGCTCTTCCTGAGCAGCTCAATGGTGCCCAGAAGCGCCTGGAACGGAGCTCTCACATCATGGGAAAGCACCGATAGGAGCTCGGTTTGTCGCCGATTCGTCTCCTCCAACTTGCGTCGAAGACGATTGCGTTCCACCAGGTTCTCAATCGTCAGGACTATTTTCCGAGGATCAAGCCCGAGCAGCTCTCGTTTCTCCAGGTATCCGTCGGCTCCTGCCTGGAATGCCTGGTTCCACGCGTCCACGCTCTCCAAGGATGAGGATATCACTATGGTAGTGTATGGATCCCGGGCTTTTGTTTCCTTGCAGATATCGATGCCGTTGCCGTCCGGGAAGACAATGTCCAGGATGATGGCGTCGTACCCTTTTTTGCACGCCTCGCGCGCGGATTCCGCAGTGCCTGCTTCCTCGATACGGAAGCGTTCTCCCAGCATCAGTGCCACTCTGCGGCGAATGATCGGTTCGTCGTCCGCAACGAGCAATGAGATTGTTCGCTCCATCGCTACTCCGTCACGAAAGGCAGCCGCAAAGTGAAGGACGCGCCCTGCCCCGGTCTGTTCTTCACGTCGATTTTTCCACCGTGGGCAAGCGCTATCCTCTGAGCGAGGTACAGACCTCGGCCTGTGCCTCCGGTGGTGAATCCCAATTGGAATATCTTGCCCAAGTTTTCTTTGGGTATTCCCGGACCGTTGTCTTCCACTCTGACGATGGCTTGTCCGTTTTCAGTCCCTAGGGATACTTCTATGTCAGTTCCCTTGTTGCAGAACTTGATCGCATTCCTGATCAAGTTATCCAGAGCTCTTCTGAGAAAGGACTCTTCGCCTCGAACCGTCACCCCAGGAGTGTGGAGATGGTCGGATCGCAGCGCAATGCCCTTTGCCGCGGCGGATTCCACGTAGTTGTTGACGCACTTGTCCACCACGAGGTTCAAGTTCAGCGCGATTGCACGGATCTGAAAGGTATCTGAGTGGAGGCGGATAAAGTCGATGCGCTCTTCGAGCATGGTGACAAGCTCGCTTCGCTTTGCTTCCACTTGATCGAGCAGTTCGGCAGCCTCCTCGGCCCGTGCATCTTTGATCAATTGCCGAGCGGAATTTACTCCGACCCCGAGCACGTCGAGCGCGGCCCCCAGCTCGTGCCGGTAGAGTTTCCCGATTTCCTGATCGATCAGGTGTTGATCAGTCACGTCCCGCAAGATAATGATCTGGCCGCGAAGTTCTACTTCGAACCTCCGGCCGTTGCTCGACATGGTCGCTCGGTCGCCGAAAAGCTCAACCTGGGAGTCGCCATCGCCTTCCCCACTCAGGCGGGAGATCACCTCCTCGCGTGAGTAACGCTGCACCGCGGTGTCCAATGGCCCGTTTCCAAAGAGCTTTTGCCGGAGGACAGTGTTTGCCGAGAGCATCTTTTCCGCAGCAGGATTCATGTAATAGAACATGCGGCTGGGGTCCACGCAGACAATTCCTTCAGGAACAAGCTCAAGCGCCTGCCTGTCCAATTCGCTGCTTCGGACCTTGGATTCCCGCGCTTCTCGCTGGCGTTGTGCGTTGTTGTGTTGAACCGTCTGTTTGGCAATCGAATACGAATCGTACAGGAATTGTCGAACCAGCTTCTGCTTGGCCGTATCCGTGGATAAGAGAAAGCCGCCGTTGTACGCTTCCACCACCCTGGCCATGCCCAAACGCTGAAAATGATATTGGTCCATCCAACTGAGGAAAAGGGAGGACCATTCCTTTTCCGAGAGCGGTACACAAAAGAGCGAAACCAAATACAACGTCCGCGTGAACGAGGACAACTCCTTCACGTCCCGCACGCTCCTCACCAAGTCGTGGAAATCTACGGCCTCATGCCTGCGGGGTACGCTCGGGAGGACCTTCTTCCCGGGAATACTCGGGTGCCATTGCGAGAGAAAGTCCACTCCAGGGTAACGCGATTGTAGGCTCCGGATCAGATTGGGAGTGCCTCGGGAATCCAGCAGGCGCAACACGCAGAGCCTGGCCGCGTTGCGAAGCTCCTCTTGGCCGTCGTTTCGGCATACATATCTTTCGATAAGGAATGGTATCGCAGCCGCAGGTTCCACCTCTTTGAGGAGCATGATCTGCATGAGCCCCATTTCCGAAGAGGCACATTCCTGCATGATCTGTTCGGGGTTGCCGCGCATCTGTCTGTACGCCCAGAGGCAGGAAGGGGTCCGAAAACCCCTCTCGAGGATTGCGTTCCGCAGGACCACTTTTTGCGAAGATGACGACCAGTGAGCACCAGCCTGCACTGCGACGGACTGGAAAGAGGGCTCACCCTTATCGAGAAAGGCCATGAGCTGGGAGAATCCGTTTTCCGAGAAGATGACGCCTTTGGGCTTTGCTTCCGAGAACAGTGGTCTAAAACGCTCCAGGAGTGGCTGGATAGCAGGTCGCTTTTCCAGTTGTTTAAGAAAATCAAGTAACATGCCGCATTAATTAGTTGAAATTACGTCAAATGTCAAGCGGGAAACACCGTGCGCGGAGGACGTGAGAACGTGAAAACTGATTTTCTTCTGGACTTGCGGATCGGGTTCCTTATGATGAATCACATTCAATTAGTGGCTTCGGAAGATGGATACCATACTCCGCACGCTCAACAACACCGATCGACCCGTAGCGAGCTATGTTTGGCGCGCCTGCGTGCTCTCCCTCGTCCCCAGTCTTTTCATTTCAGCGATTGTAACAGGAGTGCGTGCATCGGCGGGCTGGGGGAACCCACCACTGGAATTATGGCGCGGCCCAATGTGGCTCGTTGCTTCGGCAGCACTTCTCTTGGGTCCTTGGATAGAGACCCTCCTGATGTGGCCCATCCTTGCCATACTCAAAAAGGTTGTTCAGAATACTATCTTGGTGGCGTTCGCATCTGCGCTGGTCTGGGGCATCCTCCACGGACTCACGGACCCGGGTTGGGGCTTAATCGTGCTTTGGCCGTTTTTCGTATTTTCCCTGTGCTTTCTGGCTTGGGAGCAGAAGTCGCGGAAGAAGGCTATTGTCGTCACCTCTCTCGTCCATATGTGCCACAATTCGGTTCCCGTGGTTTCCATTATTGCATCGCGGTGGCTATGAACCGACCGGCGAGACTCGGTGCGGTCATTCCTCTCGATCATGTTTGTGGCCGTGGGAATGATGCCCTGGGCTGTGGTGGTGATGGCTATGGCTCTCGTGTTCCGTGTCTGATGCGTGGATGTCGGAAGAGCCTCCCAGGCTTTCAAGCGCGGAACTGAATTCTCGATTCGCCTCTTCGATGAGACCAATTGCCCTCCTAATAGGGGCGGAAGCCGCGACTAGGCCATGCCTATCAAGCAGGTCAGCCACTTCCCAGTAACCTTTCAGGTGCTCCTGGTTGTGGTCAATCCAGTGCTTCAGCCGTATCTTGCTCTTTTGGACGTCGTCCATAGTCACCCTCTTGCAACGAAGTCAGACAGATCAATACTCTTGTATCGGTCTGCTGCGGAATAAGCAACATGCATTCGGAGAAGCCGGACACTGACCTAGACTTCGTCCAGGTCAGTGGCACCCGATAGTCTACCCACGCGTGTATTGAACGTGGCCTCTCGCAGCTTGCTCCTACCAAAGTCGTCACTGGGACAATGGGTTAGAATCGTCTGTAGGGGCGTGATTCATCACGCCCTTATATCGGGCGCAATGAATTGCGCCCCTACGGTCACGCTCGCCCCTTTTGACGGAAGATGCCCAAGAAGGTCATGCCCTACGCGTCCTGGTATCGTTTCCCCACGGGATCGGCACGTATCCTGGGTGCCACTGACCTGACCCCGAGCTTCGTGGGGTCAGGTCAGTGCGGTTCCCGAGACCATCTCCTCGGCCAAAGGATTATCCTAGTGTCTTACTGTTCTTGAGGGCAGACCCGTTATTACTTGCCCTTCTGTGTAGCCACCATTGTAAGGAAGTTGCCCAGTAACTGCTTGCCCTCACATACTACAGTACCGTTGCAACCTGATCCGGTCCAGCACCGTTCCGGGTGAAACGCAACACCGTACACCGGCTTGTCACCGAGCCGGATAAGCTGCACAGGCGATAGAAGGCTCTGCGCAAGGTTTATAAACGCTGAAGGAAGACGCTTCACCTCTTCGTAATGACTCTGGGCTGCTCGAAATCCACCCGGATGGCCTGCCACGCCGGTCAGAATCGGATCATGGGCGAGGGTCTCCAACCAGACAACACCTCGCTCCGAGACAGCTTCCCGTGGGTACTGTTGGACTTCCTTGCCCACGAAAGCCGGATCGATGAAATCCACTTCTCCGCCAAACGCGAGCACGAGAAACTGATGCCCGCCGCAAATCCCCAAAACAGGCAGGCTGCTTTCTCCGATCACCTTCCTGAGTTGTCCGGCAAACCCATCTAGGCGCCGTCGCGCTTCGTCCTTGTACAAGCGCCACGGCGTGCCCTGCGGACTGAGCATGAGGAAATCGATCTGCTTGGGATTCAGCATCTCACGGGTCACGTGAGGGAAATGGCAATAGGAAAGGTCTATCTCGAAGGGATTCAACGCAGGGATTTCAGCAGGCAAGCGGACGGTGAGCGCGTCCCGCAGTTCCTTGTACCGAGAAGAATCCGGCCCCTCCAGCTCCAAGTCCACAAGCAGCCCGCGCATTATTACCTTCTTGGGAGGCAGGGCGAAATAGACAATCACGCCAATGACTACGAGGCACAGAACGGAAAGGAGAATGATTTTGGTCCAGGAGGTCAATCCCATCGGCATCATGCGGGCTCATGTTCCCGCACCGTCGAAATGCTTCATGGACAATTCAGTAACGTTACAAGAGGCTGCGAGGAAAGCAAAGGACGCGCTCCCCGTCTCACGGGGTCATTGGTACCAGCCGCCATGCGGATAGGCGCCCCACTGCTGATACAAAGGGCGCCGCAAAAAGACGCGATAGATGTCCCCGTCTATAGCCTTTACCGCGCCACGGATGGTGCCGTCCGCGTAGAGATAGCCTTGAAAGAAATTTCCTTCTTTCTCGCCGAATATGTAATTCCCTCTTACTTTTCCCGCAATGTCGAATTTGGCCCGGCCGAGGAAGTTGCCGCCCTCCACGACTCCATGAATCTGCTCACCGCGCTGATGAGTGATGGTGACGCTCCCTTCCGCGCCAAAGATGGGGCCTTTGGCATTGCCCACCCATGTGCCGCGAAGATCGAACGATTGAGGTTCGGCCGAGGAGGCGAGATTGGCTACCGCCACCAAACCCAGCACCAGCAATGGTTGTATGATGCGACGGATAGTCATAATTTGATAGTTTATCATAACGGGGCTCGTTAGGACAGAAAAAGGTGAGTTGTTGTGAACCACTAGCTCAAAAGCTTCACCGATAACGTGCGGTTATGGCTGAGTGAGGTGACGGAGAGAATCATGAAGCGATGAGTGTGGTATTCTGCCACAGTCGCGTGTTATGCTTGCCAGAAAAGCCACAAAGTTCTATGTTCAAGCGGTTCGGCCGTGTGCGGTCACGGTGCTCATGCCTAGGGGCTGCATACGGCCGACCTTATGTTCTCCGGGAAAAGTGGCCCAATTCATGGGGGGCTGGGAGACCTAGATGCGTGGTGTGGACATCGTTCTGGTTGAAAATAAAACTGATATGAAGGCCTTCATCGACCTGCCCTGGAAGATCTATGCCGGGGACTCCAATTGGGCGCCGCCTCTTAAGGCGGAAGTGAGGAAGCTGCTTGATACTCACGAGCACCCGTTTTGGAAGTTCTCGCGGCGTGCTCTTTTCCTTGCCCGAAGAGGCTCGGAAACGGTGGGCAGGATAGCAGCGATCGTGGATGACAACCACAATCGATTCCACCAAGAAAAGTCCGGCGCGTGGGGTTTTTTCGAGTGCGATAACGATCCGGACGCGGCAGCCGCGCTCTTTCAATCCGCGGAGGAATGGCTGCGTTCTCAAGGCATGACTTTCATGAGAGGTCCGCTCAATCCGTCGACCAATTACGAGTTGGGATTGCTCATCGAAGGTTTTGAATATCCTCCCGCGGTCATGATGCCCTACAATCCGCCCTATTATCAAATGCTTGTGGAGTCATGCGGGCTCGCCAAAGAGAAAGATCTCAGGGCGCTCCTGGTTGAAGGACTTGGGTTCAACAGTGAACGAATGGAGCGCCTGGCCAATCGTGTGATAAAACAGAACCGTGTGTCGATTCGCACCTTTAGCAAGAAGAACTTTGTTTCAGATCTGTACCTTCTCCGCGAGATCTACAACGACGCGTGGCATGACAACTGGGGCTTCGTGCCACTGACGGACGAGGAATTAGCCGAGATCGCGGCTAATTTGCGCCAGATTGCGGATTTCGACCTGGTCTTCTTCATATACCTTGAAACCGAACCGGTAGGTGTGGCTCTGGTTCTGCCGGACATCAATCCGTTGCTCAAACGGTTGAACGGTCGAATAGGTGTTCTGGGACTCTTGAAGATACTTCTCTATCGGAAAGAGATCAGGGGCGTGCGATGCGCTCTTTTCGGCGTCAAGAAGAAGTACCAGAAACTTGGCATTCCTTTGGTGGTCTTCGATTATATGAACCGGATGGGTTTGCAGAAGAAAGAGTATAAGTACCTGGAACTGAGTTGGACGCTCGAAGATAACGCCGCGGTAAACCAGTTTGCCGAAGAGTTGGGTGGT
>JBMOME010000241.1:0-6867 GCA_049323095.1 Thermodesulfobacteriota bacterium
CAGGCCGGCGGCCACCAGATCAAACCGACGCCGATAGATCAGGCTTTGGATGAGCCCCGTGGCGCTGTATAAGGACGGCACACCACGTTTGCGTCGCCAGACGAGCGGATTGCGGGGATCAAATTCAAAGAGTTCCGAGAAGACCCGAGCCATCTCCGCGACCCGCTCGTCTTCCGGCACGTACGGCGCAAGACCCATCACCTTGTACTCATGCTCATGGGGAAGCATCCCCATGAGGAACGTCACTACCGCGTACAACCTGCCCAAAGAGTGGCTCTCGTGGACCTCGGCTATTCGTTCCAGTCGACCGTCCTCCCCGATACACACCGAGGCCGACAGGCGGTCCCCACTACCATCACAGGTCAGCACCAATGTTCGGCCATGCATAGGACTGCCATAGTAGGCCGCGGACGCATGACACATATGATGATCAAGAGCAACAAGTGACTCTGAGCGGAATTTCCGCTGTTCGTACCGAGCGAGTCGGCCGGTCTTGCGATGCTTGCGGTATAGATCGTCAACTACGCTGTTCTTCAGCCTCTGTTTGAGACGACCCCACGGACTTGACGCATGCTGATATTGACCGGTGACTACTTCTCTGGTCCATCGACCAAACGAGGTGTACGTCCCTGCCAGCGCCACCCGATCAATCTCCTCCAGGGTTAGACCGTGAGCCGATAGGACATCGTCAACAGCCATCTCGGGAATGCCGCCCTGATTCTTCACATGAGACAGTCTCTCCTCCTGGACAGCGCCGAGGAGCACGCCGTCGCGTAGAATAGCGGCCGCACTGTTGATATTGTCGTTCACGCCGAGTATGACTGTCACTGGAGAGTTTCTCCTCGGCCTTCTCTTGGGTTATAGTTCTGAGTTATCAAACGGGCGAATTGTACTCTCCACCATGCGAGGTTGTAAAGCGTCAGAGCATCCGGATCGCGTCCGGGCCCGGCGCGTTTCTTCGGCACTCTCCGGTACAGGGATGAAGAACACTCTGCCCTTCACATTCTGCGCTTTGTTCGCATTCATCGTGATCTCGGTTCTTCTTTATCATCCGGGCTTCTCCGGCCCCATGATGTACGATTCGGAGCACCTGACCAGGAACGCTCATGCATTTGCAGCCCATGATCTTGGACAAGTGATCGGCATATTTCCCCAGCGCCCGTTTTCCATGGCGAGCTTCTACCTCAACTATCTCTTCTTTGGTTTGGACCCATATTTTTTCCGCGTGGGAAATGCCCTGCTCCTTGGGCTCGCCGCCACGGCACTCATGATTCTTGCTTGGCTCATGCTGGAAATGCGATTCCGGAACGAGAGCCGCGAGGGTGCTCACGTGCGACTGGTGGCCGCAGGACTTGCGCTCCTGTTCCTAACGCATCCCGTGCAGGCCTACGTGGTCCTGCATGTTTACCAGCGTCAGGCTCTGATGGCTATACTCTTCTATCTCGCGGCACTGGCCGTGTACATCGCTACGAGGGGAGGTCGGCTGAGGTCCTTGTGGATAGGGTACAGCGCCACAGCTCTCTTGTACCTCTGTGCAATGCTGAGCAAAGAGATCGCAATCAGCTTGCCCGTGATTTTGGTGGTAGCAGAATTTTCGCTGTTCAAAAGAGATGTAAGGAGGCGCCCCGAAGGCCTGTTCCTGGCCGGCCTCTTGCTCGTCATTGGTTTAGTGCCCGTCGCCATGCTCGAACGCCCTTATGGCCAAGAGGGTTCCGGCATCGGTCTGATCGCCACTCTGCGCGCGTATTACGCCGAAAGCGGACTCAGCCCGTGGCAAGTAGCTTTGTCCCAGTGTAGGGTTATCTTTTCGTATCTCGGTATGCTGTTAGTTCCCACCCCGAATCGAGTAGTCCTCTTTCACCCGGAAGAGCTGTCACGATCTCTTCTTGATCCACCGGTAACTCTGGCTGCTGCAATCGGTCTTGTGGCGTCTATTGGGGCGATCTTTTGGCTAGCGCGCCGACGGCCTGTTATCTGCGTCGGCGTGGCGCTATTCTTCGTGAGTCTCTTGCCGGAGTCCATTTGCGTACCTCAGTATCTCTTTTTCGGCTATCGAGCCGTACTTCCATCGGCAGGCGTGCTGCTCGTTCTGGGCGACCTCTCACTAAGCTTCATCAATAGGCAGAACAACCGCTTTGGAGCTCGCACACGCACAACGCTTGTTTTTGCTGTTGTGGCAGTTCTTCTGGTCGGTCTGGCTCTCGTGAGCGTTCAAAAGGCTGCTCTTTGGCGGGACTGCGAGACCTTCTGGCAGGATGCGGTGGATCGTCTGCCTCCGCCCAGCCCTTTGAGAGAATCGAGACCATACGTTCATACACTCACTAACTTGGGGCTGTGCCTAGAAGGCAAAGGGCGTCGAGCAGAAGCGCTCCAAGTGTACCAACGGGCCTCGGAAATAGACCCCGGGTCCGTGCGTGTCCTGGTGTCCATTGGTAAGAACCTCGCGGCCGTGAGGCAGTTATCGGAAGCCGAAGAGTACTTTCGGCGCGCGCTTGCCTTGGATCCTCGCACGCCCTTGGATCGATTCTTTGTTCACTTTGGATACGCTTCTCTCCTGGATGAGCAACAACGGTTCGACGAGGCGCTTCGGCATTACGAAGAAGCCCTTAGGACGGGAAAGCATCCTGAGGCGATCTATAACAACGTGGGCTTGATCATGATGCGGCGAGGCATGCCTAATCGAGCTGCCAAATTCTTCGAGAAGGCTCTTGCGATCAGACCTGACTTGCCTCAACCCCATGCGTCTTTAGCTGAAATCTTCTTCGTACAAGGAAGATTTGAGGAAGCTCTTGCCCACTGTCGCGAATCGAAATTACACGGAGGAGAATGCCAGGTGGAGCTGCTCGAGCTGTTGATCAAGGAAAGATCGGGACGGTGACAGGCATTGGTTACGCCCGGACTCTTACGCGTACGCCGAACATTGTAAGAAAGCGAATCGCTATGATATGGTGATTCTCACTACTTTGGCGAATTCCCCTACGTTACCGATTATCACTTTGAATCTTGCACCTTGAGGAGGTTGTACATGGCGAAATCGGGTGAGACTGGAGGCCGGCTGGCCGAAATGATCAAGAAAGCCATCGAAGATGGAAAGCTGTCGAATTCAGAATATGATCAGATCATGGCGCTCGCTGAAGCGGATCACCACATCGACGCGCAGGAGCGAAATCTACTCAAACAGCTCCAGGAGATGCTCTCCAACAAGACCATAGTCCGGGTGCCTGATTAGTACGCGTTCTTCATGAAGCTTCCGGGTCGCTCTTGACGCGGGATTATGCCGATACGCCTTAAGATAAAGACGCGGGGGAGACTTCTTTATGGAAGAGAAGCCGCCCCCGCGCTTCATTTCTTTGAAACGGCGTCGGTATCAGGGCTCTTGAAGCATGGCTTTACGATTTGCCAGAGCCCTGTCGTAGAGCTTCTTGTATTCCGCGGCAGAGCGGGTCCACGAAAAATCTTGTTGGATTGCACGCGCTACAAGTCGCTTCCACGCGTCGTGGTCTTGGCGATAAAGCGTGATGGCCTTCAAGAGAGCGTGTTCGAAGGCTGCAACTTCCGGCAGGAAGAACTTGAAGCCCGTGCCCCGGTCCTCATGGCGGTTGTATTCTTCAACCGTATCGTTAAGCCCTCCGGTGGCCCTCACCACGGGGATCGCTCCGTACTTAAGGCCGTAGAGCTGATTCAGGCCGCAAGGCTCGTACCTTGAAGGCACGACCACAATGTCCGAGGCTGCGAATACCCTGTGAGCCAGATCCATGTCGTATGCGAGGAATACCTTCACGTGGTCCGCGTACTGCTTGGCCAGTTCCTCAAAGATGCGATGGTAACGCTCATCACCAGTGCCGAGTAAGGCTATTTGCACGTTTTGGTCTACAAGACCGGGAATCGCGGCTTCTATGAGGTCGATTCCCTTCTGGTTTGAAAGCCGGGTCACGGTGCCGATCAAAGGGATGTGCGGATTAACGGGCAAACCGACCGACTTCTGGAATTGCGCCTTACACACCGCCTTCCCTGAAAGATCCTCGTGGGTGTAGTTGGCTGGGATGAGCGGATCGATCGCGGGATTCCACGTGGAATAGTCCACGCCGTTGACAATCCCTGTGAGGTGGGAAGCCTTCTCCTGGAGCACCCCCTCCAGCCCGAATCCAAACTCCTTGGTCAGTATTTCGTTACGGTATCCCGGAGATACGGTATTCACCTCGTCCACGAAGACAATTCCACTCTTGAGGAAATTGAGCTGTCCAAAGAACTCCATCTGGTCCGGGTTGAACAACTCCCACCCTAACCCGACCACAGGCATATTCCCCTGACCGAAGATGCCCTGGAATCCCAGATTGTGAATTGTCAGCACAGATGCGCTCTCTTCCAGGATGTCCTCTCCTGCGTAGAGCGTGCGGAGGTACACGGGCGCCAGAGCTGCTTGCCAGTCGTGCGAGTGAAAAAGATCATATTTGAACTTGCCGGCCAACGCCATTTCGAACGAGGCTCGCGTGAGGAAAACGAATCGCTCGGAATTGTCTTCGTAGTCGCCGTCCGGGCCTCCATAGAGGCCCTCTCTATTGAAGTAAGCCTCGTGCTCGACAAAGAGATAGCGGACGCCCCGGTCGTCACGCAGTTCCCAGATCGGCGCGGCTACGCTGGTGGCGTTCAGGTCCACCGACACCTGCAAATCCATTCGGATGATAGGCCATCTCTCCGGCGTGATATTCCGGTACTTCGGTAGCACCACATCGACTTCGATCCCTTGCCTTACCAGTTCCGCAGGAAGCGCGGAGAGCACCTCCCCAAGACCCCCTGTCTGTGCAAAAGGCGTGGCCTCTGATGTAATCATGAGGACTTTCACGCGTCATGACCTCCACTTATGGGAAGACGCCGGAAATCAGCGTGGCGAATGCGAGTTACTTCTAGAATTATTGCAGATTATGAAGCTTTCCGAAACCCTGAAATGACGAGGAATGAACCAAACAAATCACCGCGGACTTTTCCCCGGTTGCTTGTTCGAGGCGCTCTCCGGGGTGCGTTCAAGGCTTCTCTTCTTGAGATGGGCAATCAGCCCTCCATCGCGCAGCAACTCGCCCATGAAGGGCGGAACCGGCGATACCCGGAATTCGCCGCCGGTCGCGATGTTTCGGATGAGTCCCTGGTCCGTGTCCACGTCGAGCACCTCACCCTCCTTAATGGCGTCCGTCGCGTCGGGCGCCTCCAGGATGAGAAGCCCCATATTGAAGGCGTTCCGGAAGAATATCCTCGCAAAGCTCTTGGCTATCACACATGCTACCCCCGCGGCTCGAATGGCTACCGGGGCATGCTCTCGGGAGGATCCGCATCCGAAATTCTTTCCGGCCACAATGATATCTCCAGGCTTGACCTTTGACCGAAAGGTGGGATCGATGCCTTCCATTACGTGCTGCGCAAGTTCGGACGGCTCCGCCAGGCTCAGGAACCGTGCAGGGATGATCTCATCCGTATTGACGTCATCACCGAATTTCCACACTCTGCCTCTAAATTTCATGTCATACCGCCCGCTGGCACTTCCATTCCTTCCAGCTTTTCACTTGTGACACCATTGCGTGCGGGTTGCAAGAGACTTCTGTTACCGCGTCCCTTGACTTACGAGCAAGTGGAGGATAGGGTTAGGGTTTGTATGAGCTTTTTCTGTCCCGTGACATCTTTGGCAGGGCGGGCCCGCGCAAAGATGCGCACGATTTGGGGGTACGAATCTATGAACAAATCTGATCTGATCAAGGCGCTGGCAGCGGAATACAGTCTCCCGTTGCGAAAAGCAGAAGAGATCGTGGCCAAGGTCTTCGACACCATGTTCGATGCCCTCAAGTACGGCGATCGCATAGAGATTCGAGGGTTTGGGTCGTTCACCGTAAAGAAATACGAGGGTTATACCGGGCGAAATCCCAAGACCGGCGCACAGATTCATGTTGAAGCCAAGAAGCTCCCCTTCTTCAAGGCCGGCAAGAACCTCCTGGAACAGCTCAACCGGGAAACCTGATTTCGGTCTTCGCTCTCACGACTAGGTCATTTGGTGCTGGGGGGTCTGCATCTCCGCGGAAGACGCGACGCAATCGCGCCTCCGTGAAGCAGCCCCTTTGGTTTGGCATCATTCCATTAATATTCAACAATTGCGGGGTGTTACCCTTGCGCCGACGCCCCTATTTGCCTTTCTCAGCTTTGTTCACGGCATGAGAGCACTCAGGATCACGCCTCGGGCAAACAGCGCGCACACCATCAGGGCTGAGGAATACTTGACCGTTCCTGGTGCTCTTGTGCGACCGACCGTTACTTGTCCTTGCGCTTGTCCTTAGCGTCCCAGGAGCCCGAATAATCCGGAGTCCGATCGGACTGGTACTTTGTCTTACAAGCGACGGAGCATTGCGCGCTTAGGCTCGGCTCGAAAAACCTGCTGAAAGTCGTGTAGCATTGATCCAAACAGGATTTCAGCGCGTAGTCGTCCAGAAAATCCGACCATGCAGGTACCGCGGACACGCAAAGAAGCACAACGGCTAATATGAAGATTACTTTGCTCATGCCAAAAAGATATTCATCTGCGAGCAAGGTGTCACCATAGGGGTGCAAGGGCTGTGCGTTGAACGAAACCGGCGGGGCCTTCTATTCCAGGATGGGGTCCGCGCATTGATCTGCGAAGATCGACTTGTCCAGCGCCTTGAAATAGGCGGCTTCAGGGGTGATCCGTTTCTCGTTGACCAGTTTCTGGAGCGCCTGGTCCATGGTCTGCATCCCCTCGGCACTTCCGGTCTGGATTATGGAATGGATCTGAGTTAGTTTCGATTCTCTGATCATGTTCGCTACAGCCTGCGAACACAGCAGTATCTCTGCTGCCGCGCATCGCCCTTT
>JBMOME010000242.1:0-6824 GCA_049323095.1 Thermodesulfobacteriota bacterium
GAACAGCTCGCTGAAACTGAAAAGGTCGACCCCGCGATAGTGCTCTCTGCGGCCTATCTGCACGAAGTAGGAATCGCTCCGGGCGAGGCTCACCCTAACGGCTCCGAAGTAGCGGCCGCGGCTGCGAGAGAGATACTGGAAAGACTTGAGGCGCCTGATCCGCTGATCGACCAAGTCTGTGGAATTATCGGCCCCTCGAACGAAAACGCGGAGACACAGAACCGGAATTTCGCCGTTTTTCACGACGCGGACATGATTGCCCGCGTCGAAGAGCAACTAAAAAAAGGCTTTCTGGAATTCACGAAAGCCGCACAGACGCTGGAAAAGCATCTGTTAACCCCGAGCGGCAAAGACCTGGCTCGAAACCTGCTTCAGGATCAGTCAGCTACGCAGCCTCAGGCTGTGAACGGCTGATCCGAGCACACACCTCAAGGAGGAAAACATGGGAGCGGCACGTAAAATAATCGAAATCAACGAAGAATTGTGCAACGGCTGTGGCAATTGCATCATCACCTGCGCTGAGGGCGCTCTGGAGATCGTAGACGGAAAAGCCAAACTCGTGGCCGACAAATACTGCGACGGCCTGGGCGCTTGCCTGGGCGAGTGCCCAACCGGAGCGCTCAAGATCATAGAACGGGGAGCCGAAGAATTTGACGAAGAGGCCGTGGAAGAACGCTTGGCCGAATTGAAGCACCAGGAAGCCGCGGCAGCTCACCCCCACGCTCACGAGGAGCACTTCGGTTGCCCAGGTGCCAGGCTCCAAGCTTTTGACCGGCCGACTCCCCGCCCAGCGATTAATGAACCGGCTCATACGGCTGCGGGGCCGTCAGCATTGACCCATTGGCCTGTCCAGATTCGTCTGGTGCCTCCGTTCGCGCCGTTCCTGCGCAATGCGGATCTCTTAGTGGCCGCGGACTGCACGCCGATCGCGTATGCGAACTTCCATCAAGAGTTTCTGCAAGGGAAAGTCGTGATGATCGGGTGCCCGAAATTCGACGACATGCAGCTCTATCTCGACAAGTTCACCGAGATATTCAAGAGTCAGCCGATTCGGAGCGTGACCACGGTCGTCATGGAGGTTCCTTGCTGCCAGGGTATGCCGGTGCTCGTCAAACGAGCCATGCAGGCCGCGGGCAAAGACATCCCGATGGAGCAGGTCATCGTCGGCGTGCAAGGCGAAATCCTCAGAAGAGAAAAACTGGTCGCGTAACACTAGGCCCGCGGCACGGACGGGAGAGACGCAGTCTTTGCGAATCTGGGTTTTACCGTAAAGAGTGGCCCCTCTGCTATCGAGCTGGGGGCTTTAGGAAAGCCCGGAAGATACGGAACGGGTCCACGGTAGCGCGGGCCCGTTCCGGTTTCATTTGCTCTCTGCGAGCTCTGGTGTTGGGGCAGTTGGCTTTCCGGGCGAATCTTGAACAGGCCCACCAAGGGCGTGGTTTGTTTTTTCTCCATTGACGGACCATGTTGTATACATACAACATGGCCAGCCAATCGATACTCGCCCGCAATCCACCCTTAGACGCCTAACCCAGAGGCCTTGCGCAGGGTCTTGACGGCTTGAGGGAGGACTGGTATGCAGTATATATACTGCATACCAGTAAGCTTCTGCCCATGATCCAGCAACGAAAATTACGCTTTGATGCGGCACGATCCGACATTATCTCCTTTTTTCGCCAGTCGCCAGACAGGGTTCTCTCGTACACGGATCTCCAGAATATTCTGAAGGATAACAGAGAATTCTGGCGTCTGACTCAATCCACCACGGTGGAAGACCTTATCGAGTTTCTCTCTACAAAAGGGAGGATGCAGCGGGTGGAGGTTCAATTCCCCAAACGAAAGATGGTTCGTTTCACTTGGGGAGAGGTCCCCGCGTTTGAGGTCATTCTTTCCTGGCATCCTGATTCTTACCTATCACACTACACGGCCGTGTACCTCCACGATCTCACGGAGCAGATGCCGAAGACGGTTTATCTGAACGTTGAGCAACCGCGAAAGGGAGGTCGAGTTTCCACTCTGAGTCAGGAGGGCATAAACTCTGCGTTCAGGCGACCCATGCGTCGATCAAAGACCGTCGCCCGCTTCAGGGAGTTCGAAATATGTCTTCTGGGAAGCATGGGCACGGCCAACCTTGGCGTGGTCGAAGCCCCAGGCCCGGAAGGGGAGACAATAAGGCTCACGAATGTCGAACGGACCTTGATAGACATTACGGTCCGACCAGGTTATGCAGGGGGCGTGCACGAGGTGCTGAAGGCATTCAGAAGCGCCAAAGGCAAAGTCTCGGTGAACCGGCTTACCGCAATGCTGAAGAAGCTCGACTACATATATCCCTATCACCAGGCCATGGGTTTCTATCTTGACCGGGCCGGCGTGTATGACGAGTCTCAGGTGCGGCTGCTCCGAAAGCTCGAAATGAAGTACGATTTCTATTTGGCTCACGACATCAAGGAGCTGGATTACTCGCCAGAATGGCGTCTATTCTTCCCAAAAGGGCTTTAGCTTCTCACACTCACTCACTACGTAGTTGAAGTAGAAGTCAAAACCCTTGACCTCCTTTCCGCGGTATATGGTGTCTCTCACCGCATCAAATGCTTCCAAATGGTAATTTCGATAATCTCCAATTCTCCCGATCAGACGCAAAGGGACTCTTTTGGATTCGAATGAGCATCTGACCAGATCCAGGTTCTCGGGTGTCGTCAAATCAATCCCGAAATGCTTGATCACGACGTAAATGTCCAAGAAATCCTTTGGTCGTGGAGACTGGGATCGCGACTTCACGATGTGGCCGTATTCCGGCATCTGTTGACAGATTGACCGGATCTTCTCGACGACAATCTGTTCAGGACTGTAAACGAAAATGGTGTAGTGGTCCAGTTCAGCTTCTCTCTTAGGCGCGCAGTGCTCGAACTTGCTAATCTCAATCCTGAAAGTCTTTCTGTCTGAGGTGCCGACCTCCTGCGCCACTCTCCTCAAGGCTTCGACATTGTCAGGGAGCTCCAAGCGCTTGGATTTTTGGACCAACTTGTACTCGATCTGATATCCTCCCCAGAAATCAGCCATATCAGGACTAACGTTGGGAGGTCGTTCGGCGAAAGTAATATCAAGCACCTCGTACCCCTGCGATCGAAAGGTGCTTTTGAGGCACTCGTCGATTCTCGTCTTCACCCTTTCGATCTCGTCATCGCTGAATTCTCCCTCCATAGAGAAATCCAGATCAATCGAGGATCTGAATTCTATTGAGTAAGCTATATCAAGAGCGTTGCCGCCCTTGAGGACGAGGCGATTCATCAGTTCGTCATCGGAGAACATCGCGATGATTCCAAGCTTCCTGATCTTTCTGAAAAACCGATCCTTCCTTTCGTCCAGATCCTCCTCTCGTGATCAGTTTTTTCAGAACAGCTCGGAGTTGCCCGCGGCTCACGTGATACTTGTCCATAATTTCAGTGTCATCGAGACCCGCGTGGATATCAGCAACCAGCCGTCTGGGATCGAGGCGCTTTCTGAACATCTCCGCTCTCTCGATACGTCTGCAAGGATCAGCGTCCTCTCAATCACTCTTCCGGCACCATAGCAAATCGGACATCGAGAGGCGAATCCAGAAATAAACTAATCATGAAACAGGTCCCAGCTCGTACCTCGGATGCCCTCCGCAACCTTGAAAACAGGCTGCATCCGAAGTAGAATCCGTCTGTTTTTAGGGCGGGAAACCTATTCCCGCCGGTTGTGATTTCGTACAAATCGTGTGCATCACCGCCGCAAAAGAGCGGGTCACCCAGGCTAGCGAGGCGCGCGCCGGGACGGTCCGGACAGGGAGGATAAGACGTGGCCGGCCTTCAGGAGAAGCTGACCGTAGGGATTGAAGAAGAGATTCAGAAATCATACCTCGACTACGCGATGAGCGTGATCGTCGGCAGGGCTTTGCCCGACGTTCGGGACGGTCTCAAGCCCGTGCATAGGCGCATACTCTACGCCATGTATCGAGGCGGCAACTTCTGGAACAGAGCCTATCGCAAGGCTGCCAGAGTCGTCGGCGATGTGATCGGTCAATATCATCCTCATGGCGATCAGGCTGTGTACGATTCGGTCGTTCGCATGGCCCAACCTTTTTCCATGCGATACGTGCTGATCGACGGGCAAGGAAACTTTGGCAGCGTAGATGGCGACGCTCCCGCGGCCATGCGATACACGGAAGTCCGTCAGCATCGCGTCTGCCAGTCCTTGCTGGAGGATCTGGACAAGGAGACAGTCGATTTTCAGCCCAACTATGACAATACGCTTCAGGAGCCGCTGGTGCTTCCGGCGCGATTTCCCGTGCTCCTCGTGGAAGGCTCGCAGGGCATCGCGGTGGGCATGGCAACCAACATCCCTCCACACAATCTCGGAGAGACCATCGATGCAACCATTCACTTGATCCGAAATCCCGGTGCATCGATCGGGGAACTGATGCAGTTCTTGCCCGGGCCGGACTTCCCGACTGCGGGATTCATTCAAGGCCGACAGGGGATAATTGACGCGTACACCAAGGGACGTGGCTCTATCAAAATGAGAGCCAAGGCCGAAATCGAAGACGCGGGCAAAGGGTACCAGCGCATCGTGGTGACCGAGATCCCTTACGCCGTGAACAAAGCTCGGGTGGTGGAAGCAGTAGCGGAGCTGGTTCGAGAGAAAACTATTACCGGCATCAGGGACCTGAGAGACGAATCAGACCGCCACGGCATGAGGGTCGTATTCGAGCTGAAACGAGACGAGAATCCCGAAGTAATCCTGAACCAGCTCTTCAGGCACACCCAGCTCCAAACCACGTTCGGCGTGAACCTCCTCTGCGTGGATTACGGAAGGCCGCGGCAGATGGATCTCAAGGAAATGCTTCGGAGATTCATCGATTTTCGCCGCGAAGTGGTAACGCGCCGTACAAGGTTCGAGCTGAACCGCGCTCGAGAGCGGGCTCATATCCTGGAAGGCCTCAAAATCGCGCTCGATCATCTTGATGAAGTCATCGCGACTATACGGCGATCCGACGATCCCCAGAGCGCACGACAGGCCCTGGTGGCCAACTTCGGGCTCACAGAAATCCAGGCCCAGGCAATTCTTGAAATGCGCTTGCAGCGGTTGACCGCTCTGGAAAGGGACAAGATCCTCAAGGAACTGGATGAGGTCCGAGCACGCATCGCGGAACTGGAAAGCATCCTCGCGTCGGAACAGAAGGTGCTGGACATCATTGTCGAGGAACTCACCGAGGTCAAAGAGCAGTTCGGAGACACGCGTCGCACCGTTATCGTGGAAGACGAGGGCGAGGTGGTGGACGAGGACCTGATCGCTCACGAAGACATGGTGGTCACGTTCTCCGGCAAAGGATACGTCAAACGAGTGCCCGCGAACGTGTACAGCGCCCAGAGGCCGGGAGGCAAGGGCAGGATAGGGACTAGGGTCGGCAGCGAAGACGTGGTGCACCAGATCATCTACGCTTCCACCCACGACCTATTGCTCTGCTTTTCCAGCCGGGGCCGAGTCTACTGGATGAAGGTCTACCAGATTCCGGAAGAGAGCCCGTACGGGCGGGGGAAGGCCATCATCAATCTCCTGAGAATCGAGCCGGGTGAACAGATCAAGAAGATCCTCCCCACACCGGAGTTGACAGCGGAAGGCTATGTGGTGATGGTCTCGGCCAAAGGAAAGGTAAAGAAGACGGCCATAGGGGAATTCTCTCGGCCGCGAGCTTCCGGGCTCATCGCGCTCACGATCGATCAGGATGACGAGCTGATCGACGTGGCGTTCACATCGGGGGAAAACGACATCCTTCTAGCAACCCGCAGAGGAAAAGCCATCCGCTTCCACGAGAGCGACGTTCGGCCCATGGGACGCCAGGCGCGCGGCGTGACAGGGATCAGGATGAAGCCGGATGATTCAGTGGTAGGCATGGTTCCTGTTTCAGACGAGAAGCTGACGCTGTTGACGATAACGCAGAGCGGTTTTGGTAAGCGGTCCGCCCTTGCCGACTACCCGGTGCACCGCCGAGGCGGTCAGGGCGTCATCACGATCAAGAACGCGGCAAAAACCGGCGATGTGGTCGGCATTCAAGTCGTGGATGACAGCGATCATCTGCTCATCGTGACTTCAGGGGGCCGAATTATTCGATTGAGAATGGAAGAGATCAACGTCATCGGGCGAAATACCCTCGGCAGGACTCTCGTAAGAATGAATGAAGGCGAATACGTGGTGGACGTGGCACGCGCGGAAACCACGGACTTGGGTGACGCCTCTGACAATGAGACGGATCCTGACCAAAAAGAGGACGAATAGCCGACATCATGACTGGACGTGGGCAAAAGAATGGCCTTGGATGGCGATTCCTGGAACATACCGCGGACATCAGGGTAGAGATGTACGGCACGGACATGAAAGAAGTCTTTGTCCACGCCGCACTTGCGCTCACTCAGGTTCTCTCGCCGGAAGCCAAGCTCGCCGCGTCGGACCAACTAGAACTGGACCTGGAAGCAGGTGGGTACGAAGATCTACTGGTGGAATGGCTGCGTGAAATCCTGTTCCAAAACCAGACCACCGGCTTCTTGGCAGCCGAACCGCGCATCACTGAGCTCACCCCGACAAGAATAAAGGCCACACTTAACGGTTGCTATGTGGATATGGAAGCGCTCAGAGCGGATTTTGAAATCAAAGGCGTCACGTATCACGGCCTGTCGATCAAGAAAGAAGAGGATACGTACATCGCGACGGTAGTGTTCGATATCTAGAACCGGTTTCAAAGGCGAGGACTTTTTTGAAGAGTGGCCGGGGAGGCCCCTTTTTGCAAAAAGGGGCCTCCCCGG
>JBMOME010000243.1:0-6818 GCA_049323095.1 Thermodesulfobacteriota bacterium
ACCTTTAAAGGAGGAGATTGCTTCGTCCTCCGGATTGAGTCCGGAGTCCTCGCAATGACAGGTTAGATGCACTCAACTCCTGTGGTCGGGAAGGTGCGAGCCTTTTCCACAGAGGCTTTGGGGTGGTGGTTGAGGGCCGATCTATGCTAATATGATTATCGTTCCATTGCGGCCGGCGGCTCATGGGGCCAGCGGCCTTTGCACTCAAGAGCTATCAGGGCGGGCTTTCTTGGTCTCATTGTAGCTGGAAGGATTCGTACGCAAAGTGTCTCCATCGTCCTTTGATAGGAGCATCAAAGACCAGATCATTCGTGACATGCGCGCAGGCGCGCGGACTCGGCATGTGCTATCCCGGTACGGGCTGAGCCTGGACAATTTCAAGGAACTCCTGAAAGAGATGATTCGCGAAGGATCCTTTACAAAGGACGAATATAAGGCTTGGAAGGCCCGCCGTTACGGGACTATGCCTGAAAGCGAGAAGACACTCGAGGGTGGCGAAACCGTGTCCCCTACGTTGCACGGCACACCCCCGATCCAGACATACGTGCTCCACGAGCCGGAAAAGAACCATTCCTGGGCCCTGGAGCTCTTCTCCACCCGCCGGGAAGCTATTCCGGGAGCCAACTTCAAGGTCAACTTGTATGGGAAGAGATACTCCTTCGTGGTTGAAAAGCTGCTGTACCGAGGCCCGGTGACTTTACTTGCGGACAGCGCGGCCGGCCAATCCGGTGGGCAAAGCAAGCGTCAAGAGGCCATGGATTATATAGCGAAACACGGCTGGGCAGCGTATCTGGAAGACAGAGCTTTTCAGGCAAACTTCGGCGAGGATCCGGACTCCGATCAGCAGCAAGCTCAACTCATTGTACTACGATGTCGCAATGAGACATTTCTGGCCGCGCTGCACACTCCAACGCCGGCCATCAGCTTCTACGTTTCGTCATCTCTGAAGACTATTCTGGAACGTCTCGCCAAGAGTATCGATACAGCCCCTCTGCGTATTAAGGATCAGAGCCCCTCGTGGTAGAGGCCGTCCCGCGCGTCTGCCCTCCTTCCTAGGCCAAAATCCGCACAAGCCGTTGAGAACGCCCAATTGCTCGCCCGCGTGAAAAGGTGTATAAGTAAAAGAGCAGGCTCTCGACAGCCTACGAACGGCCTTTTGGTCGTAGACGATAGCTCAGAGGGAAATGGAGGACTTTCGGTTGCGATTCGCAGCAAGAGCTCTCCATGGTATTGACAGTCGGCATCAAGCTTGCCGTCGCGCGCGGGCCGGCTCCCTCACTCCCTTCATGAATGCTGAAGATACCCCTTCCAACCGACGCTTCTGCTGACCCTCTCGGACTTCTCCCGGAGCAAGTGCGGCCGCTTGTCCGTGAAAAAGGCGAGATCCACGACTACCGCCCCGGTGATGCCATCGTGACTCCGGGCGACACCGGAGACCGTATTCGGCTGCTCATGTCCGGGCAAGCCAGCGTCATGTTGCGAGACGAGGACGATCAGGACATCGCTGTCGACAGCCTACGGCGAGGAGATATCTTTGGCGAGATCAGCTTCCTTACAGGGCAGCCCTCTCCGTCCGATTCAGAAGTGGTGGCTGACGAGGATTGTCAGGTTCTCGAAATCGCGTCCGGCGATTTCGAAGAGATAGTCAAGGAAAATCCTGAATTTGCGCTCTCCGTCGTCCGGGGCCTGGCGCGCAAGGTGATGCGGCTGGACCGACAGATCTTGAGGAGCAAGATCAGGCGAAGGGCTCTACAGGCGCTCATTAGCAGGGAAGAACACATCTTCCCGGACTATGTGATCGGCGATTACGTCCGGAAGCACCTGGTCGACGATGCGCAGGAATTGTCCCAGTCGGAAGGCCCCGTGCTCATAGTCGGAGAAACCGGTGTCGGCAAGGAGGTGCTGGCCCACGCTATCTACCGGATGAGCCATCACCACAAGGATGTCTTCCTTCTTCTAGACCTGTTGAGGGGCCGAGTAGATAACCCCTTCGCTGAGGTTACCGGTCCGCCATCGGATTTGAACAATGATGCCACCGAAGACCAGATGCGTCTCTTTTTCGGTTCCGAAGAAATGGGGCCGGATGGGAGGAAAAAGGAGACGCCCGGATACATCGAGTTGACGGAAGACGGCACGTTGTTGGTCCGGGGAGTTGAACACCTGTCCTCAGGGATGCAGAGCAAACTCTTGGAAGCCATTTCCACGGGCCGGTTCCGTCGCGTAGGGGGCTCAGACTTCTATCCGGTGCGAATCAGGCTCGTTGCGACCACCCAACTTGAACCTGCCGAGATCTCTCCCGAGAAACACCCGCTCGCTCACGGCCTTTTGGACAGATCTTTGAGCATCCCGCCACTCCGAAAGAGACGCCGGGAGATTTCTGCTCTCGTGGAGCACTACCTCAGCAAATATAGCCAGGAACTTCGCAAGGAGATTGTCAAGGTTCCTCCGGAAACTCTCAAGACGCTGGTGAATTACACTTGGCCGGGAAACGATCTGGAGCTTTCCACTACCCTCAAACGGGCCGTAATGGTCTCGGAGGGCGGGGTACTCAGGCCCGAAGATATCTACTTTCATCTCAAGCGAGTAGAAGGAGCGGGCAAGTTCAACCTGCTCCGCTTCAGGCCGGTACGTCAATCGCTGTTGAGTCCATTGTTCCCGGCCATTTTGCAGAGCGCAGTCACCCCATTCTTTTTCATCCTGCTAGTTCTACTCTTCCTCGGTCCTGCCGATCCTTTGCTGAATCCCGGGGCGCTCTTTAGCTGGGCCTTGGGCTGGCCCACGCTCGTCTTTGGCGCATTCCTGTGGGCTCGCTTCTGGTGCACACTCTGTCCCATCGGATTCCTCAGTAATCTCGCCAAGAAGATCATGGCCTTGGAGAGGCCTTTTCCTGCATTCCTGCGCAACCACAGCGACTTCTTGGTTGCCGGCGCGGTGCTCTTCATTATCTGGCTCGAAACAGCGACCAATATGCGAAGCTCCCCGTTCAATGTGGGATTGCTGCTCGTTGCCATGCTCGTATCCGCCGTCTTCGTTGCCGTCATATTCGAGCGTCAGTCCTGGTGCCGCTATTTGTGCGGTCTTGGCGGGATGATTGGAGTCCTCTCCAAGACGTCTCTTCTGGAGATGCGCGCCGATCGGAATGTGTGCATATCTCAATGTATTTCCAACGAATGCTTCATGGGCACCGCAGAGCGAGAGGGGTGCCCCTTTGGGCAAGCGGGACCAAAGCTGCACAGCAACCGGCTGTGCAAAGTGTGCGCGACTTGTCTCAAGAACTGCCCTCACAGCGCAATAAACTTGAATCTTCGAGTTCCCGCGCAGGAATTGTGGGAGATTCGGCATACCAACACGGGAACGGCTTTTCTGGTTACCGGGATCTTCGGCGGGCTCTTGTGCGAAATGATTGCCAAGACCCCAATCTACCCCTGGTTGACCGAGCTCCTCCCCGGACCGCCGGTGGTTAGTTTGTCGATAGTATTCAGCGCCTTGATTGTGGCGGTGAATCTCATGCTCGTCTCTGCCACGTTTTTCTCGTACCGGGTTTATGATGACTCCTTCGAAGAGAATTATTCGCGGTACGGCCTGGCTCTACTTCCGCTCGTTCTGGGCGCGCTTGCGGCCTTCCACGTGTACTACCTGATCAACCTGGGAGTACAATTGCCGATCCTGGTGAGCCGCATGTTTAACTTGGAAATACTGAAACCGCTGATCATCACGGTGCCGCCGGAAGTGACGCGGACGATTCAACAGACCATGATCTGGCTTGGGCTCGCTTGGACGCTTATGGTAATTTATCGCTTGGGCCGGGCAAGCGCAGAGCGATTCTCAACAGCCTTAGCAGGAGTGATTCCTCATACGATATTGGCCCTCGCGCTGGCTGTTGTGGCGTCCAGGGTCATGGATCTTTTCTTCTACGGGCGCAACGCCTTCGGATAGAATGGGTCGGCCCGTGAAAGCACACGAGTGCTTCCGGCCTGCCTTTAACCCAGGAGAACAGGGCGAAGCGCCGGTCACGCAATAGCTCTAGTGAGAAACTTATGACTCCTGAAGATACCCTTCTCAAGCCATCGTCAGCCGTGGGAAGCGGGGAAGTCCGTACCTTCACGCTGCCTGAAAGCAAGGTCAGTATCACCCGCATAACCACTTTCTGTCCGAACGTGGTTGGCCCGGGCCCGGTTCATGCCTATCTGGTGGAGAGCGATGCCCTGATCCTCCTAGACACAGGGCTCCCGACTCAGGTCGCCAAGGCCTTTTTCTACCATTGGCGGGCCCAGCCTATGCCGAAGGAGGTGGACGAACTCCCCGCGGATCACAGCCAAAGGGAACTGCTGGAAGGTTTCAGGCTTCTGGGGCGGTCGATTTCGGACATCGATATGCTCGTCATCTCCCACGGCCACGCGGATCATTTTCTTATGGCTAGGCAGGTCCTTGACGGTCGCCGGATCCCAATCGCGGCACACATTTTTGACACCCCCGCCATCTGCAACCCTTGGGGTCTCTTGAATATGTGGATCCTCCGGCAAGAACAGATGCGCGGCTCCGGAATGCCCCAACCCTGGTCCGCTCAAGAATCGGTGCGTGAACAACTCCGTGGAGCCATGGATCTGGAATCTCTCGGCATGGCGCTCAGTGTTGACCAACCCGTGCTGCGAAGTGGGCCTTTGCGGGTCAATAAAACTCCGATGAAATCCGTCGAGGTGCAGCACTTACCGGGTCATTCTCCCGGCAGCATCGGACTGCTGGTGGGGGAAGGGAAGGAAAAGATCCTCCTCTGTGGTGATGTGCTTATGCACCCCATCAGTCCCCATCCCGATGACCTGCTGGTCTACCTGCGAACCCTGGAAGAGCTGAGTGCGCAGGATGATATTATCCTCGTGCTCCCAGCGCATGGCGAGGCGATCGACGATCCGGCCGAACGAGTCCGCGCCTTGCGCGATCACCATCAACGACGTCTCAAGGTCACATACGAGACGTGTGCTCAGCCGCGTTGCGTGTGGGACGTAGCAACCCTGGAGGGGTACTTCGACACGTACGTTGACCCGAAGCAATTCAACCTGCTTGCAGGGTTGGAGGCCCTTGTCCACATGGAGCTCCTCCACATGGTGGATGGGCTTCGACGGGTGCATAACAGAGACGGAGTCCAGTACTTCCTCAACTCGGCTGAATCCTTCGAACAGGTTTACGGCCGCATCCGAGAACTTGTGACGGATTCCCATTCAGGCTCCATGATGCGGTACTGAACGAGCTGCCCGCCTTCTATTGCCAGGAGAATATCGCTGTGTTGGTCATAAAAGATCTTCACGTGAGGTATGGGGGGATCCGAGCGCTCAAGGGGATCTCTCTCACGGTGAACGAAAAGAACATCGTGACGCTCCTGGGGTCAAACGGTGCGGGAAAGAGCACCACGGTAAGGGCGATCTCCGGGCTGATCCCTATTACGCGTGGAGAGGTGCTGTTTCGAGGGGTGCGCCTTAACAATGTACCGGTGCACGAGATTCAACAGCAGGGGTTGGTGCACGTACCGGAGGGGCGTAAGATCTTCTCGAACCTCTCCGTTCGAGAGAACTTGATCATGGGCGCGTACACAAATAGGGACCACGCGGACGTGGATCAAACCATGAAACGGGTCTTTTCGATCTTTCCTATCCTCGAAGCGCGGCTCCAGCAACTCGGTGGGACCCTCTCCGGAGGCGAACGACAGATGCTCGCTCTGGGCCGAGCAATGATGTCAAAACCCAAGCTGTTGATGATGGACGAACCGTCCCTGGGTTTAGCGCCGCTGATCGTAGCAGAGGTCTTCCGTACTGCACAGACGATCCGCGATGAAGGCGTAACCATCTTTTTGATCGAACAGAACGCCTACGCAGCGCTCAAGATCACCGACTACGCCTATCTGCTGGAAACAGGCCGGATCGTACTCGAGGGCTCCGGATCGGATCTCCTGGAAAATCCGAAAGTCAAAGAAGCATACCTGGGCGAACAGAGCTCCTAGAAGGTCGTATTCAAAGCCGGCACGCATTGAGCAAGTTCGGCTTGTACCAAGACCCCCGGATCTGACTCGTTGACCCCGAATCCGTATCAGCGGCACGGGTTACTTAGATTTGGAAACAGCGTCCTCGTAAGCTTTCTGGAGATCGTCAACCGCCTTATCAAAAGCGACCTTCATATCCTTCCACGCGGCCGAAGTTGCCGAACCCAAATCTTTGAGTTTTGGCCTGGCCGCATCCAACCTGCTTTGAAGATCCGCTATGAGGACCCGGTACCTCTCAGCAGCCTCACCACTGGCATTCTTGGCTTTTTCTTTCAGTTCATCGATCTTCTTTGAGAGCTCCTCGAGCCTCTTTTCCATATCTTTTTTGTAAGCCTCTGCCTCTTGTGCTGTGTAATCTTTCACTTTCTGTGCGGCCACTTTGACATCTTTTTGCACTTCTTCTTTGGTTACTGCGGTCTGGCCGACAGCAATGCCCAAGCCTACAAGGCTCAGACAGCACGGTAGTGCTATATATGTAATGAACTTCTTGAACAGCATCACATAATCCCCTTTCGCGGTGCGTTGCTCGCACGTGCGGAGATCTCCGCATCTACATTATTCGTTAATCATGAGCGGCTGCCCGGTCAAGAAGAGAGCCCAGCGGTCTATCGATCATTGGAATGAATTAGAGTGATGCCAATTGGCTTTCAGACAGGTAATATCCTCCTCCTGGCGGGACTGGCGCCTTGCCCGTCGTTCTCGGCCGGCAGGGACGCCGGCCCTACCAGAATAGCAAGGAAGTCACGAGTAAGGGTCGGGCCAGCAACGGTCGGGTAGCAGCCGGCGT
>JBMOME010000244.1:0-6735 GCA_049323095.1 Thermodesulfobacteriota bacterium
ACTAAGGTTCAATTCATGCTCAAGAAAGACGGATACCTGGCCGACTAGGCCTCCCTTGTGATCTCAACAGTGCGTTGAGGACCGCTCGCGCCTCATCTCCTCCGCGGCCCGTAGACAGCAGAGGGGTAGGTCGGGTTGAGCTCAGCGAAACCCGACACGTTGCGTTGGAAATGATGTCGGATTTCGTCCCGCGCAGAACCCGGGACTCAATCCGACCTACGGTTACTAAGCCTACATTGTGCTCTCAATGGGGTGTCGAGAATCCGCCGCGTTCCATTTCCTTCACGGGTAACATACAAAAGTTCCGAATGATACTAGGCAAAATGATGTCGCACTCTGCTCTTTCCCCCAAAGGGGGAGAACCTTAAGTAGTCCCGCGTCTCGCGGGATAAAACCCGTGGTATGCAGCGCCAATTATTCGTTTTTTCCGACCCCGAGAGGGGTCGACCCTTTCAGGGTCGAAATCCCGGGATTGCTTGAGGGGCTCTTCCCCTGGGTTTCACCCAGGGCTATTCACAGTTTTCCCCTACGGGGAATGCTGAAAGGTAGAGCAAGTCTACTGAAAGTGACGCTGGACCAACTGGTCAGACTACTGCCTGCTCGTCCGGGAACGCGCTCCAATTCCGTCAGAATTTTTCAGAATGGATATATAATGTCGCTATGATCGGATACCTCCAACTCCCCGACGACGACAAGAGCGGGAAAGAGTACCGCTGTTCCGTGTGCGGGGCGCTCATTGCGCGGTCCGCGACCTTACTGAAGATGAACGGAACCGACACACACTCGTTCGTCAATCCATCCGGCATCCGGTGCAACTTCCGGACTTTTGCCCATTGCGAGAACATCCTCGCCGACGAGCGGCTTTTCGTGGAATACTCGTGGTTTCCCGGCTACGGCTGGCGTTTTCTCATCTGTAGCTCGTGCAACCGGCACCTGGGCTGGAAGTACGACAGTGTGAACCAAGAGATGCAGCCACAGGAGTTCTTTGGGGTACTCACTCAGGCCGTTGAAGAGGTGTCGCGAGACAGCTCGTGAATCTATCGGTTCAGGAAGCGCACTAGGTAGCCACGCATTTGGGTGAGCCCGGATGCAAGTCCTCCAAGCCAGCCGCCGATGCAGCCGACCAGGAAGAGCTGGCTGTGAGGAGCTTCATAGGTGGGAACCCTGATGTAGAGGAGAAGATCCACAGCGAGGAAGGACGCCACCGCGGCCAAGAGGAACACACGAATGAAATGCCGGATCGTGGCCCCCAGGAATTGCCCCGCCAGATAAAACACGAGTAGTTGAACCCCGAGCGAGAGACCGAATCCCAAAAAGCCTGCCTTCAGGATCAGGACAAAATCCATGAACCGCCTGCCTTGATTACTTGGAGCCCTTGGAAGCTGAGTCCGGGGCTAACGGCATTTGACCCGCGCCGTTCTTCTGATACCGAACCTCGTAGATCACAGCGCCCTCCGGCTTGTCTTTGTACAAGACAAGCACCCGATCGCCCTTGAGCGGTAGTTTTGGAGGTACGAAACGGGCCTTCCACCTGAGGATGAGCCGGATCGTCTTCTCCTGGCCGTCCGGTTTCACGAGCAGGTAGCCCTCTTCAACCTCACTGACGATCCCTTCCACCCGTTGTATCGAGGTAGCCCCTGCAGCACCTGTGAACAGAAGAACCAAAGCGATGGCATGGGCAACGGCCCTGAGAGCAAACATATGTTTCACCGCATGAGATTGACGGGTTTGCAAGCATTGGACATGGTCTTTGTCTGAGCTGGGGATCTCCTGAATTAAGTGCTTCGTTTCACAAGCTTGGTCACATATTCGGGTGCCACTGACCTGGGTACCAGGTCAGTGCGGTCCCGGGACGTTGGTACAGCACTGACCTGAGCAAGCTCAGGTCAGTGGCACCCAGGTACGCGCCCGTATTCACGAAATGGACTTCAAGACTCCTGCGGCCCTTTCTCGTCCGAAGTGAAGCAAATCCCGGGCCCGCCAGCCACAAATTATTAGCTGACGCCGAAAGTCTGCATCATGGAGTTGGCCGCTTTTCGGCCAGCGCCCATTGCCAGGATCACCGTAGCTGCTCCGGTAACAATGTCACCACCAGCCCAGATCCTGTCTCGAGAAGTCTTGCCGGTTTCCAGATCCGCGACGATGTTCCCCCATTTGTTCGTCTCCAGGTCCTTGGTTGTAGACGGAACCAGCGGGTTGGCCGCGTTGCCGATAGCCACAATGGCTGTGTCACATTCGATGTCGAAGATCTTGCCTTCAACGGGAACAGGCCGACGTCGGCCTGAGTCATCCGGTTCGCCCAGCTCCATCTGCTGGCACCGTATCCCAACGATCCATCCGGTCTCGTTTCCCAGTATTTCGAGGGGAGCAGTAAGCAGCTTGAACTTGATGCCTTCTTCCTCCGCGTGATGGACTTCCTCGGCTCTTGCCGGCAATTCCGCCATGGTTCGACGATAGACTATCGTGACTTCTTCCGCTCCGAGCCGGAGAGCAGTCCGCGCTGAGTCCATAGCCACATTTCCACCACCGAAAACTACTACTCGGCGCCCCTTTGCAATGGGAGTGTCGGCTTCGGGGAACATGTACGCACGCATGAGGTTGGATCGCGTGAGGTACTCGTTTGCCGAGTATACGCCGTTAAGGTTCTCACCCGGTATGCGAAGGAACAATGGTGCGCCTGCTCCGGTGCCGATGAACACGCCATCGTACCGATCTATGAGGTCATCTACAGTCTCTACTCGGCCGACTACCCAGTTGGTCTTGAATTCAACTCCCATGCGTCTCAGCTCATCGATCTCCGCCCTGACAATAGCTTTGGGCAGACGGAATTCCGGTATTCCGTAAACCAGCACCCCACCGAGCTCGTGAAGCGCCTCCAGCACGGTAACCGCTATTCCCTTCTTGATGAGCCCTCCTGCAAGGGTAAGACCGGCAGGGCCCGAGCCTACCACCGCAACTTTGAGGCCGGTGGGCTTGGGCAGTTCAGGCATTTGATTCGGCGCGTGCTGTGCGGCCCAGTCAGCCACGAAACGTTCCAGGCGCCCGATGGCGCAGGGCTCGCCCTTGCCTTTCTTGTTCAGCACGCACGTGGATTCGCACTGGGATTCCTGGGGGCAGACCCTACCCGCGATCCGCGGAAGGCTGTTCTTCTCTTTGACTTTCCACGCCGCGCTGATGAAATCGCCCTGCTTGACCATTTCGATGAAGTCCGGGATGTCAACCTCAACCGGGCATCCCTTCATGCAGTACGGCTTCTTGCAGTGCAGGCATCTGCTGGCTTCCATCAGAGCGAGATCGTTCGAATATCCGAGCGCCACTTCGTAGAAGTTGTGGGCTCGCTCGACCGCACTCTGTTCCGGCATCTTCTGGCGCGGCACCTTGGGTTTTGGAGCCTTCTTGGGTTCTTGTTGTTCGGTCATGCGCCACCCCCGGGGATTGAGCACTTGCAGCCGCGCTCCGTCTCTCTGAATCGATTCAGAGCGATAAGTTCGGGGCCCTTGTACATGGCCAGACGTTTGGTCAGCAGGTCGAAATCAACCTGATGACCGTCAAACTCCGGGCCGTCCACGCAGCCGAACATGGTCTTTCCGCCGACCTCGACGCGGCACGCACCGCACATGCCTGTTCCATCGACCATAATGGGATTGACGCTGACCACCGTCGGGAGGTTGTACCCTCGGGTAAGATTGGCAACTGCCTTCATCATGGGGACCGGCCCGATGGCCACTACCAGGTCGACCTTCGTACCCTTGTCGATCAGGTCCTTGAGAACCTGGGTCACAAAACCGTGAATGCCGAAGGATCCGTCGTCTGTGGATATGAGCAATTCGTGACTGACCTTCCTCATGTCCTCGGTCATAATAAGCAGCCCTTCGGTCCTGGCTCCGATAATGGAAATGACGTGATTGCCGGCCGCCATCATGCCTTTTGTGATGGGATGCAAGGGAGCAACGCCGATGCCGCCACCCACGCCCACTACGGTTCCGAAGTTCTCGATATGGGTGGGTTTGCCCAAAGGACCGCAAACATCCTGCAAGCTTTCACCCACCTCCATTGTTCCAAAGTGGAACGTGGTAACTCCGACCTCTTGCCAAACGAGAGTGATAGTTCCCTTTTCGGGATCTTTGTCCGCTATGGTGAGAGGAATGCGTTCGCCCTGGTCATAACACCTCAGGATGACGAACTGGCCGGGACGGTGTGCCCGGGCGATTTCAGGAGCGGATATCACGGCTCGATTGACGCCGGGACCAATCCGCTCTTTCTCCAAGATTTCAAACATCTAACCGACCTCCTCGCCTATGGAAGAATGATAAGTAGCGATGATCTCTGCACGTGGGGAGGGATCTCCCAGCAGAACTTTAACACGCAAAACTAGCACAGGCAGACTCTAGAACCAAACAAATTCCACGAGAAAGCCCAGCACTTCGGTTACACCCAGATTGCGCCCCAAGAGAGCGAAATGCGAGCCTCCGGGCCGTGGGGAACGGTCAATAGCCCGGCAACAGGGAGTTCGGTTGAGCCAAGGAGGAGTCAAAGATTTCCACGCGGTTTCTTCCGTTCCTTTTTGCCCGGTACAGAGCCGCGTCAGCCTCTTTCAGCAGGGCATTGAGTCCTCCGCACCGGGGCCCCGCAATAGTCACTCCGATGCTGAGCGTTATGAGCAGAGGTGGATTGCTGTCTGTCGTCGAGTGGTCGGACACGATTCCGCGGAGTCTTTCCGAGACGACAATGGCCTCCTCCAAGCTCGTTTCCGGCAAAAGCGCAACGAATTCCTCGCCCCCGTACCTTGCGAAGATATCCACTTGCCGAAGAGTGGTCTTGCATGTCTCAGCTACCTTCCTGAGCATTTCGTCGCCGATGTCATGACCATACGTATCGTTTACGGCCTTGAAGTGATCGAGATCGATCAGAAGGAGCGCGAAACACCCTTTGTACCGTCTTACACGATCAAGCTCGCGCTCGGCCAATTGCATGAAATAGCGGCGGTTCCAAACGTTGGTCAGACCGTCGGTCGTTGCGAGCCTACGCAGCTCTTCTTCCAATCTCTTGTGTTCAGTGATGTCTCGGGCCACATGAACAAAGCTGGAGATACCACGGTTACCGTTCTGCAGCGGAGTTACCGACACGAGGAACGTTCCACCGAGTCTAGGTTCGCTCACTTCAGCCGCATGTTCCTTGCCATCAGCCACGCTCTGAGACAATGGACAGCTGTGGAGCGGAATGTCTGTACCATGACACAATTCGTAGCAGCTCAATCCAACTGCTTCACGAGGATGAACGCCCATTTTGGCAGCCATGGTTTTGTTGATTCTTTGAATAATGTGATTCGCATCAATGATGGCCACAAGATCTGGAACGGTATCGAAGGTTTGTTCCCATTCCTTCTTGGCGTTCTCGATCGCTCGTTCGACACGCTTTCGTTCGACAATCTCGGTTTCGAGGCTTTTATTGGCCTGAAGGAGCTCCGCTGATCTCTCCGCTACGCGGTTTTCCAGAGTGTGCTGAAAACTCCGCTGCATTGCTGCGTACCGGTCCGCGAGAGCTAACGAAAAGAACATGCCATGCCACAAATACGCAAACTCGAGGGACTGATTCAAAACCGTGGTGAACGGGATAAGCCCCATTCTCGTCCCGACATGTAGTACGGCGACAACAGGAAGCAGAGACTGAGCCAGAAACAAGTAACGAGCCTGAGACTCCCCCCAATACCACATTAGCCCTATGATGATTAGCAAGGCCAAGGCCAGAACAGGTCCGTAAATCATTGCCGCCATATTACCGACATAAAATGCAGAGTAATACAGAATCGTGTCAACCACAGCGAGTATCAAAAAGATATCCAGGATTCTGTAAAGAACTGGGAATTTTGACCTGGCATCCATGAACGTGCGCACAAAGAGGATATTAAAGATGAAGACAAAGCCTATTGCGGCGATGAAAAGATGAAGCGTCAGATGAGGTTGAGACGGGATCACAAGTCGGGGAACGAAGCCGTGAATGGCCAATTGGTATATCCCCACGCTGAAAAGCGTCAGGATATAATACATGTATGCCCTTTGCCTTAAGATGGACCACGCGAACACGTTATAGATGATGAGAAAGATCAGCACTCCATAGAAAATCGCAGCAAGCAAGTAGTCCTGAAGCTGCTGTCGGCGAAACGATTCCACTGTCGATAGACTTAACGGAACTCTCACCGGCGTGCCCGATTGGACCCGAACGAAGAACGTCTTCTGTTCCTGGGGGGAGAAGTTCAAATTCAGAATAGGGTAACGTTCCCAAGAAACCGTCTCGCCAAACTCAACCCGCGCACCGGCCCGGGAGTGGTCGACACGTTGGCTCTGGTCCGACACGACAAAGAAGTCGACGAAGTCTAAGAGCTGATTCCTTAGCTCCAGCAAAAGGTTCAAAGATTCGCTCTCGTCATTCGTTATGGCGAATCGAATCCAATAAGTGGATCCACTAAAGCCAAAATTCGGCACTGTTTTCTGAACAGCACGAAACGTTCTCAACTGAACAGTCTCGAAGGTCTCCGCACCGTCTTGGTCTTCATATACTTGGAGGAAAGCCTGCAACCGGTCAGTGCCCGTAGAGCGAGATACCTTCAGCGGGACGAGGTCAGTTCCCGCACTTGCCAGCGCTGCAGAAAGGCCCAACATGATTATCGCAACCGGTGTCGCGCGCATTATCTTGTTCCAGCGTATGAGAGGAAGGTAACGCGCGGCGGGGAAACCC
>JBMOME010000245.1:0-6714 GCA_049323095.1 Thermodesulfobacteriota bacterium
TGCCGCGGCCTGTCAATCCGCACGGCGGTGAACCACCGACCGGAGAGCCGTATGCGGGAGATCCGCACGTACGGTTCGGAGGGGGGAGCGGCCGGGTAACCGGCTGTTCCTACCCCTATCCGAATGGGTGACAAAATCGTGACTTTTGAGACAGTCTCTCCCTGCCGGCCCGAAAACGACGGGCAATCCCGCGCCCCGCGGGACAGTGCCACCAAGAACAGGATATTACCTGTCTGAAAGCGAATTAGTATCACGGGTCCGCCCCTACTTTTGGCCCGATGCCGTCTCCAACATCTTGGCTCGGGCGTGGGCAACTGCGCAGAAGTAGGGAGTCTCTCCATCCATCTGGCCGGTCTCCAAGTCATTATGGGCTGGGCAGGAAAGGCACAGCTCGATGATAGGGCATGTCTGACAGGTCTCCAGGTACGCTGCATTGTGTGATCGCAGATCGCGCACCTGTGGCACGAATTCATTCCAGGCTTGCTTGAGATTGCCCTTGCGCAAGTCGTAAGTGGTTCCCGGCGCCCACAATGACTCGCACAATCGGAATAAGCCATTGTAGCTGACTGCGAAATGCTCCTTTCCGGCGCCACATCGAAGCAGATGATCGCAGCCATGGTGGCCGATTTCCTCGTGAACGCGGCTATCGCACTCCTTTTGAATAGCAGGGAAGCGTTCCGGATCAGATTGCTCCAGGGCCACGATTTCTTCAGGGGTGAGACGTTCTGCAATAATTTCCACATTCCGCTGTCGGTTGCGGTCGTAACGGAGATTCAAGAACGGGTCCCAACGGTAGTAATCCCTGGTATGGCCGCGACAGAAGCCAGCGATCTGAGGTAGTTCGTGCTGGTTCGAGCGCAGCGCCATCCCCTTGAGGTGCACAGGCACGCGGTTATCCAGCAGGCGCTGAAGCCCGCGTTGGAATGCGCCAAACGAGCCCTCGCGGCGGGTCACTGTTTCGTATGTGGCTTGAGTAACGCCGTAGACCGTTACTTCCATGTTTCGCGGGGGATATTGTTTGAAGAGCTCAACGTGACGGTCTTGAATGAGTGTTGCATTGGTGAAGATACTGATCAAGAAGCCTTTGCGCTTAAGGCCGAGGTAGATATCCGGGAAATCGGACCGCAAGAGCGGCTCTCCTCCGGTAATCAGGCACCAGAATGCACCCATGTCGCAGGCTTGTTGCGCGATGGAGAGGATCTCGTTAAGGGTCAGCTCCTCGGACTTGGCCTGTGGATCTTCCGCGGGCAGATTAATGTAGCAGTGGCGGCATTTGTTGTTGCAGCGAGCAGTAATCTCCAGCGTGAAGGCCAGTGGAGCGCGCTTTTGACGAAGTTTCTCCCACAAGGAGAAGTGCTGCATCTTTATCGATGTGAGAACTTGCCTATCCATGAATTGTTCGGTAAGGGCGCGGCCCGCAGTATTTGGTAAATGATACCACTGCGCTATCAAACGGTGACTCAAGGTAGGTCGGGTTGAGTCCAGCGAAACCCGACGGATTCCTTTGGAAATGATGTCGGATTTCGTCCCGCCCGGAAAGCGGCACTCAATCCGACCTACAGCTACTTACGTATGTCTCGTGGATCGGCACGACAATGCGGAAAGCCTCGACAGATGCGGTTCGCTACGCTCACCGCATCCTACACACACTTGAGGAAAGGTCGCACTCGGCCCCAAAACGCCCAAATCGACCGCCAGAGCAACCGAGTCCGACTTAACCAAGCGATCAACCGCCCTTCCGGACCAAGCCCTAGGCGAATGCGGCTGCCGTTCCGTTCAGCTTTAACGGTCCGTCCCAGGATATATTCTGAGGGTACGAGAGCGGGTAGAGATCCGTTTGCATCGCCCTGGATAACAAATGATGTCCTCCGCCGTTCTACAACTCGGTGGATCACCAGTTCCGATCCATATTCTCCAGGCATGGAGAATGCGACAACTTCTCCCACGCGGGGAGCTTGACCTGCTAGTGGACTAATCGTGAGTCTGTCTCCGCTCCGGATAAACGGCGTCATGCTGTTGCCGCGCGCGCAGAGGCGAAACAAGCTGCCTTTCTCAAGGATCGCGCGCGCAATCTCAGCGAAGGCTTCTCCGGAGAGCAAGAGCGTGTTCTGTTCAAGGCACTTCAATGAGAATTCTCCGTTGCACGAGTTTGGGGAGCTAGGGTTCGCTTCATGAAGCGACGGATAAGATTCCGTAAATGAGCATCGCGTGCACCCGATCGGGTCATTCGGTTTCATCAGGACACGTCTCACGAGGCCCGTCCCCCTGGCCGACTGCATAGGGTTCCGAGGGAGCCTAATTCGCCTATTCAAGACGTCGGCCGCGACTCGGCCACGCTATCCGTTGGTGTTCCTCCTCCGCATGACAAACGTCACAGAAAAGGGGTAATCTATCTTCGCGGCAAGTCTTTCGCTCAGCTCCATTTGTTGGCCTCCGACTGACATCTCCACCAACAGCCGCCGATGGTTACTCTGCACTGCCTGACGTCCATGTTAGGTCCTGCGATGGAGCCGGCTATGGAAGTCTTACAAATCCGCAGGACGTTCTCGGCTTGCTGGCTGCGATGGAGAATGATCAACTTGGGTTTCTGCCATTGTTTTCGATGAGCTTGCATACAAATTTGCACCTCCTTATTCAATTGCTCAAGAAATCCTTATCATAAACCTGGACTCATTCTCATTAATATACGAGACGGACCGCACGGGATGCAACAACGAGTCCTTTGACTGACTTAGGCCGGGTCCGGATCTCATTGGCCGCGCCGAGCGCACAGCTGGAACTGACCGCCGTTTTCAGGAACCGCTGCCACAAGACCGGTGAGAGCTCTTCCAAAGAGCAAGAGCGTGTCCTGCTCAAGACACCTCGATGAGAATCCTGCGGCGAAGCAACTCAGCTACGAATCCGAGCACATCTTGTATTATCTCTTCACCTTCAAATTCTCCTAAAAGCTCTTCCGTAACTTCCTTGAGAGTTCTCTTCCCATCCAGGAGTTTCCAGACTGCCCGCCCGGTCTCGTTGAGCGTGTACAATTCGTCATCCATATCGCCGATGCCCGAAACCAGCGGCACGATGATTACTTCGCCCTCGATCTCGCGGGCAACGACATCTTGTGAAGGCACGTAGATTTCGTCTAGAGAGGCAGCAACGTCCATCGGTTATATCCGTCCTTCGCTACTCCATTCTAAATTCGGTAACACAGTTGGTAGGTCGGGTAGACCCCCGCGAAACCCGACAACATTCTTGGATATCATGTCGGATTGAGTCCCGCGCAAAACGCGGGATTCAATCAGACCTACGGACTTGCCAACAGACTCGCGTTGCCGGTCACGAAGCCCTGGTGTGTATCGTGGAGCACTGGATACACGTAAACCAAAGAATTTGACGCTGGCACCGTATGTTGGACGTGGCCTGACTGCCGGTGAATGCTCCCGCGGCCTTACAGTACGAAGTGAGGCTTTCCGCAGGTTCGCTTCGGGCCAGGATCACCAGCTTGGGCGTCTGCCAGAGTTTGAGTTGATACTCCATAAGACTGTAATTGACCCCTAAGTTGGTAGGTCGGGTAGAGCCCCGCGAAACCCGACACCATTCTTGGATATCATGTCGGATTTCGTCCCGCGCAGAACGCGGGACTCAATCCGACCTACGGACTTCTCGACCATTGATCGGCCAACAGAGACAGGTTTCCCGTCACGAAGCCCTGACGTGTAACGAACTGCACTGATTCTGGCAATAACGGCCTTGTCGGCATCTGTTGTTACGATAACCTGCCCCACTTGATACCACCGAGGCTTTGCAGTACGACGTGAGGCTTTCCGCAGGCTCCCTTCGAGCCAGGATGACCAGCTTGGGTGTCTGCCACTCCTTTTGCGGATGTTTCATGAACGAGTGCCTCCGCGGGCTCTTTTCGTCAGGGAAATCGTGATCCAAAACGCGAAGGTTCTTCGTGCACTATAAGGTACGAGTTACACAACATGCAATCCGAAATCTCAATCAGCCTTCGGATGCCTTGCCAATCCTGGACTGCCAATCTTGGACCTCCCATCCATACTCTTGCGAGCCCAGTATGCCGACCCATCGCGCCTGGGCGTGGGCCAGCGAGCACAAATATTCTACCGGCGTGTCCAGCGTGCTGTTTTCAGTCCAGGACCTGGCCGGGCACTGCTCACACATGCTTTTCAAGAAGCAGCGAGCGCACCGCATGAGATACTCCGGGTTGGTCGCACGCAGCTCACGTACCCGCGGAAAGAAATTTCTCAGCGCATCCTCGAGCGATCCTCGGAGCAAGTCATAGGTCAGCTCCGGCGCGCGTAATGCCAGACAGGGTTGGAGCCGGCCGTACGCATCGACGCACGCGGCATGGCCCGCGCCGCACGGAAACAGCAGTTCTCCAGGCGGCCCCAGGAACGTGCGGCAGAATTTGGTTAATTCCTTTCGCGACAGCTCCGGGTGCCGCGTAAGTACCGAGACGCATTCTTCAACGGAGAGCCGCAAAGCTTCAATGGCGCGATCTTTATCCGGATCGTCGTGCCGGCAGCGTTTCTCAAGAAAGACCGCGTATTCCGGAGGGAACTCCATCCAAGAAAGTTCTGCGGCCAAAGCTTCAAGCTCATCTATTTCATTGCGGTTGGGTGGCAGCAGAGCGCCTTTGACTATGAAAGGCACATTCCGATCCCGAAGCAGCTGCATTCCTTGCCGAAATTGTGCATACGAACCCTTGATCGAACTGACCGCTTCGTACGAATGCGCTCGCATACCATAGACGGTAATCTCGATGGGCACGAGCGGTGGGATCTTGGCGAAGAGATCCGCCAATTGGGGAGTGATCAGGCGGCCATTCGTAAAGAGGAGCACCTTGAGCCCCAGCCGACGCGCAAACAAGTACAGCTCCTCAAAATCCGGACGCAGCAAGGGCTCACCGCCGGTGAAACGCACTTCAAGAGTCCCGAGCGCGGCCGCTTCTGCCAGAACTCGCTTGAGTTCATCGGTTGTGAGCTCTTTTTCTCTGGCAAAGTCGTCTCCCGCGGGCAGGTTGATGCAGCAATGAATGCAGTTGTTATTACAGCGTTCGGTGAGTTCGATATCCAGTTGGGCCAGGAGGAGCGGCCTCTTGGACCACAGATCGAATCGGTCCGACGAAGTGCGCTCAACGTATTCCATCAGTCAGGAGCTCCCCCGCGCGTAGGACGATCCGCAGATTGCGCAGATGGCCGCAAATATTTGTCTACGAGTTGTCTCAGGTGGAGGACGATATCTCCACTCTGGTCAAAGTGCATTTCGTAGCAAGGTACTTCCTGAATCATCCGTTCCACCAGATCGAGGGTATGATCCCACCAGTCCCGGTTCACAAACCCCTTCACAAGACAGCTCAGCAGCCGGTTCAAAATGGCTTGCCTCTCTGTCATTAATTCCAGGCGGTTCTCACGAGCTTTCGTGAGAAAGAGTACGGCTTTCAGAGGCGCAGAGTTCGGTGAAACGTCAGGCAGCTCCCCGTGGCTCCACGTGCCGTGAATTCTCAATCCCTCGGGCCAGCCGCGGACGATAATCCGGTCGTCACAGAGGATTTCAGCTTGACCTTTCAACATGCGTGACACGGTAGACTTCCCGGCCTCTGAATGGCCGACAAAAAGCAAGCCTTGCCCGTCCAGGATGGCGCCCGATGCATGTATGTAGCAGCCCTGACGCAGAGCAAGCAGTTGCGCAATCAGAATCTGATCCGTAGCAAACAGGGTGAGGCCACCGAATCCTGATTTGAGCATTTCCGCTTTTTGCTCGGGAGGGCTGTACAGCACCCCATGACGGTAATCCGAGTCAAAAACCGCCACGCGATGCACCGAGTCGGCGCCACCCGGCTCCTCGGAGATGCTCAGGTAGATGAGGCTATCCCCTTTTTGGTAGATGGCCCAGGGCACCTTTCGGAACAGTTGGATGCCAAGGTCTTTGCCGGCCAAATCCGGCAGGCCGAAGACATGTTTCAGAGCGACCAGGTCTCCCCCTGGTGTTTGTACTTCAAACGGTTGCAAGGCCGGGACAAAGCGGACTTCATCCATTGGCAAGTCGCTTTCAACTTGAATTGTAATGCCTGCAATCTCGAAATAGCGCCTATGCCGAGACTGCCACTCTTCCTTGTATCGTCGGCTCTCTTCAGCCACTTCACACAGGTACGGGATCGGCGCGGAATAGCGCCCGCATTCAAGGTACCCGTACACCGGGCACCAGAGGCAGTGGGGACGCTTTTCGCAGTTGCCGCAGTTCTCTCGCCACTCATTGCTGCCTCGCACCCGATCTGCAAGAGAAGGGATAAATTCTTCCCAGGCTTCTCGGACGCTCCCTCGGCGCAGATCGTACTTCAGGGTCGGTTCTTTGACGAAACAGCAAAAACTCATCTGACCATAGGCATCCACATGGAACTCGCGGCGCATTTCAATACAGCCTGCGAAGAGGCGATCGTCCTGGTTGCCGATACCTATGCAATGCGTCCCAATTTCGGGGTTGATTTCCTTTTCTCTTTCCTCAAAAGATACGTCGGGCGGATCCAGTGCCACGACTTCGCGAGGAGAAAGGCGCTGAGCCGCAATCTCCGCATTCTTCTCCGAAGATCCGCAAGCCGACAAGAAAAGCCACGCGGCACCACAGCGCCACACCGAACTGTACGACTGGGCAAGTTCGACCATCTCCGGCCACTGGTGATAATTGTCTTTCATGGGGATAAGCTGC
>JBMOME010000246.1:0-6712 GCA_049323095.1 Thermodesulfobacteriota bacterium
GCTTCCTAGATGGAAGCAGGAATGCCAACGAAATATAGAGTTTCTTGAAGGGGGTTCCGGGGGAAACTTCTTTACACAAAGAAGTTTCCCCCGTGCTTTACTTCTTTGAAAGCGCATTGGTACTAATCGCACGCCGGAGGACGCAATGGACAATTCAGGCACACCTATTGAGGAATATCTCAAGCCAACCGCGATCTTGGACAGCACGCATCCCGAGGTGGTGCGATTCGCACAGGAGGTGGTGGGCGACGCGACCGATCCGGTGCTCAAGGCGCGTAAGCTCTTTTATGCGGTTCGGGACAAGATCGCTTACGACGTGCAAACCCCGTTTTATCTGCCTGAGCATTATCAAGCGAGTGCAGTCCTAAAGCGCGGGCGAGGTTTTTGCGTGCCGAAAGCATCGCTACTCTGTGCTTTGGGACGAGCGTGCGGGATACCGTCGCGACTGGGGCTTACCGATATCCGGAACCAGGGAGCAAGCCCTGAGCTTATCGAGATGATGGGTTGCGATATTTTTACCTATCATGGGTTCGTGGAATTCTTGCTTAATGGGAAGTGGGTGAAGCTCACACCTGCCTTTGATCAGGTCGTGTTCGAAAAACACCAAATCCCTCCTGTGGAGTTCGACGGTGAGCACGACGCGGTCCTGCCCTCCCACGATCTGAACGGCAAACCGTATGTCACGTACATCAAGTACCATGGGTCCTTTGCAGACTTGCCCTTAGACGAGGTTCTTTTGGGCTGGGACCGCACATACGGACCGGAACGAGTCCGAGCTTGGAGAGAAGCCTTCGAAGCAGCCCAAGATCAGTTGGCGGTTTGAAAGCATGATAAATACAGACTGCCATGAACAGCGGATTTTCCTTGCTCAACAGGTATAGTGATTGCCGAGATTCCTGTCTGATTCGCGGCGGCTCCACTCCGTCATTCCTGCGAAAGCAGGAATCCAGTATTTGAGGCTTGGTACGAACGCGTTTTCACGTTCCGCTTGTTGAGCCTCTGGATTCCCGCGTGCGCGGGAATGACGAACAAAGGCTCACTGGCTACGTCCCGCAGAACTTCCATCTCGTGGCCAAACGAACATTTTCTTGGGCGACCGGAATAGCGGAAGCGACCCCGACTCCACCCGGTGACGAATGAGTACCCGATTTGTACGGGCGAACGACTTCACTCGAAGAGTCGGTACTGGCGGTAAAAGAGAGGCTTGAGGATTTTCAGCGCGAGGACGGACATGATGGGCTTGACCCAAGAACCGATGCGCGTTGAGCTGCCCAGGCACCGTTTGCAGTAAGGATGCTCCAGCCGGCCCTTGCTGAAGCCTGCCATGATGCGCTCCAATTCCGGGCTTTTCAGAATATCCTGCAACGATGATTGGTTTAAGTTTCCCATAGCGGTCCGGCCGTCATAATCCACGCAGCACAGGACCACATCTCCTGAGCAGAGAATGGCAAAGTGGTCCCTCATGCCGAAACAGTGGCCGTGATCGGCCTCGATGACCGAGTCCCTCACGAACGCATTGCCCCAGTCTGTCAGCACATAGGTTTCGATGAAGATGCGAGGGCTTATTTCCATGACGTTCCAGGCGTGAATGCTGACCTTGCGCACGCGTCGTCTCACTGTGTCCAACGCCTTCTCGTCTAGTCCCAGCCGAAGATAGATGCGTTCGGACCAGTCCATCACCGTGTCGCGCAGCTCCTTGGAGCTGCCCATAAAGTCCGGAATCGCCAGCTTTTGCCGCATCTTTCGCGCAAAGCGCGTAGTCATGATGCGCACCTTGAAGATGGGCGGCGAAGGCCTGGCCGCACACGCCGCAAGCAAATCCAAGAGACGTTCCTGATAGTCCTGGAAGCTTATGCGGGCTCCGCGAGTGGCGACAAAGCTCCCGGCATCGGGGCTCTGCAAAGAAACATCGATCTGGTGGAGGTCTCGTTCGGCGATTTTGGCGATGATGTCCGGGGTAAGAAGCGCGCCGTTGGTGGTAAGCCCGACCGCGAGGCCGCGCTCTTTGGCGTGATCCAGTATCGAGAATAATCGTGGGTGCAAGAGCGGCTCGCCCATCACGTGAAATGTCACTTTTTCGGCAAGGTCCAGCTCAGCTATTTGATTTAGTGCGGAACGGGCCAGCTCTTCAGGCATCGATGCCCGTTCGCGGGTCATGACCGCATCAGGGCAAAACGCACACGAGAAGTTGCACTTATTGGTCAGCTCCACGTGGATGCGTTTGAACTTACGAGGAATGTACGGAGGCAGTTTCTCGGTCATGTGATGAGTATCTATTGGCGCTCACATTCAATTCGGCCTATACGCGATTGCGTCAGGTCAGATCAACGAGGGTTCCCGCGATTGCGGCAGTCAGAAAACCAGCAAAAAGGCCGGCAAGCAGCGAGCGAAGCCCCATGCCGATCACTTCTTCGCGGCGCTCCGGCGCAAGGGCTGAGATGCCTCCGATAAGAATGGCCAAGCTCCCGAAATTGGCAAATGAACAGAGCGCGTACGTGAGAATCGTCACCGCTCTTGGCGAAAGCTCTCCCGCCTTAACCATTGTTTGCATTTCGCTGTATGCCAGCCACTCGTTGAAGACCGTCTTCACTCCGAGCAGGTTCCCTGCCTTCAGGCAATCCTCCCAAGGAATACCCAGCACATAGGCTATAGGTGCAAACAGGTACCCGGTAATCCCGGCAAAAGAAGTGCCCAGCAGGCCAAGAAACGCGTCGATCATATGAATGATCGCTACAAACGCGAGCAGGATCGCAGCAATAGTCGCGGTCAGTTTCAGACCTAGCACTGCTCCGTTGGCAGCAGCCTCAATGATGCCTTTGTCCCCAGGCAAAAGCATTGCCCACTTCACGCCGCCCGCGGTTTCAGGCTCTCCTGTTTCGGGAATGATCAGTTTGGCTAGGGCCAGACCCGCGGGAGCGCTCATGATACTCGCGGCCAATATATGACCGGGACTCGCGCCGAAGACTCCCACGTACACGGCCATGACCGATCCGGCAATAGTGGCCATGAAGCAGGTCATCACGCTAAAAAGCTCCGATCGCGTCATGCGTCCGATGACGGTTCTCAGACCGGTCACTGCCTCGATCCCCATCAGGATGAACATGGCTGCAGCAAGGGTTTCCGCACCGCTGGTGCGCATGGTCCGCTGCATGATCTTGGCAAGAACGTAGATAAGAGCAGGCAGTACACGAATATAGTTCAGGACTCCCATGAGAGCACTGACGAATATGATCACCGATCCCATGCTCAGCATCACGAAATCTTTATTATCAACAAGGGACCCGAAGAGGAACCGGGCGCCTTTTTCCGCAAAGTGATTAATACCCGTGAAGAGCGCTTGCGCTCCAGCAAAGATCTCATCCGGGTAGGTTTTAAGAATCAGGATCCCAAACAGGAATTGCAGGCCCAAGCCCCACAGCACGCAGTGCCAGTTCACACGTCGACGATCGGAGGAGATCAGCCAGCAGAAGGCTACAATCGCCACGATTCCTATGAGACTCATCAGTCTGGGTGGCATAACGGCAGCCTAGAGTGGGCGAGCAATTCTGTCAAGGAAGGGATTGAGCGGACAGCATTCATGCTTGCCCGGCGCGAGGAAGCTCATACAGAAACTCGCGGATAGGAACCTTAATCTATTATTGGGCTGCACAGCCTATTTCGACGAGGAATTCAGCCCCGTGCTCACCTCTGCACAAGGAGAGATGGCCTCCAAGGGCCTCGGTCAGCGCCAGCGCGCCGGCAAGCCCCAGGCCGTGGCCTCGAACAGGGAAGCCGTCCGCGGGCACGCACTGGAAGTATTGGTCGAAGATTTGCTTATGATAGGTCTCCGGAATCCCAGGGCCGTCGTCACGTACTGAGACATTGATCGCCCCGGCATTCACCGCGCATCTCACATGGATGCTCGTCTCGCGGTACTTAAAGGCGTTTGAGAGAAGATTCGTCAGGATCAAACAGACCTTGGTCTGGTCCGTGCGGATAGATTGATTCAGGTCCTCTTTGGTGGCTTCGATGAAGACGTTGTTCGCTTCCAGCACCCGGCGGAAATTTTCCAGATCCGCAGCTTCTTCCAGAGCCTCTGCCGTGGCTGGGTCAACCACGTCGAAGACTTCCATCAAAGCCCCGCGCAGTATGGCCCCGAGAGTGCACTCAGAGGTTTTCGTTATGCCTTGGGAGGCCATGTCAACTTCGAGCATGTTGTGAGTCAAAGTCTTGATCTTTAGCGCACTGCGCAACATGCGCATGATCACCTTTTCCTGCTTGGGGTTCAGGACACCGTATCGGTCCTGTTTGTCCAGCAGGGCTCGCGCGCCTGTCTCGATAATGTTGACCGGATTCTTCAGGTCATGCACCAGATGAGAAGTCTGGATATTCTTGATCGCCACCGGAATACCTCAAACTCCCCGAGCCTCAAGGGCATCGGATTCAGGATTGGATTATCGTGGACTTCGTTACTGCCAGGTCCTTGTCGAAGTTCTCCCAGAATTCCTTTTCGGATGTGCGCCATTCTGGTCCGAAGCGCTTGCCGAACGATCCACTCAGTTTCTCCAGGACAGACTTCCAGCCCGACTGATAGTTGAGTGTCAGCACATCCTCAAGAAATGGGGCGATGCGGCCAAGCTGGTCTTTCGGAAGGTAAGCCCTTGCTCCGAGTGCGATGGATTTTTTCAAAGTGTCAGGGCTCAGCGCATGGGCGGTAAGCATCACTACCGGCAAATTCCTCGATACCGCCACCTGCAACAGATCAAAACCTCGGACCCCCATTATATCAAGAATCACGAGGTCATAGGTCAATGAGGTCAGCTTTTGGAGCCCCTCTTCGTAAGAGGGGGCCGTATCCAATCGCACGCCGTATTCTTGAAGTTCCTCCTCAAGGATTTCCAGCACATCGGTTTCATCATCCACCGCAAGCACATGCTTGCCATGCAAGATGCTCTTGGACATGCCTTGATCCTCTCAATACTTTTATATTATACGTAAGAGAGCCGTGTCAAGCCGGTCTCAGCTGCGGGGTTCAAGCACGCGCGCTGAGCAAGCGCCCCACGGACGCGCTCCCGGGATTCCTCAAACGTAAAGAGCTAACAAGTTGAACCGAGCCGACGGTGGAACGTCAAGAGGGAGGGTCAGGGCCCATGCCCAAGAGAGATGATGACAATAGCCTTGATGAGCTGGACAAGGGCTTTGAAATGCTCGGGCGCTCTGCTCGCGTGCGGGTCGCGTGCGAGGAGCTCAAAGCTCGAGACAAGCTGTGGAAACAGAGAGATCCTGAAGGATTCAAAGCCGACCTACGCAAAATGTGCCAGGAGATGTTCGGCGACACGTGGCTGGTCGAGTACGAGGCCATGCTGAGACAAGAATTCCCCGAGGAATTCGAAGACAAGAAATAACCGGAATGCCGCGTGCTCGATTCGCCGCGGTGGCGGACAGTCAACGTAGTGGCAGGTTCGGAACCTGCCCGTTTTTTGGAAAGCGCATCGATGGAAGCTGCGGACAGGATACTTCATGACGACATCACGGATGTCCCGGGCATTCGGGTGGGGCATGCTTCAGACCTGACGGCCAAGACAGGCGTAACCGTGATCCTGGGCCCTCCGTGGGGCGTGCCTGCGGGTTTCTATTCCGGCGGAACTGCGACCTCCACGCGGCAATTCGATTCGTTGCGGCCATTGCACCTGGTGGATCGAGTGCACGGGATATGCCTCTGCGGTGGAAGCGCTTTCGGTCTGGACGCGGCCGGCGGGGTCCTTGCGTGGCTGGAAGAACAAGAGATCGGAATTCCCGTAGTTGGTAAAGTCATTCCTATTGTGCCTACCGCGGCGGTCTTCGACCTCAATTTCGGCGACGGCTCAATTCGTCCCAATGCGGCCATGGGACGTGAAGCCTGCATGAATTTGGGCTCCGGACCTATTGAGCAAGGGAGCGTGGGCGTGGGCACCGGAGCTTCTGTTGGAAAGCTCTTCGGCATCGGCCAAGGCATGAAAGGCGGGCTGGGGTCGGCTTCAGTGGTTTCGGCCGATCTGAGCGTGGCCGCTCTGGTGGTGGTGAATGCATACGGCGACGTCACGGATCCGGACGGAAACGTGCTAGCCGGTGCGAGGGTGGCCCCAGACTCGCACGAGCTTGCGGATGCTGCACGACTGCTCAAAGAGGGGATCGCTGTGTCCCGGCGGGTGTCGGTGGAAAATACCACCCTCGCGGTGATAGCTGTGGACGCGGCCCTGGACAAAATTGCGGCATCCAGAGTAGCAACTCAGGCAACTCTGGGTCTGGGATCCGTCATACGGCCGTTCCACTCGCATATAGACGGTGATCTAACGATTGTGTTGGCCGTCGGAAACAAAGCAGCAGACCCGCTGCGTATCGCGCTCATGGCCTCGGAAGCGCTGCAGAAAGCGGTGATAAAGGCCATTAGGTCATGCGACGGGTTCGGTATCCTCCCCGCATGGAAAGACCTGCCCTCCCGCGGCGCAAGCATCTAGGAAGTCTTAAGAATAGCGTCCGATTACTGGTCGGAGATTGGTAGGTGCCGGCCTCCGTGCCGGCACATCTTTCTTAAAAATCAAATACCTCGGGCCGGCAGGGACGCCGGCCCCTAGTGCGCCTGTGAGCGTACTCAAACAGAGAGGTGGAAGTCCTCTCCAGGCTTACGCTACAGCCTGTAACCGACTGTAACTGCGTCGCCGTGAGGCGGGGTGGAGAGCAACAGGAGGTGAAC
>JBMOME010000247.1:0-6631 GCA_049323095.1 Thermodesulfobacteriota bacterium
ACCCTGGGCACGATGGAAATCCACGCGAAGGATGTCAATTTCGTGCCCGATTTGGCTCAACTGAATGAGCAGCTCCCTACTTCGAGCCATCTTTTTGTCATCCAGAAGAGCTTGTTTGATCTTTTCCTTGATGATTTCCCGTTCGATCTCCTTTTTGCGGAGTGTCAACTTCAGGGGAGATGTGTCGAGAGTAAAAAGCAACGTCCCCTCTTGGACCGCCATGCCATCGCGTATCAGGACATCCTTTACTGAGGTCTTCAAGGGTACGGTCAGCTTCTGGATCTTCGCTGAATCCAGAAAACACGGATAGACCGACTTTGTAGAGATGGGGAAGCAGAGAATTCCAATGCTAACTGCGACGATGAGTGCGAAGACGATCGCTCCTGCCGGCCGTGGATGCACTTCGGCTCTCTTCCGGTAAATGCTGCCGATACCCTTTACCAGAGGGCGCACCCCAAACACGACGATTGCCAGGAACGCGAGCACTACCGCGAGCAGCTTGTCGAATCGGTAGTACAAGCCGACTACGATGGCTGTATACAAGAATATGCGATAGAGAAATGCGGCGATTCCGTACACGGTAAAGATAAACACTTCACGAGGATTCGCAGCCGGATTCGCTATGAGAGAGATGCCCAGAACGCGGTTCATGAAGAGATACTTCAGGTAACTCAAAGACTTGGTGGCGAGGTTGGGCAAGCGCAAGTAATCCATAAGGATGAAGTACCCGTCCCACTTGAGCAAAGGATTCCCATTGAAGAGAGCCGTGGAAACAAACGAAACGGCCATCAGATAGAACGCGAGCGAATTGATCATTCCAGGTCTGGTGAAGTACCACACGTAGGCTGACAAAACCGCGACCATACCTTCAGCGACAATGCCCGCGGCGCTGATGGCCATGCGTTGCCTGCGATCGGCAAGTTGCCACGCGTCAGTCGTATTGCAATACAAGCAGGGGAAGAAGATGAGGAACGCTATCCCCATCTGCGGTACGTGGAGCCCATAGCTCTTCGCGCTGTATGCATGGGCGAATTCATGCACGAGCTTGGTAATCGCAATGGTGACCCACAAGTAGACAAGGTTTTCCAGATTGAAGAAGAAGAGAAACTCGGTCTCGATACGTGAGCTGCCTGCGATTATCAAAATAACCGCGCCGAGTGCAAGAACACCCGCAGCTATGGCAGTCCATTTGTGCACGAGTTTCCGATAGAGCCAGAGCGTTCGTTCCAGGAATCGATCGGGATTCAGAATAGGAATGAACATGAAGTACAGGCTTGCGAGCACGCGCTCCTTCTTGGCTTTTGCCATACGGTCTCTTAAATGTCGTTGAAACTCCGCCGTGCCGAATCGAGTTCCCAGCAGTAGACCGAATTCCGCGGCCTTGGCGACTATGAGCCGTGCGTCTTCCGGCGAATAGTAATAGCCTAGGCTCTTGAGCCGCTCCAGGGCCTCTTCGAGCGTTACCTGCCCATCCAACACTTTAAGGAGGCGAAATTCAAAGGGCGTGACCCGATAGTACTGTTCGGTGACAGGGTCTTTCAGAAGAACAAACTTCTCCCCTCCCTCATTCTGCTCGGAAGCCTGGATGTCCGGTCGGAATTTCGGACGAGCTTGCATTACTCCCCGTGGTAGATCGTGACTTGCGGCGCCGAAACAACTTACAGATCAACAAGTATACCAGTTAATGGCGCTAAGAGGCGAAAACTATGTCTTTGATACCGCAGCCATTGATTTGCGTCAAGATGGCAAGCCGATCTGAACAGGTCATTGCGAGTCTCCCGGGTCGAGTCCCATGTAGTGATTTCCAAAAGTTCTCTCGGAATGGGATCGCACTGCTGGACAAGCCAGCAGTGGCACTCACGATTGAATTCGTGATCACTTTCGAGAAAGGCTATGGGCGTTAAAATAAGATTACCATATTTGACCTTGGGTGGCCCCAGAGGGGCAACCGAAAGTAGCCCGGCGATTCATCGCCGGGAAAAGCCTCCGAAATCTCCGATACTTATAGTCCCAGAGGGACGGCAGAAAGCTTGCCCCGGGCTTGAACCGGGGCCAGAATAGTGTAGGCGGATAGGGTAGAGTTCGCTCCGCAGTGGCTCTGTCGTCCCTCCGGGACTAAGAGATGTTATTCTTTGAGGTTTCACCTTACCCGGCAATGAATTGCCGGGCTACTATCTGTGTGTCCCGGCGGGACATCAAAATTCGGAGAACAAGTTGGACCTTGTTCTATACAGCCACGTATTGATTCCGACCCGATCTCACCCTCCCCCTTGTGGGGCAGGCTTTCTAGCCTGCCGGCGGCCTGGAAAGGCAGCCCAACAAAGAGGAGGGGGCCGCGGGGATCAAACCCGTTGCCCGAAGTTAATGCATATGCCCCTATGCCAAGGACGTTCCGACGGACCAGAGCCGCACGGATGAGCCTTCGGCAGCTCCGTGGCACCAAGCAAGAGTTGCCTTGTCCATCGAGAGCGGACCATTTTCAGGCAAAAAGCGGGAATCTAGGCATTTGAAAAGAGATTCGCTTGGGATGCTGGGGTTCGGCGCTTCGGCAACCTTCTGGATTCCCGCGTCCGCGGGAATGACGAACGACTAGGCAGCCATCGTTGGGTACCTTATTTCCGGGACACCACACCTAGTGCTTCTTCGCTGTAGGCGGGGGTTCGTTATAGTTGGTTCCGAGGGTGCTGAACAGCTCGGCCAAAGATGCCTGAGCTTCACCAACAGCCCGGACTCTTCGAATCAGGTCCTGGAGGAGATCCGCTTTGGCTTCATCCACCATGACCCGTTCGAGCGTAGTCAAGGCGTGCCTATCTTCGGCAACTCTGAGCAGGCTTCTGGAACTAGCCAGCGATTCATTGGAGCTCCTCAGCTCGTCGATCGCGTCATAGTATCTGAGCGCGGCCAGTCGCACCTGGGAAGTGATTCCCAAGGCGACTGTGCCTATTTCTCGGCGGGTCTTATCCGCGGTAACGGAAACGGCCGTGGATTCACTCAGATTAGTTAACCAATCCAGGAGGTCGAAATAGACGTGCATTCCGACGTCATTCCAGTCTTTGTAAAAGACATACTTATCCTTGTCGTGGGTTGTCCTCCAGAAGCCGCTAATGTTGGGAAAATACTTCACGATGGTTCGCTTCAGATCGTTCTCGGAGTTAAGATAGTTCAGCCCGGCCTGGTACGCTTCCGGCCTGTTCTGCACCGCGAGCATCTCGAGGTCGCACATCTTGGCGTCGTACAATGGCTCCGTGAGACGCCCCACGAGCACAAACCCGCCGTCTACACAGTAATCGGGCGAAATGCCCAGCGCTGAAGCCAAAATGTTGCGCTGCCTTTCCAATTCATTAGCAAGGCTGGCAAGTAGGCGACGAGCAGTGACGACCCGCTTCTTCGCTCGATGGCAGTCGTCGAGTGACTCCACGCGCTTTTCTACGCCCTTCTCCCTGCTCCGAGCCACGTCAGCCCGAACGTCCACGAGACGCCGCGCCATGGGGATGCACTCTTGCAGACACAAAATCCGATAGAATGCGCCGTCTACCACACCGAGAAGCTTCTGCGCAACACGCACGCGCTGGTAATGCGCCTTTGCCGTGTCATTCACCGCGCTGCGGGTAAGGTAGTAGGCCAACGCTGCGTCGGTCGGGCTCCACCTGGTCTCAAGGATGTAGCGCCACGTGCTCCTCTCATGGCCTGTAGACCACACGTTCACACCGGTGCCGCCTCCTCCGGCTTCCGGAAATCCACCTTCTCTCCCTGATGGGTCTGAATAGGAATAGGGGACCTTATCTCGTTCGCTCAACTCTGCGGAGAAGATGAAATGAGGGAGGAGCTTCGTGCGGGAGCTGTATTCGACAGCCTTCTTCGTGATTTCTTCAAGACGGGCGACCTGAAGTTCCAGGTTGTTCTGGAGCGCCAACGTGCGGCATTCCTCCACCGCGAGCTCACGCTTTCCTATTACGGTGGTCGAAGGCCTGACCCGATGGTGCATCAAGGTTATGGCCGCGTCGGAACGAGTAACTCCGACGTGGTCCTGAGTGAACAAATGCAGGAACGGATCGTCGCCCTGTCGAACTTTTTCCATCCAGGGAGAGCGGCAAGAAGCAAGCAACACCACGAGACCGGAGCAAGCAATGAGTAACAGAATGAACTTGAGGGCTTTTGGAGAGCCACTGCGCATAGGATGGTTACTCCTCCAGCCCTATAGATCCTGTTGTCCCGATTTGGAGTTCTCCTTTGGGGTTATCGATAAGCACGTATACTTTGCGAGTGAGAGACTTCGGATCGGTGAGCGCTCCCACCTTCTCCACCGTGCCGACGAACTTCACTCCTGAGATATGCTCGAAAGCAGCTTTGGTGCCCGGCTTGAACTTTGCCAGCAGTTTCTCCGGCACATTGGCAACCGCATACACTTTGGACCCATCGACAACGGCAAAGAGCTTGCCCAGACGCTCAATCGGCTCGAACGGCTCTTTGTAACGAACAGCGAGGTAGCCTGCGAAAGGGGACCTCACCGAACATGCTTCCAAATTGAGCGCGGCCATTCTCAGGTCTTCTCTGGCTTCGTTCAGTCGTTCGGCACTGATTTCCGCATCAGCCCGGGACTTCAGAACATCCTGCAATTTCCCCGATCCCAAGTTGAGTAGCTCTTCCTGAACCTTCAGATCTTCTCTTGCTCGTTGAAGAGCCTGCTCGGCTGCCTTGGCTTTGGCTTCCGCTCGTCGGCTATCGATAATGAATCGATCCTTGTTGATCTCGTACACCACACCGTCTTTCTCGACCCGTTCGCCTTCCTCATATTTGACCGAGTCGACCACGCCGCTCACTTCAGACCCGACATTCGCAGTACGGTATGGGTGGATCACAGCGGCTTCGATCTTATCTTCGGAGCCTAGGATGCCTTCGAGATCGTCTAGCTCGGACTTGTCCCCTTTGGGAGCGGCCTTATGTGGGGGAGCCGCCTGGGCGGTCTTGATTTCGTCTTGTGCCAAGCACATGATCGGACACAGACTGGTCCAGGAGAAGGCAAGGAAGAGAAGAAACAGGCAGGAAGCCACGCGCATAGTACCATACCCTCCACAGACGCCCGACACTTTGGACGAACGTCAATCACACATTACAATCCCCCCGTCACCAGTAGGTCTGGCTCTCTCGGACGGGATAATGAAGTTGTTCAAAAGACCGAATAAAATCAGATTAATGTACCAGACTAAATCACTTTTGGCCGTTTCTGTCAAGCGAAAACCCAGAGTCGGGGTGCGCACCGATCTTGACGGTTCGGCGATCTGTGCTAGAATGACTCGCTCCGAAGCAGGTCAGGAGTGGCTGTGGGTCTTATTCCGGCCTTCTTCTTGGGCAGGGTCCAGGTCAAACAACGGATGAACGGCCCTATAAGTGGGGGGTTGGGGGGGCAGCAGTCCTGAAATCGTGCCTCAACCAAAGAATTCTGCGCGAATCCAAAATATCTTGTTGCTGTCTAGCCATCAGTGGGGGAGGATCCGAATCGCGTAACCGACAGGCATTGCTCGTTGCTGCAGAGGTTAAGTCCTTCATTTTCTTCCGCTGCATAACAGAGGCCCCGGAGGTCACGATGGAAAGGCGTAGAAGCCGCATCAGGAAAGGCGCCATGTCGCAGGAGGATTTCGATTTCCTCATGAATACCGACCTCCTTCGCGCTACGCCGGATGAGGCCAAGAGCCAACTGATTTTTGGAATGACGCCGATCCGCCTCCGCGCGGGCGAGCGCCTGATAGCGCAGGGCGAGGATGGCGATCATTTCTATCTCATCCAGAGGGGAACCTGTGTTGTCAGCGTGGACCGGAATGGAGAGACACATATCATATCGCGACTCAAGCCCGGGGAACTCGTGGGCGAAATGGCGATCCTGACGGGCGAGAAGCGCACTGCCGATGTGCACGCGGAAGTCGATATGGTGCTGTGGGGCATCGGCCGCCTGGAATTCGAGGAGATGTGCCGCGCCCACCCTGACTTACGTGAGTTCTTGACAGAAATCGTTACCCGACGCTTTTCCTCACAAAAGCAGATGGCCGACAAAACCATCGGCAGGTACGTGATCAATGAGATCATCGGACAAGGCGGCTGGAGTATGGTGTACAAGGGAATGCATTCCTCCCTCCCCATGCCGGTCGCAATCAAAATGCTCAAACACGACATGGCCATGGACCCGGATTTCATGGAGCGGTTCCAGAATGAGGCTCACGTCATAGCCCGACTCAGTCACGAAAATCTCGTGCGTGTATACGATATCGAGCACCTGTATCGCACGGTCTTCATTGTCATGGAATATTTGGAAGGCTCTTCCCTTGAAGACATACTCGACAGCCTGCCGAGGTTGGAATTCAAGAGAGCCCTTAACCTTCTCGTTCAGGTCTGCAGAGGTCTCCGGTACGCCCACCGACAGGGGATTGTCCACCAGGATATCAAACCCGCGAATGTGTTCGTTCAGAGACGAGATAGGGCCAAGATCGTCGATTTCGGCCTTGCCTGCCCAAAGGGCTGCGAGGACGTGATCGATTTCGCCGGCACTCCTTTCTACATGTCTCCCGAGCAAATCGAATCCGAGCCCGTTGACGAGCGCACGGACATCTATTCCCTTGGAATTACGGCTTTCGAGATG
>JBMOME010000248.1:0-6602 GCA_049323095.1 Thermodesulfobacteriota bacterium
ACACGAGGCCATGTGTCTTCGTTGCATATGTCTTGTGTTTTCATGGCCGCGTCATAGCAATATCGCGACTCAATCGCGAGATTTATTTTAACGCCTATGATCTCCCCTCCAAACCACCCCATACGTAGATCCGTCCAGGGGTGCCCCATTCCGACGACTTTCATAGCGAGTACTGCTCTATTAGCCGGGCAACGTCTCGAATCCTCGGAGAAGGCAATCGCTCAGGCAACGATGGGTCGTCTGAAATGAGGAATGCATCGTCATGGGTATGTGTCCCCGTGAATATGTCCTTTCTGCTGGGCACATGCACATCCAGGGCAGCCTTTAGATCATACCCTCTTCTTGGCACGAGCACCAGATCCGGCGCGAAGCGCAAGCACTCACCGTGGTAGATGTCTTCCGCGGCCAGGACCGCGTCAAAGAGCCGATCGTCAGGTGAGTCCTCAGGGTCAAGCGATGTCATGCCGATATCAAGAAGACGCACCTGTGCTAACTCTCCCTTGAGCTTGGTTAGCAGCACCTTCTTCTCGTCGGGCGAGACCGCGCCTGCCTTGAACCGATCGCGACTGTTGATATAGATCCGGCCCGGATCGAGCGCGAATGCCCGAGTTCGAGGGTGGAGTTCGCTCGGCTCCTTAGCTGCGCTGAAAGCCCGTTCCAAGTAGCCTATTGAGTGGAGGAGATGATTGACGTACACCTGGGTCTTGAGCCGTGCAAAACCGTGGTCAGAGAGTGCGATCAGCCTCGCGCTCCTGGGCGCCGAATCTCGAAAGCGGCCTAAGAACGCGTCCACTCGTCGATAGTAATCTATGAAGTCGTGATGAAACGGATGTTCGGGATCCGTTGCCGCATCGAAGAAGAAATGATGTAGCCGATCCGTGCCGGTGACGACCACGATGCAGAGTTCCCAGGGCTGAGATTCTGCGAGGGAGAGGGTCACCTTCTCCAGGGTGTTCACGTGCTCGAAGAGCTCCGTGATCAACCCGCGGCGGTCCGTACGCCCTCGAACACTGTCCACGTCAATGCGATAGTCCAAGGACCTGAGCCATGGAATGAGCGATTCCGGGTAGACCGCGCGCTCGAACAGCGGAGCGACAAAACCCGAGATCAGGATGCCCTGAAGCGGCCGAGCCGGGTACGTGAACGGCAGGTTGATTATCAAGGACCTGGCTTGCGGCATCTTGTGCCACGCGGTGGGACAGCGAATATCGTCAAAGGACGGGAGCCTGAGGGCTCGATTTTCGTCAATGTCGGTGAATCCGAAAATGCCGTGACGACCGGGGTTTTCGCCGGTCATGAAGGAGGTCCAGGCCACAGACGAGACCGGCGGCAGGTCCGTCTCCATGCGCTGGAAAGATCCTGTGCGAGCCACCTCTGCCAGTTCCGGCATAACACCGGCGGTGAACAGCTCTTCCAAAAGGCTGTGCGGCACACCATCCAAGCCGAACACAGCCACCTTTCTTCTAGCACTCATGAGCGAGGCCAGCCCACTTTACCAATGTCTTCCCAGTGCTCCCGGGCTTCTTTGAGGCTTTCCAGCAATGAATAGGGCAACGGAGAATTACCCGGGATAACCCCCAACTCGATGTCCGGCTTGTTCGCGCCGTGAAAGTCAGTTCCTCCAGTGATGAGGAGACCGTACTTTCGGGCAAGCTCCAGGAAGAGCTCAGTCTGTTCGGACGTGTGCTTCGGACAATAGGCCTCGATACCGCGCAGGCCCAGTGGAATGTACCGCTTGATCAGCGTCTCCAAGCTACCCGCACCTTTGCCCGGCAGGGAGTACGGATGAGCCATTACCGGGATTCCTCCGGCCGATTTGATGATTCGCAGCGCTTCATCAGGTTGGAGTTTCTTCTTCGGTACGTATGCCGCAGCTCCTTTCTTGAGGTAACGGTCAAAGGCCTCCTGGAGGGTCCTCACGTAGTTCTTACGCTTGAGTACCCGAGCGATATGAGGTCGCCCCGGCACTCCGCCAGCTGCTTCCTCGTTTACCTCTTGAAGGGATACAGCAAGCTTGAGCCCGCGGAGCTTGGTGAGGATCTTCGGGGTTCGTTCTTCGCGACCTTGCCGCAGTGAATCGAGCACTTCGATGAGTTCCGAGTGATCGGGTCGTACGAAGTAACCAAGAATGTGCAGAATGCCGCGGTCACTTTGGGCGCTTATCTCCACTCCGGAAACCACTTCCAGACCGACGTGCGTCCCTGCTCGTTGTGCTTCGCCGACCCCGGCAACCGTGTCGTGATCGGTAATGGCGATTGCTTGCAATCCTCTGGCCGCGGCCATAGAGACCACCTCACCGGGAGTGAGGGTTCCATCGGAGTTTGTGGTATGAACGTGCAGGTCAATCATGATGATGGGGCCGAACGTCGTCACGTAGAAAATACGTTCCCGCGGAAACTGCGTCAACTCAAATGGCGCGAGATGGGTATTACGTGAGGTGTAACCATTCAGTTACGCGGGGGAGGCAACAAGCAAAAGGCAGCAACCCGTCATTCCTGCGGAAGCAGAAATCCAGGTTCTTCAATCCCGCGTTCTGTGCGGGACTGGACCCCGCCCCCGGTTCAAGCCCGGGGCAGGCTTTTCGCCGGGGTAACGACATTAGGCCGCGGGATCTTTCTTGAACCAACCTTGCCAGCGTCTTCCCCCCGCGAAACTGAAGACTTACCGTGAGGCGCAGGATGTGCTTGACAGGCTCCCAAAAAGTTGTGACTAACGGGGCGATGTGCTAAACTAACAAATTTATTGAGTAGCCCGGAGATTTACCCATGTGCGGCATTGTTGGTTACGTCGGCGCCCTCCCAGCATGTTCGATCTTAATTGACGGCCTAAAACGTCTCGAATACCGCGGGTACGATTCCGCGGGCATAGCGGTGAACGAAGACGGGCAGTTCGAGATCGTCAGGGCCAAGGGCAAGATAGCCTCACTGGAAGCCATCCTGGGCACGTGCCGGTACTCCGGTACCATCGGAATCGGCCACACACGCTGGGCCACGCACGGCAGACCATCCGAGGTCAATGCTCACCCTCACCGTGCGGGAAGAGCGGTCGTGGTTCACAACGGGATTATTGAGAACTATCTGGCCATCAAGAGCGCCTTGACCGCCGCGGGAAAGGTCTTCGCATCCGAGACCGACACCGAGGTTATCGCCCAGCTGGTGAATAAGTATCTCGAAGACGGGCTTGAGCCGCTGGAGGCTATCAGAAGGACGTGCAACGATCTCAAAGGATCGTTTGCGGTAGGAGTGCTCATCGAGGACCAGCCCAACACCCTGTACGGTATGCGAAACGAGTGTCCGCTCATCGTCGGAATTGGCGAGAATGGGACGTTCCTGGCTTCTGATATACCGGCCATACTCAGCCACACTCAGCGCATGGTTTTCATGGACGACGGCGAGATCGTGGCGCTCACGCCAACCGGAGCGGACTTCTTCAATTTCGAAGGTACTGCGGTAACCAAGCCCGTTCATACCGTGGACATAAATCCGGTGATGGCGGAAAAGGGCGGGTACAAGCATTTCATGCTCAAGGAGATCTTCGAGCAGCCGCATTCCGTCACCGACACCTTCCGAGGAAGGATATCTGAAGAGAAGGGAGAGGTGTACCTGGATGGACTGGCTATCTCCGATGAAGAAGTCAGCAAGCTCAGGCGCATTGTGATCATAGCCTGTGGGACGAGCTTCCACGCAGGGCTGGTGGGGCGCCGGATCATTGAGTCCTTGACCCGCATACCAGTCGAAGTGGATCTGGCCAGCGAATTTCGATACCGAGACCCTATCATTGAGGAAGATACCCTTATCGTGAGCATTAGCCAGTCAGGGGAGACCGCGGACACCATAGCCGCGACCAAGGAGGGGGCTGCCCGAGGCGGAAAAGTTGTCGCGATCTGTAACGTCATCGGCTCAAGTCTTTCCCGGATTGCCGGTCACGGGGTCATATATACTCACGCGGGGCCGGAAATCGGTGTCGCTTCTACCAAGGCATTTACCACGCAGATCACCGTTCTTTATCTTCTCGCCCTTTACTTGGGGAAGCGTAGAGGACTCCTGGATGACCGGCAGATGCGTGACCTGGTGGCAGATCTCGTGAAGTTGCCCGGAATGATGGAGCAGGCTTTGGAAACTTCAGGGCAGCTAGCGACCATGGCACGGCATTATGAGGTTTACACCAGCTTCCTGTATCTGGGGCGGGGCATCAATACGGCCATCGCGTACGAGGGTGCGCTCAAGCTGAAGGAGATCTCGTACATCCATGCAGAGGCCTACGCTGGTGGCGAAATGAAACACGGCCCCATCGCCCTGATCAGCGAAGAGATGCCGGTGGTTGCGATCCTGAGCAGAGACCGGGTGTACGAGAAGATGCTCAGTAATATGGAAGAGGTGAGGAGCCGCGGAGGAATCCTGCTCGTATTCGCTGCGGGTGTGGAAGACCCGATTGTTCACTCCATGGCTCGGGACGTAGTAAACGTTCCATTGAGTAACGAATATCTGACAGCGATCGTGTTGACGCTCCCGTTGCAGCTCCTGGCCTATCACATAGCCGATTTCAAAGGAACCGACGTGGACCAGCCACGAAACCTGGCCAAGAGCGTGACGGTGGAATGACGTGCCACGGTTCTTGAGATTTTGAGGATGTTCACGGAGAAGTATGGGTAACAGACTTTTCGGCACTGACGGTGTGCGAGGAATCGCCAATCGTGAGCCCATGACCGCGGAAATGGCTCTCAAGCTGGGCAGGGCGATTGCTCACGTAGCCGCGCCGCATGACGGTGGCTCGCAGAAGATCTTGGTCGGGAAAGACACTCGACTCTCGTGCTACATGCTGGAGAACGCGCTCTCCGCGGGCATCTGCTCTATGGGCGGGAATGTGCTGCTGCTAGGGCCCATGCCCACTCCGGGGATCGCCTTCCTTACGGTCAACATGCGGTGCGACGCGGGAGCGGTGATCTCCGCGTCTCATAACCCTTTTCAGGACAATGGGATCAAGTTCTTCGGACGAGACGGTTTCAAGCTTTCGGATGAACTCGAAGACGAGATCGAGCGTCTGGTCTTCTCGGACAGCATCAACGAGATTCGCCCCACCGCGGATAGGCTGGGAAAGGCCTTCCGCATCGACGACGCACTGGGGCGTTATGTGGTCTTTGTAAAGAACACCTTTCCCCGACACCTGAGTCTCGATGGCATCCAGATGGTGCTTGACGGCGCCAACGGAGCTGCGTACAAGGCAGCGCCGTTGGTTTTCGAGGAATTGGGAGCCCGTGTGGACACCATTGGCGTTCATCCTGACGGGCAGAATATCAACGCGGGTTGCGGTTCTCTCTACCCGGAAGTGATTTCCAAGCGAGTCAAGGAGACCGGTGCGGGCATCGGAGTAGCTCTGGACGGAGACGCGGACCGCGTGATCTTCGCGGACGAGCATGGGAACGCGGTGGATGGAGACCAGATCATGGGCCTCATCGCGTGGGACATGATGAAGAAGGGGCAACTGCGCAAGAACACTCTCGTTGCGACCGTGATGAGCAATATCGGGCTCGACCTGGCTATGAAAGAGATGGGCGGAAAGCTCATCCGAACTCCCGTTGGCGACCGGTATGTGGTCGAGCGTATGCGCTCCGAGGAACTCAATTTCGGAGGTGAGCAGTCGGGACATTTGATATTTCTCGATCACGTGACTTCGGGCGATGGCATTCTCTCTGCGCTCCAGGTATTGAAAGTCATGATCGAGACGGGACGGCCCCTTTCCGAGCTCGCGACCCGTGTAAAGAAATACCCGCAAATCCTCAAGAATGTGGAAGTGAAAGAACGCCGAGATCTCGACCAGATTCCCGCAGTGGCCAACGTGATTCGCGAGGTCGAGCAGCGGCTAAAGGATAGGGGACGGCTCCTCGTTCGTTTCTCCGGAACCCAGCCGCTGTGCCGAGTCATGGCTGAAGGGGAGGACGAAGAGGAAGTAAGAACAGTGGTTGAGATGGTATCCGATGCAATTACCCGCAACCTATGACTCGTGCAAACGCGCGACTGATATAGCCCGTAAGGTACTGGAGATCGAGATTGACGGAATCCGGTCGCTCATGGACCGCCTTGACGAGAGCCTGGATCAATGTGTGGACCTTCTGTACAAGCTCCGGGGTCGAGTGATCATTACTGGCGTGGGGAAGTCTGGGATCATTGGGCGAAAGATAGCGGCCACCTTTACCAGCACAGGCTCGCCAGCCATATTCGTGCATCCGGTCGAGGGGCTCCACGGAGATTTGGGCATAGTAGGACGGGACGACGCGTTGTTGGCAATATCCAACAGCGGTGAGACCGTGGAAATTACCTCGCTCGCTGCCACAGTGAAGAAGCGTGGTACCAGGATCGTTGCAATGACCGGCGGGACTTCATCGACGCTTGCCCGAATGGCCGATTTGGTGTTAGACGTAAGGGTTCCCCGGGAAGCCTGCCCCTTCAACCTGGCTCCAACTGCGAGCACGACCGCGACACTCTCCCTGGGGGATGCTCTCGCTGTGGCCCTCATGTTACGGAGGGGTTTCAAGAAGGAGGAATTCCTGGCCCATCACCCTGCGGGTAGCTTGGGAGACCGTCTCAGCCTTAGAGTGCGGGACA
>JBMOME010000249.1:0-6514 GCA_049323095.1 Thermodesulfobacteriota bacterium
TGGCATTCCTGCTTCCGAGATAGGAAGCAGGAATGCCAACGGCGTATAGAAGTTTTTGGAAAGGGGTTCGGGGAGGAACCTTTTTACAAAAAGGTTCTCCCCGTCTTACTTTCTTGAAGGCGCCTTGGCATCACCTACCCAACGATTCGACCACGTCCGCGAGCCCCAATTTGCGCAGACGTTCCGGGTCAGGCATCGCGTCTTCGAGCCTCCAGGCGTTCACCGCGTAATAGGCTTTGGCCATGTCATCTATCGGCAGAGATTTATTCTTCAAAGGCCCGGAAGCCAGCGCGGGATTGCCGAAGATCCTCCCGTGAGGCCGAAAATCCCTGATGGGATTGAGCCCTTCCCGTACGTTAAATGCGTGCCTCAACTGCCCGACTCGTTCGCCGATTTCCAGGTAATCCTCGTGAGACAGGTTCCAGCCTGTCGCGGCATTGAGCCACTCGCAGAGCGGCATATTGCCGCCGGCCTGAGTCCCGAAGAGGCAGACTCCTGCGCAATCCACGAGCATCTTGTAGTGCGAGCCGACTGAAACCTGGTGCGCGTGTTTGACGTGTTTGGTCTTCTCGCCGACAGCAGGCACCCGCTTGATAGCACTTCTGAATTGCTTCCGAACCGGCTGCAGGTCCAGGTACTGATTGCAAGATATTGTGTGACGCCCCGGTGTCGGCTCAAGGTAGTACGTGAAACCCCAGCCCGGATCGAATTTGGGATCGTGCATGGGCGCCTCAATCCCACCGCAATGTACTGCGAATCGCTCTGCTCCTCGACCGATTTTTTCCGCCGCAAGTTTAACTCCATCTGCGAGGGCGTCTCCGATGCCTTCCCGATTGATGATCATGCGAGTCAGCTCAACGATTGCTTGTGAATTGCCCCAGCCGAGCTCCAACCCGCCCGTGTCGGCCTTAGTCAGCACGCCGTTCTCGAAGCACTCAATCGCGAACGAAACTACAGCCCCGCACGAGATGGAATCGATACCTCCCCGATTCACCAGGTCATTGAGCTGGAATATCGAGTGGAGATCGTCGTTCACCGTCATATTGGCGAACGCGCAGATGGTTTCATATTCGGGCTTGTGCATCTTTTCGATCTTGTACGGGCCGTCGGTAACCGTCACATGCCCGCCGCAGCGGACTGGACACGAATAACAGCCGTACTTTCGCGTCTCGTAGGCTTTCACGCTATTCATGCCGACTTTGCTGTGCTTGGCAAATGGGAAGTCAGGATGCACCGCGCCGCCCCAGTTCTTGGTAGGGCTGTCGCCGTTTTGCGCACACATGGCCACCAGAGATGGGGTCCCGTACCCTCGCAGCAACCAGCGCCACACAAATGCGAGCTGCTTGTTAAAGAGCCCTTTCGCGGCCAGCCACCCAAAGAGGGCCATGACCCTGTCGTTGAACAACTTAGCGGTAATGGCGGGATCTTTAATCCGACGGCGGTACTGGGCAGTCAGTTCCTTCATCTTGGCTGCATCCGCCACGCCTACCCGCTGCCGGCCCACGGCCACCACTGCTTTGAGCTTCTTTGAGCCCATGACCGCGCCCAGACCGCTGCGCGCGGCCATTCTGCCATAGTCATTGCTTATGGCCGCAATACGGCTCAGTCGCTCGCCTGCCGGTCCTATACAAGCAACCTGGGCTCCTTGGCCGTGTCGTTCCCGCAGGATGCTTTCCGTTTCGATCGTGTCCTTGCCCCACAGGTCGGATGCGTCTTTGATCTCCGCCTTGTTCTCGTCGATCAGCAAATAGACCGCTTGCTCGGCCGCGCCCGTGAAAAAGAGGGCGTCTATGCCGCAGCGCTTGAGGAAGGGTGAGAAATATCCGCCGCAGTTGGCGTCACCCCAGCCTCCGGAAGCCGGAGACTTGGCGACTACGGTGAAACGTCCGGTGAAGAGCGACCCCGTATCGGTGAGGAGCCCCGTAGTAAAGCCCAGAATATTGTCAGGTCCAAGCGGATCCGCGCCCGGCTTCATGCGGTCCCAGAGGATCTTCGCGCCAAGTCCCACTCCACTGAGGAATTTTCGGTAGAAATCTTCGCCAAGCTGCTCGTATTCGATCTTTCGCGTGGTCAGATCCACTGTGCAGATCTTGTCGCAAAAACCCTTGCCTATCGAGCTCGATTCTCCCTTCGACATAGGCTACCCCTTTCTCTCTCGGCAGACTTCGGTTGCGCGCATCAAGAGCGCTTGGCTGAAGATACGAGGCTTCGCGGCCCCGCTACTTTTTAAGCTCCTTGATCATCTCTTCCACTTCTTCGAACCCTTCTGCGTAAAACTTCTCCTCCACGGGGTGAAGCTCCTTGAGCAACCTAAGGAATTCGCCCGCGTGCACAATCTCTTCTTCAGCTATGTCGAACAGCACCTTCTTTGCCAATTCGTTGTCAGTGGATTCCGCCAGTTGCTGGTAAAGCTGAACTGCTTCGTATTCCGCGGCAATTGTGTACCGAATCGCGCGAACGAGTTCCTCGTGGGTGATCTTTCGGTCGTTCGCAAGCCCCGCAAAAGGATTTGAGAATTCAGGCATACTGCACCTCCTGGAAATGCCTTCTGAACAAGTGCCCTGTGAGCGCCTTTGTACAACTGGCTTCAGCGCTTCGTCGGCTTTGCTTTTCTTTGCTTGGCTTCGGGTGAGAGCCGCAAGTATTCCAAAAAAGCCGCGCACAGCGGCGATGGTTCGCGACTCTTTCTCCGGACCAGATAGAACGGGCGTAGGAAACGAACGCCCGCTATCTCAACTGCTGCAATAGTGCCGTGAGCAAGGTCATCCGCGACAGCCTGCCGCGAAAGTATGGAGATCCCGATTTTCGCTTTGATGCCCTGCCGTACCGCTTCCGTGCTCCCCATTTCAGCCACTGGAGAGAGTCGGGACCGATCGAATCCGTGCTCTTCGAGGATTCGTTCCATGACCGAGCGCGTGCCGGACCCGCGCTCGCGGAGGATGAACGGTTCTTGAGCCAATTCATCCGGTTTGATGCGACCTCGCTTGGCCCAAGGGTGCTTCGGGTGCACCGCGAGAATCAGTTCGTCCGAGAACACTTCTTCGAGAACTAGTTTCTTGTCTGTCCAGCGTGTGCCGATGAGACCGGCCTCCACCGCGCCTTCTGCGACCTCGTCCGCGACTTCCGCGCTGTCGGAAATCCTCAAGGTGATCTGAATCGCAGGATGCAGAGCCTTGAACGAGCCAATGAGCCGCGGTAGGAGATAGGTTCCGGGGATGGTGCTCGCGGCGAGAACTAAATTGCCTGCGAGTTCCCCTTTGAATTGACTCAGCGCTTGGACCGCCTCCTCTCTCATTCTGAGAATGGCCAGTGCGTACCGATAAAAGACCCTGCCCGCGGGAGTAGGGAGCGCCTCTCGCCCGAGCCGATCGATCATCTTTTCGCCAAGCGTCTTTTCCAGCGTGTGGATGTGCTCGCTCACTGTCGGTTGTGACAGAGCCAGGGCTTCGGCAGCTCGAGTAAAGCTCTTAAGCTCAACCACTTTGCAGAAGACTTCAAGGCGTCGCATGTCCATGCTTCCGATCCTCTGCTCGAAAGGCTCGCAGGTCTATTGCGACTCAGGGCTCCCGCCCCGACGGTTTATGGGGTAGCTCCCCGGCGCTCCTACGAAGGGCAAAATGAGCAGCTTGGACAGGGTGAGCGCCCTCGGATCGCGGAACTGATTCAAACCAATGCTCATCCCCACGTGGCCGCGGGTCGGCTGCGCCCGATACGTGCCCATAAGCCAATCCCACCACGGATGATTGAAACCAAAGTTGCTGTTGGTTTCAAACGGGAACACCGAATGGTGAACCCGGTGCATGTCCGGGGTCACCATAAAGAGCCTTACAATCCGATCGATCCCCAGAGGAATGCGAACATTGCCATGATTGAACATGGATGTGCCGTTCAGGAGGATCTCAAACACGATTACCCCCACGGGAGGCGCGCCCGAGACCGCCACTGCCGCGTATTTTATCACCATGGAGAGAAGGATTTCGATGGGATGGAAGCGCGTGCCCGTGGTTACGTCGATGTCCATGTCCGCGTGATGCATCATGTGCAGACGCCATAAGGCAGGAACGGCATGAAACATCACGTGCTGCAGATAGATGACGAAATCCAGAAACACTACGGAAACGACCACCGCGAACCAATGCGGAACAGCCACATTATTGAGCAGACCCCAACCTCTCCGCTGGGCCAGAACTGCCATCCCTACCGCGGCCGCAGAAAATATGAGACGCAGAACGATAGTGTCTATGGCGACAATACCGATATTGGCAAACCAGCGGGAAGCCTTCGACGTGGTCAGCGCCCGCCGTGGGGCAAGCAGCTCTGCTACGGCGACCGCGGCGAAAATGCCAAGGAAGAATCCGAAACGGATAAAAGGCTCGTTGGCAAGCACAAATTCATTCACGGTCATGTCGCGTCCTCGGCCGGAACCTACGAAGGCAGGCCCGACTTTGAGACCAAGGAAAGGAGCGCAAGCGCTATTCTTCGGCGAACAGACTAGCTCATTCTTCAGTAGTGTCAAGGGAACCCGAGTGTAGGCGAACGGGCAGCTATTACATCCCACCGATTAACCTTTCCCTCCCTATCTCACTAACCGTACGATATCAATAGGATAGCAATTGCAACCAATATGGCATCCAAGAACCGAGACAAGCTTATGAAAACGAGGATACAAGTCAGAAGAGGCCCCCCTCGGGCGCATTTTACCTGCGCAACCGCTTCCCGAGCCTCGAACGGTGTTGGTACTCGTGAGCTAACCTGTTGTTATATTAGGCAACTTCCGGGCCCTTGACAAAGACCTACTCCTCGTTTAAAGATTGCTTCCCATGATGCCCTGAAAGCAAAGGGGCTTTTGAATCCTCACTCGATTTCTGAGAATCAGATCTGATCCGTGTGCACACAAAACCATGAGAGGCAGCCGATCTACCGGTTGCGCAGTTCGTTCAGATCGGATGTCGGCCCGCTGCAACGCCATGGCCAACATTTCGGCGCATAATAGTGCCATTGGAGGGTAGCCACGTGGAAGTAGTGAGCAGTCACCGGACTGGAGGTCTCGCAGGGCAGAAGAATCGGCTTCAGAGTGAACGGGAGGTTGTTTCCAAGAAGATGGAACCCAGCCCTATCATGATGAAGGGAAACCGAGAGACTGATAGGCCCTACCGAAAGGTTGATTGCGACCATTACGGCAAATGTCTCGACGTTGCGCTCAAGAGCCGTTGGTCCGACTTCTCCTGCGCACAATGCAGCGCTTACAGCAGGACCCGATTCATAGAACAGGCATCGGGTTCGGACGATTACTGGTAGATTAGCGCCCTTCCCCTTCAATAATCTGTGAAAAAAGTCCCCATCGTCATCGCCTGGTCAATTGCTTTCGCGTTTGTGGAAGCCGCGGTTGTCGAATACCTGCGCGCTCTGTACTACCCCCTTGCAAAAGGCGGCTTTGATTTCCCGATTCTCACGTTGGCCCAGCTCCAGGGGCTGGGCCCTGAGCACGTTCAGCGCCTTGTCATAGAATTGGCACGGGAGTTGGCCACGCTCGTTATGCTCGTCGCGGTGGGATTCATGGCCGGCAAGAACCGCCGGGAAGCTATGGCCCACTTTATGATCGCGTTCGGTGTCTGGGACATCTTCTTCTACTTGTGGCTCAAGCTCTTTCTCGACTGGCCTGCCGGTTTGATGACCTGGGACCTTCTCTTTCTCCTTCCCGTACCGTGGGTGGGACCGGTGATAACACCGGTGATCATTTCGGCGGCTCTGATCCTCTCCGGCCTGATTGTGCTTTATTTTGAATTCAAGGAACGGCCGCTTTCCAGCAGGTGGGCAGATTGGGCGCTCATGATAGGCGGCGGCCTCATTGTGATCCTTGCGTTCTGCTGGGACTATCGCAACATAACGGAGGGCGGTCTCCCCAACCCGTTTAACTGGCCGCTCTTTGCCGCAGGATTGGCGCTATCCGCCATCACCTTTCTTCTCGTCATTCGTCGCAACCTGCAAAAGCAGTCCTAAACGGTCAGTCTCACAAACACGGTGCGGCCGATCTCCGAAGCCTCTCAGTATCCCGCCGGCCATTGGGAGACAGGCGAGACGCCCTTGTAGCTGTCTTCGAAGGTAAGTCCGGATTCACTTGTCGGAGCTAAAATGGCGCTCAACTTGTTCTGTCAACAATGGTGTCCCCGCGGGACACTCAGATAGTAGCCCGGCAATTCATTGCCGGGTCAACCGGAGAGGAATAACATTTCTGAGTCCCAGGGGGACGGAAGAGTTACTCTGGAACGCAGATTCTTTGTTCCGACATGATACTGGCTTTCTGTCGTCCCTCTGGGACTCTCTACACCTAAGATGTTGGAGGATTTTCCCGGCGATGAATCGCCGGGCTACTTTCTATTGCCCCTCGGGGGCGCGCCAAGACAAAATACCGTGACCTTATTTTGAGACCTATGGGCGGGACACGTGTCCCGCCGAAGCATGTTCCACTCCTTCTGACCGTACGCGTCACCGAACTTGTGAAACCGGCTACCTT
>JBMOME010000250.1:0-6502 GCA_049323095.1 Thermodesulfobacteriota bacterium
GCTACCGTAATCCCGGCGCGCCTGTGCACCTGACGCTGCTCCGTGCCGGCATCCTCGTGGTAGAAGGTGTGCACTTGTTGGATGTCCCGGCCGGGCGGTGCGAAATCTATTGCCTTCCCCTCAAGATAGTGGGCGCGGATGGCTCCCCTGCGCGAGTAATTTTGAAATTCTCGTGAAAAGAAAGCCGGGGGGCCCGTGTGTCGGGCCCCCGATGGGTCAGACCATTGGATAGATCAGGAATGCTACGGACGTGATAGCCGCGTATAGGATGAAGACCAACAAGAGCCAGCCCATGATCTCTCGGAATTCCAGTTTGGCCACTGCCAGCATGGCGATAGCCCAGAACGGCTGAATCATGTCAGTGAGCATGTCACCCCAGGCATAGGTGAGCACGGTCTTCGGTATGCTCACGCCCAACTGCTGAGCCGCCGGAATGAGGTACGGCGCAGTCACCGCCCATTCAGAGCCTCCGGAAGGAATCAGGTAGTTGAGCAGCCCCGAATACCAGTACACGATCAGGAGGTACGTCGACGGCGTTGATATGGCCACGAACGCTTGAGTCGCCGCCGTAGCCAGGCCTGTGAATTTGAACAGCCCGAAGATGCCCGCGTAGAACGGGAACTGAATGATGATTCCCCACACCGCCTTGCCCGCGTCCTCGGTAGCCTTGAGGAATGACCACGGGCGCCAATGGAATAATACGCCGAGCATGAGGAAGAAGAGGTTGATGTTGTCCAGATTGATGGATTTGGCGAAGCCTTTTTGGCCCACTTCCATGCCGAGCCACACCAGGCCCGCGGCAGCGACGATAAGGTTAAAGCCCGGCCACCAGTTCAACCACGTGGAAACGGTAATGGACCCGGAAGGCCTTTCCGGGCCTTCGTAGAGCTTAAGTTTCTCCAGCAGCTCGGGTTTGACTTTATACGTGTTTTCCTCCGAGGGATGCATCTTTGCCATGAGCCATGTCACGACCACAATGATGATGACCGCGAGAATAATGTTGAACGGTGTGAAGATCGTCTCGGTCGTGGGTATGGTGGCGTCCAAAAGCTTCGCTTTGATCAGGAAGTTGTCGGGAGTATTGACGAGTAGCGTAGCTGAACCGGACAGACCGGAATGCCATGTACACCCCAATCCGAGATATGCTGCGGCCACAAGGAGCCGGTAATCGGTCTTGGGGTTGCGCCTGACGAGAAACAGGGCGAACATGGCGCTCCCTATCAGGCTGAGACCCCAATTGAGCCAGGCCGTGAGCATGGAAAAGAGGCACATCGCGACAATGGCCTGGTGGGGCTTGTCCGCGTTGGGGATGCTGGATAGCTTGTCCAGGAGCCATTTCACGGGCGGGGAACAGGCAAGGATGTAGCCTGTCATCATAATGAGGCACATCTGCATGGCAAATGCGAGCAGTGCCCAAAATCCCTTGCCCCATGCCACCACTGCGCCTGAGACCGTGGTGTTCCCCCAGATGAGCGCCATGATGAATGTCACGATGCTCAGGATCCAGACGATCACCAGAGCGTCGGGTATCCAGCGCTCGGTCCATCGGGTGAGGCCGTCGCCCCAGTTCTTGAGGAATTCCATTGAAGAGCCGGATTCTCGCTGATTCATGAAGACCTCTCCTCTCATGTGAAATAAAGAATAATCGACGCGAACATCGGGCCTCCAAATCTTGAGCGTCTCACCTCCCTCCGGATTTCTCTTTCGGATGTTCTCTTGAGCGGAGAAAATATGAACGCACCCCAGGACGTGCGTGCAGTCTCGCAAGCCGAATCGGAAAAGCCTTCACGTTGCATCCCTGCCCCTCCGGTTCGCGGGAAGCGTGGGCTCGTCTAATTGGCAATCGGAAAAAAACAGGAGATTCTTCGGACTTCACTATTAGGAAGAAGATCGGGCGGTGTCAACGAAAAACCGGCCTGCCGTGGTGCCGCTGGGATTTGAGGTATTAATCGGACCGCATCCAGCACGCCCCTTCTAGTAAACTCACACTTTTCAGCCTGTCAGGTTGCCGCGAGATCTTTCGCGTTCTGCTGTACCAACGACCTGAGTTTAATCCAAAGCCTGCCCAAATACTCATGCATCCCTGATGTTGAGCGAACCAGACCTTCCGCGGTCGGCAAGATCCACAGATGGAATGGCGGCGTTTCCTGTGCCTTGTAATGGCACGGACACGGAACAGGTTTGAGCCCACGGTCACGGAATATCTTTGTGGCCCGCGCCATATGCCCCGCGCTTGTCACCAGTGCAAAAGGCGCGTCTCCCAGCTTGTCTGCGAAGAGCCGCGCTTCATCCAAGGTATCCCAGGCTCGGGTTTCAAGCACCAGGGACCGCTTAGGCACCCCCATCTCCAAGGGCAGATCGGCCATTGCTTCGGGGTCGCTCGATTTTAGCGGAGTTGAACCGCCGGAAATAATAAGCAGGCTGCCACGGATGCCTTTGAATAGACGAATGCCCTCCATGACTCGGAAGAGTGCATCCTCATGTCTGTCAGCAGGGCTTGCCGTCTTGGTGACAACCGCGCCTCCGAGCACTACCACGTTGCGCACTCCGCTCCGGGAGAGCGCGTCGGGACTGCAGTACGGCCCGGCTTCCTCTTCCAGACGATGAAGCATGTAATACCCAGGGAGCGAAGAGGACATGATTAGCAGCAGAATTGCGCCGAGCAGGATTGAGACCTGACCCAGGCGCCTGCGAGACCAGAACGCTGAAAGAGCCAGCCCAAAAAAAATCAACACAAGGCCGAGACCCACCGGGAACGCGAAAATGCTAATGATCTTCTTGGCAAAAAAACCGATCGTTTCCATGCGTGCCTTCCGTCATGCCTGGTTAAGGCCAGTCCTTGAGAGGGACCGTTTCAGGCCCGCGGCGCAAATAGGTGGTTGCGAATGCATAGAAATACCAACGCAAGTACGACGGAGCCCATGCAAAGACTTTGAAACGACTATTCCCCGCGGTTCGTTCAAACCATTTTGCCGGCACCTCATCGATCTTCCACCCGAGGCGATGGCATTTCACCAGGAGTTCGATGCTGAAAGTGAATCCCTGGGAGCTCTCGATCACGATTTGATCCACTACCCGCCGTGAAAAGAGGCGGAAGCCGTTGGTCGGGTCGTGTGTGGGAATCCTGGCCAAGTGTCGCAGGGTGGCCGCGACAGAACGAACCAGGAAAGACTTCAGGGGCGGGCTACCTACCATGCAACCACCGGGAATGAACCTGGAGGCCACCACAATGTCGCATCCCTCCTCAAGCTTCTGATAAAGGTCGTCTATCATGTCCGCGTTATAGTCATCGTCCGCAGGCATCAGCAGAACCCCGGGCGCGGTAGTGGCCTGAAATCCGCTCATCACCGCGGCATGTACTCCTTTGCCGGTGTTTTTCACCAGGGTAACAGCAATCTCATCACGCTTGGGGTATTCACGAATCGCTGGAAGCGTATTGTCCTCGTCGCGGTCATAACATATCAGCACCCGAAACGGTGTCTTGACCTGAGCAATCAGTGCGTCAAAGACCTTCCCGATGTTCGAGCCCTCGTTATACACAGGAATGACAATGTCCAGATTAAACATGTCCCTCTCATATCAACGGCTAGAGAGCTACTACTAATCTTGAAAACTATCGGCTTCGGCGAGCACTCCGGGGCTTCGCCTCGGAGATCGGCAGACCGGAAAGGCAACCACAAGGGTTGCCCCTACACAGGACGTCCAAACCTTGTATGAAACTTCACACGTAATCCCGACCACGGATAATTCGCGTCAACCACTTGCATAGGAATCCAACTAAGAAGTGGTCTTACTGTCTGCATCTCTTGCACTGCCTCGGGTTTCCGCCGGCGCTCGTTGCGAAAACCAGAAGATGGGTTGCTCCCGGCTTACGCTCGCCGCGTGGCGTTTTTTGAAAGGGGTCCGGGGGAAACTTTTTTGTAATCAAGAAAGTTTCCCCCGGTAGTCTTTCGAAAAGCGATTCCGCTACGATGTCTTCCCCACGATGCGGGGTTCGGGCAGTGGCACGATAAATCCGCCTTGGTAGCCTCTTTTGGCAAGTTTCGGCATCAGCTCGTCCGCGATATGCCATGAGAGGAGCATCGCGTAATCGGGCGGATCTTCAAAAAGCCGCGCCTCATCCTCCACCGGAATCACTGTACCCGGCATGTACTTACCGATTTTGTACGACCCTTTTATTTCCAGCACGCAGTCGAGGATCCCATCGTCGATCCCCACGTAGTTGACCAGGGTGCTCGCGCGAGAAGGCGCGCCGATGCCGTATACTCGCCCGCCTTCTTCCTTTATTCCTGCAAGCAGCCGATACAAGCTGAGCTTTGACTGCACCACACGCCTCTTGAAAGCAGCAAAGACTGGCGTGCCTGTGCCGGTTGCAGCCTCTTTCGCGAGGATCTCTTCTACAGACGGACGTATGTTATGCGTGCCCTGTCGCGCGGCATAAACCCGGATCGAGCCGCCGTGAGTAGGAATGGGCCGAGCATGGAAGACTTCCAGACCATGCACTTCCAGCAGATACTTGAGGCTGTGCAATGAGTAGTAGCGAAGATGCTCGTGGTAAATCGTGTCGTACTGCACGGTCTCCAGCAGGCTCATCAGGTAATGGGACTCAGAGATGAATACGCCCTTCTCATCGAGCATCAAGAGTATGTTCTGCACGATATCGTGGATATCTTCGATGTGCGCGAAGACATTCGTCGCCGTGATTACCGAAGCAGGACCTTCTTGCCCTCGGACCTTTTCCGCAACTTCGCGGCCGAAGTACGCCACCGACGTGGGAATGCCCCGTGAGTTTGCCAAATGGCCCATATCAGTGGGCTCAATGCCGTGCACCCGGTACCCGCCTTTCTGAAAATTACTCAGAAGCGTGCCGTCGTTGGACCCGATGTCAACAATCAGGCTTTCGGGGCCGAGCGAGAGCAGACCGAGGCATTCCTCGAAAAGCTGAGCGAAATTGTCTCGTAGGATTTTGGTTGTCCCGCTGGTGTAGGGATATTCGGGTGGAAAGAGTATCTTGGGATCCACGACAAGGCCCAGTTGCACCAGATTGCAATGTGGGCACAACAGAACTTGAGCGGGATAGCTCGGCTGTTCCGCGGGTCGAGAGCCTATGGGATGCATCTGGTTGACCGGCGGGAGGTATCCCAGAAATATGATCGGGTCCAGATCGGGGTAATCGCAGACCTGGCAGCGCTCCACCACCACGCTTGAGCCTGTTCCCGCGGCAAGTTTTGTCGGTTGTACCATACTGCTCTCTCCCGTCAACTGATGTTGAGGCTCGGTGGGGCCTCATGGGCATGTTCGTCGTACCAGCGAGCCGTTTTGAAGAGCCCTTCTTTGAAGTCGATCTTCGGACGAAAACCCAGTACTGCCATTTTGCTCGTGTCCGGGCACCGCCGCGTGGTCCCTCCGGCGGCCGCTTCGCCGGGCACGATCTGAACTTCTCTGCGGAAGTATTCACCCAAGAGGCCCGCGACCTGAGCGATGGTTACCTCATTCATGCTCCCCACGTGGTAGATCTGTAAGTGCTCGCCCTTCTCGAGAAGCAACCGGATCCCTTCCACGAAGTCCTCAATAAAGACGAATGCACGCGTTTCCTGGCCTGTTCCCTGAATGGGCAAGCGGATCGGGCCGCTTGTTGCGTCGCACAGGCGTTTCATACGAACCGTCAGTTGAGGAATCACATGTTCCCAGCCCATATCAGGCCCATACACGTTGTGAGGCCGGAAAACCAGCACCCGATTGAAGCGCTTGCGCCCGAAATTGATCGCCATGAGCTCGCTGATTATTTTGCCGCCTGCGTACGAATACCGAGGATTGTGCGGATCCGGAATGGAGAGCGGTGCGGTCTCCGGCGTGGGAATCACTGGAGGAGTCTGGTACACCTCGGAACTTGATGCTAGCACCAGCTCGCCGATGCCTTGGGCCAGACAAGCATCCAGGACATTGATCATTCCGCGAACGCCTACGTCGAGCACCAGGTCCGGTTTTGAGTAGAAGAACTCCGTGCCGTTGATAAAGGCCAGGTGAATGACCGATTCCACGCCCTTCACGGCCTGAAGCACCGCGTTCGCGTCGCGGATGTCCGCGGAGACGAATTCGACATGGTTCGCAACGTCACGCAAACGTTCGGCAGAGCCCCGTGACTGGTTGTCCAGCACTCGGACCTTGTGACCGTCGTGCACCAAACGTTTCACCAGAGGTGCGCCGATAAAGCCCGCACCGCCGGTGACAAGGTAGAATTTGCTGCTCATATCTGTGCTAATGAAATCGTAGACATATGGTTATCTCCGAAATTCGCGGCCGATTCTCTATAGCCACAACCCTTCATTACTGCGGACCTCGGATCGCGGTCCGGGGCAGGCCCAGTTCTTTCGTCCGTCATTCCCGCGGAAGCGGGAATCCAGTCTTTTCAATCCCGCGTTCAGCGCGGGACTGGACCCCGGATCAAAGCCTGCCCCGGACAGCGATCCGGGGTCCGGGGTGACGGGATGCATTTGAGTTA
>JBMOME010000251.1:0-6492 GCA_049323095.1 Thermodesulfobacteriota bacterium
GAAGAAGCCCTTGTGCCATTATCCCTTCACCTCGTTGGTGATAGATTCCGTGTGCAAAACGAATTCTATCCTCTTGATCCCTCAAGAACAACGAGGTTTTTTACTTTCTTTGACCCGCGATCTAGGGTTCGGTTTGAGGTTGTGGCAGAGGCGCAGGTCCCACAGGTTAGGGATAATTGTAGCCGTATCCTGTCATAACACAGGAGTCCCGGAGCGAGTTGGTTGATCATTAAGGCCGATGCACCATCGGAGGGCTAATCAGAGATCTCAGAATATATAGAGGGATCTGAATGATGGTAAATCCCCCCTCCAACCGGCGAATAGATCCGCTCATAATAATCCAGTTCTTTGGGACGCACATCGCTAGCGGAGATGGGCGGAGTGGCCTCTGAATCCGACTCAGACCTGGCCGTCGGTTCTTCGGCCGGCCCTGGCTTTGTCGTTGGTTTAGTGGCCTGTGAGGAGGTTTGTTCCCGAACTTGTTCGGACCTAGGCGCCTGCTTGGCCCTCGCCGCCGCAGCGTCCGGGGCTGTCGCCTCTGCCTTCAGGCGGACCTTCTTGCTCTCGAAGGTCCGCCCCTGCGCCGACTCCGGGACCGTGACCAGGATGGCCTCCTTCCCATAGCCCTTTTTCTCAAACTCCAGACTGTGCGGCACCATCACCTGAATATCCGCCGCGGCCAGCTTCCCGTCCCCACCGGTTGTACCCAGGTACTGGCCGTTCAGCTTGACCGTCACTTCACCGGGTTCCGTCTGGATCTGAAGCGTGGCAACCGCGGGTTGCAGGTGCACGCTCTTGTTTGCCCGTAGGGTCTCCGGCGAGAAAGTCACCGCTTCCAGGCTCGCTTCCTGCCAACCCTTCTTCTTGACCTTGACGTAAATGGGTTTTTCGATGGGCAGATCTACCAGTTGGAAAGTCCCATCTTTCTTAGTTTCACCTACCCTCCTTTCTCCAACGTACACGTCTGCAGGCGCAGGCTCTACAACCAATTCAAGCAATCCACGGGCTGGAATGAGTTTGACCCGATTGGGTTTTATCTTGAGTTTGTCCGGTGTGAAAAAGATCGGGCCGATGCTTGCTTCGAGCCATCCTTTCTTCTTCACTCTAATATCGAGCCTCTCGTCCAGCGGCAGATTCGCCAGGAGAAGTGACCCATCCTTTTTCGACGTACCTGCCAACGTGTCTCCTACGTACACCTCTGCCTCGGAGGGATCCGTTGACAAGTCGAGTGTCCCGGTTGCGCGCTTGAGTTCCACCTTTCTGCCGGCAACGTGCGTGCGCTCGGGAGAGATCGTAATCGGGCCCAGACTTGCTTCTAACCATCCCCTCTTCTGCACTCTCACCGAAATCGGCTTGCCGAGCGGCAGATTCTGAAGGAGGAACGAACCATTCCTTCCTGATCGCCCCGCGAGTCTGTCGTGCACGTACACCTCGGCATCCGGCGGGTCCGTGATCAGCTCCAATGTGCCGAACGCGGGGCTCAGTTTCACCTGCCTCGTGGGCACAATAAGCTGTTCCGGAGAAATGGTAATGGGTTCCAGGCTCGCTTCCTGCCAACCCTCTTTTCTAACCTTTATGGACAGCCTCTTCCCTAGAGGAAGCTGATCCAGGACGAGCGATCCGTGCTGGTCTGTCCGGCCGGCCTCTTTACCATCCACGAAGACACTCGCACCAGCCGGATCCGTGACCAGCAAGACGGCTCCTAGGGCTCGCTCCAACTTCACCCTCTTTCCGCTCACCAGTATTTTGTCCTGGGGGATCATGATCTGGCCCACACTGGCCTCTCGCCAGCCACTTTTTTTCACCATCACCAAGAGAGGCTGTCCCAGCGGGAGGTTCTCAAGCCGGATCGACCCGGTCTCGTCGCTTATCCCAGCCAAGCGATCGCCAACGTACACTTCAGCTCGCGGCGGATCGGTCACCAGTTCGAGAATTCCGCCCGCTGGCTGGAGCTTTACGAATTGCCCGGTGATATGAAGCGCCTCTCTAGAGAAAGTTATCGGGCCGATACTTGCTTCTTTCCACCCCATTTTCTTGACAGTGACGGGCAGCGGCCGTCCCAGAGGCAAATGCTTCACCACCAGCGACCCGTCTGCTTCTGTCTGTCCCGCCAGCTTCCCGCTTACATACACCTCTGCACCCGGCGGATCCGTGAAAACCTCGAGCACGGTCGGCGGGCGAGCAGCGAAACTTGCTGATACCGACAGGGGAAAGACCCCCTCGACCGTACCATGAAACTGTGGATGCTGAGCTCCGCCAGTTGCCGCCCGCGTCTGATCGTACACGAAATCGTACGCCTCCTTGACATTGACTACGCCATCGCCGTCCTTGTCAGCCGCGCCCTTCAGACCCTCGATCAGAAAGTGTGTGAACACTCCGTTGTCCATACGGTTTCCCTCAAGGGAATACTCGTCGGGCCTACTCGATGTTATGATCACTCGGCCGGTGGACGAACTAAAGTCTCGGAGGAATAACCTCAGCGGTATGACGGCACTCCTCGTGTGCCAGTCGGTAAATCCGCCCGAATGGCAAGCGTCTGCAATCATCACTACCCGCGGACAGTCCAGGTTGCGCAGAAAACGTAACCCCGTCATGTTGAGTGCCGTTACTTCGAGAAATTCCGGGTCGGCATCATGGGTAAGAAAGAAGAACTCTCCCGGACGTTTCGGGTCAACGGCTCCATGACCGCTGAAAAACAGCACGATCGTGTCATCTTTGCCCGCCTGGCGAAGTTCGTAGAAGAGATACTTCTCGAGTCCAGCTTTGCTGGCACTCTCGTTGGTTAACAGGAGCACGCGAGTTTTTCGGAACAGGTCTTTTTGGGTATCTATGAATTTTGCAAAGTCTGTCGCATCCTTGGCGGCAAGTTTCAACGAAGGGATCGTAGAATTCTTGTACTTTGATGCGCCCACGATAACCGCATACAAATCCCCGGATGGGAGCGATGACACCCCCGAAAGTGCTGACTGCGCTGTCTGCCTCGAAACGGCAGTTGCACGATCCGGATCAGCCGCCACGCTCACACTAGGAGACAAATGGACAATCCACGTAACGAGGACAAGGGTGACCGCAACCGCCAAGGCCGTATTGTGGTTCCATGCGCTCCCGGGCTTTGAGGCCAATGAGCACAGAGGCTTCTTCTTATGCCCTGGCCGATCTTCCGCTTGGTGTGGGACTCGCAGATTCGAATATATGGCGAAGGGATTGACAGCGTACGTCTGGACGTGGCTCGCTTTGGCCATTTGCCTGCACCCCCTCTACCCGGATTTCTGCCGCTAGGATACGTCTACGCCTCCGATGCGTAGTCACTCCATCGCAACGATTTCCCCAGAGGGAGGAACCACTAGAGCGCCAGGACGTCGGACGAGTCAGCTGCCAGTACGAGGAAAACCGGAAGCCTCCGGAGACAAGCGTCGTCGTCAACTTCAGAATATTACGGGGAGATACGAGACGTCAACAAGGAAGTACGACATCGCGCGTGACCGGCAATATAGTCATTATTTCGGAAGTGGGCAGCCTCATGGGAATCCAGCTTCTTCCAGGGTCTTTGGAGGGAGACTCGGCTCGCCGAATGGATTTGTCCCTTGAGAATAGGCGCGACGCAATAAGTCGGCATGAGCAGGTCTGATTTAGGGTTGTGGCGGAGGCGCGAGCCGTGGTAACAAATTCCTTTGTGACGGTCGCAGGCCTCTTGACTATTAATCATGCGGAGATCGCCTCTGCCTCAACGTTCTTTTTGGGAGTAAGCTTGTGAAATCCGAACAATGGGGGATCTCCCGCGAACAGGCACTGGAGCTCATGGAGCAGCATCTCGACACCGAGAGCATCCGCAAGCATTGCTTGGCATCGGAAGCGATCATGCGAGCGCTTGCCCCGCGATTCTCCGAAGATCCCGAACTTTGGGGCCTGGTAGGACTACTCCACGATCTGGACTACAACGAAACCCGTGATCGCATGGAACAGCATACGATCATGACCGGGAAGATTCTCCGTGACCTCGGAGTGCATGAACACGTGATTGAAGCAATCCAATCCCATAATGCCGAGAACCTGGGAATCAGTAGGAGCAAGCCCATACACTTCGCGCTCACTGCTGCGGAGACCATCACAGGGCTCATCGTTGCCACCGCGCTGGTTTATCCCGACAAGAAGCTGGCAAGCGTCAAAGCCAAATCCCTTCGAAAGCGTATGAAAGAGAAAGAATTTGCTCGCTCCGTGAACAGGGATCACATTCGTCTCTGCGAGCAACTAGGCTTGCCTTTAGACGACTTCATTGAGGTGAGTTTGGATGCGATGAGGGGTATAAGCGACCGCCTCGGATTGTAGATGTTGCCTCGGAAGTCAAGGCTAGGGCCGGCGTCTCGCGGGTTATTCCCCGTCTTGTTCCCCCCATAGACGCAAAGTAAAGTAAATACCGGCTTCACAAGCCCGCACGAGGATAAGCCGTCCGAGGGCCACGTGCATCGGCAGGCGACCCTCGGATAGCCCCTCACGCGTAATACTCGAGAGCTATCAGCTGTCGGAATCGACTGCGTCGGCCTCTATTCTGTAGCGATGTTTGCGAGAGGGATGGCCGTCCGAGTCTCGCCAGGCGAGTTTCACGTAACCTGCTTCAAAGCCAACGATGACGTACTTGCCTTCAGGCAAGGTGCAACGAGAGAATCGGTCCTTACCGAAGAGGCTGTATTCAGCTTTGAGCCCGTTGAGGTGGATGATGTCGCCTACTTCCATGCTTCCTCCTTTTTCCTGAAACAGGCACTGAATTAAAGTCTTCGGGTGACGAAGATTATGCGCGAAAAGCGCGTACCGGAAACGGCAAGAGCGCGGGGTCATGGCGAACCGGGCGTAGGGCCCATGAGCCCCGGGCACAAAACCCTTGACATGGCAGATGCTGATAAGACAAATTGAAAAATTTGTCCAGCAATTAATTGCATCCTCGCCCGTTCTTTAACGAAGAAACGCGATCAACCGCGCGCTGGAAGTGCGAATTTATTTTTTACAAGGGGTACCCGTAACGCTCGAAAGTGGGGCGCCACCGATGGGCCACCTTTTGGCGAGCAGTCTCTTCCAGCGAAAACTCATTCTTCCGGTAATCACTGATCGAGGAAAGGTAGGCCGAAACCCGGCGCCGGAATGAAACAAATCCGCTCAAACCCAAGCTCTCATACGCACTCTCCAGGGTCTCCAGTGGAGAGCTCTCCAAGTCTTCGAACTTCATTTCGTGCAGCGCACCCTTGGGAATGAGCGGCCTATCCCTCTCGAAGAGTAAAAACAATTCAGTATACCAGGAAAGGATAATTTCGTCGACGAGCTCCGGATCCGGGACTTGAAGGTGACAGCGCCAGAAAGTGTCCCGCCAGAGCTTGTGAGTGGATAGATAGACCGTGTACGGATCTCTTACGATGTGGATGAATTGGGCATCGGGGAAGACTTCCAACAAGGTGCGTACGCGGCCCAGATGGGGCGGTGATTTGAGCGCGGCCCGCCCCCCTTCGGAAAGGGTTAATTTCTTGACGAACAGTACCAGGGAGTCTTTCCAGTTCTGCAGCGCTTCAGGAGGGATGAGATCAGGGTTCAGTTCCGAGTAACCGGGATCCCCGGAGCGCGGGAACAAGACCCGCATGTACGGAGAGACGCCACAGGCAGCAGCCAACGCAAATTCTTCTTCGTGAGGGGTGTCCGACGAAAAGGCCACATTGTCCATCGGACGCTTCGGGGGAGCGAGGAAGTTGAACAGCACCCCTCCGGCCTGGCTGAAGATGAAATGATGCGGGAAAAGCGCCTGATATGCCGTCGGGCAAGCCAAATTTTCATCGCAGCTCAGCAGGTTGTGCAGATGGGTCGTCCCACTCCGCCAGTGGCCGATCACGAAGAGCGGAGGCTGTTCAATCGCAGCCGATTCGATGTCCCGACCGTTGAAAAGAATCTCACAGCCACCATAAATCGAATTGAATACAGCCAGTACGATCAGGTGGGCAAGCCTCCCAAGACACGCGGTATCGACATCGAAGTGATTTCTTGCCAGCACCTGAATAAGTCGACGCAGGGTCATGCCCTGGATAATGAGTGGAGGGAGAACCCGTCCGTTTCCTTGCCGCAGTTCCAAAGTTCCTCCATTTCAGTTCCGGCGGAGCGCAATTCCGCCGGAGAACGAATCTAGGACAACTCCATGACCGAGAAATGTACCCCCGTCGGAGCTGTCGCGCAAGGGATGGCGATTCCAACCATTCTCATCTTATCGACCGGCGGCATTGCAGGAAGCTGTACGGCTTGGTGTATGCGGGGCTTGAACTCATTGCCCGATTGAGCGTAGTCTGCCGGCACGGGGGGCACTGGCCTTCACATAACTGAATGCTCACGCGACCTGGTCGCGGTAGGGACGTCAGTTACCTGACGCCCCCCGCACAGATCCGTACGTGCGGATTTCCCGCATACGGCTCCTACCTCGGGTGTATGGCGGTGAAGCGGAGAGAGGGATACGGATGCAAGACG
>JBMOME010000252.1:0-38649 GCA_049323095.1 Thermodesulfobacteriota bacterium
AGTGGCTCTAATAGTACGAAATGAAGGATAGAGGGGATCATGACTGAACCGTTGGCACGGTACGAGATCAGGGATCGGATTGCGGTGGTTACCATCGATCACCCGCCCATGAATGCTTTAGACATGCCTACTCGTGAAGCTATGGCCGCTGTGTTCGCGGAACTCGATCAACGGCGAGAAGAGATACGGGCTGCGGTGCTCACGGGCGCGGGCAAAGCGTTTGCCGCAGGCGCAGACATCAAGACTTTTCTCGAGCTTGAACCTGTGTCATCCAGAAAGCGATCAAAGCGCAGCCACGAAATTCTTGCGGTTCTCGAGAATTTTGAGTGGCCGATCATCGCCGCGTTGCACGGGTATTGTCTCGGGGGCGGGCTGGAGCTGGCCTTGGCATGCGACATTCGGTATGCGGATCCAGCGACCAAGCTGGGCTTTCCGGAAGTCAACCTGTCTGTGTTTCCCGGCAACGGAGGCTGCTGCCGCACTCTGAAGTATGTGCCAATTGGGCGCCTCAAGGAACTTGTCTTTACCGGCGCCATGATCAGTGCAGAAGAAGCATTGAGCTACGGCCTCATCGAGAAGGTGACTGAGCCGGGCAAGGTCCTTGACGAAGCCCTGGCACTTGCCGCCACCATAGCTACCAAGGGTCCGTTTGCGGTGGCTGCGGCAAAAAAGGTGATTAATCGTGCGCGGGATCTACCGCTGCCGCACGCATTGGAAACAGAAGCAGACTTCTGGGCCGGCTTGACCACAACCGAAGACATGAAAGAGGGTGCGCGGGCCTTTATCGAAAAGAGAAAGCCCCAGTTCCGATATCGGTAACCGAGATCTCCGCGGGGTTCCGGGTTTTGGTTGAATGGCAGCGTGAATTCGATATAAAGTAGGACCGTGATTCATCGCGCCTTCTTATCTAGCGCGATGAATCGCTCCTCTGCTCTTCCGTTGTTTCTTATCCGGCGCAGACGGTCCGTTCGCTTCGCCGGTCACGTATTGGGCCGAAAGGTCGTCCGGCATATCACCACTCAGTTGAGGACTCATGGAAAGCCGTTCTGATGAAGAACGCCCGAAAGACGAGGCTAGAGGGGTAGGATCGGCTCTTGCCCCCAGAGCCGGCGTGAATGATCACGCCACGGGGGTATCCCTACTCGAAGTTCGAGATCTCTCCAAGCACTTTGGAGGCTTGCGAGCGGTGGCTTCGGTGACCTTCCGGGTCAGGCAAGGGGAGATCGTAGGGGTTATCGGCCCCAACGGAGCGGGAAAGACCACCTTGTTTGCCCTGCTCAGCGGCTTTCTGCCCGCAACGTCGGGAGAGATCTTCTTTGAAGACGCTCCAATTTTGGGCTTACGTCCGGATACTTTGTGCCACCTGGGGATGGCTCGGACCTTCCAGGTGGTGCGTCCTTTCCCTGAAATGACCGTGTTCGAGAACGTGAAGGCCGCGGCGGTCTTCGGGAAACAGGACAGGCGATCTAACCAAGAGATTCACCGTGACGTTGAGGAGGTGCTGCAGGCCACCGGGCTTACTCCCCTCGCAGGCCAGCATCCGCCGTCGCTGAGTCTTCCCCAGCGAAAAAGGCTGGAAGTGGCGCGGGCCCTGGCGACCCGACCCAAACTGCTACTTCTTGACGAAGTGCTTGCCGGACTCAACCCGAAAGAGATTCACGAAGCGCTCCCGTTTATCCGATCGCTCAATGAGAAGCACGGAGTAACCATCCTCATGATCGAGCACAATCTTCGGGCGATCATGGGAGTCTGTCAGAGGATACTCGTCCTTAATTTCGGGCAGCTCATATTTGACGGCACTCCGCGAGACGCGGTCGAAGACGCGAGGGTCATCGAAGCATACCTCGGAGGTCAACAATATGCTTGAGGTGAAAGACCTTAGCGTACGGTACGGTGACGCTCACGTCGTTTCAGGGGTATCGTTTCAGGCAGCCCAAGGAGCCACAACGTGCATTCTTGGCCCCAACGGTTCGGGCAAGACAACTCTTCTCAGGTGCATAACCGGACTGGTGAGCCCGGCTTCTGGGCGCATCGCGTTCGACGGCACAGATCTTCGGGGCAAGAAGCCGCACGAGATCGTGCGCATGGGGCTGATCATGATTCCGGAGGGCCGGCGTCTATGGCCTCCGCTCACGGTTGAAGAGAACCTGAAGATGGGGGCGTACCTCATCAACGACCAGTCCAGAATAGAGGAGCAGCTCTCGTACGTGTTCGAGCTGTTTCCTCATCTGGCTTCTCGGAAGAACCAACTATGCGGGACGCTCTCCGGCGGAGAGCTTCAGATGGTGGCCATAGGCCGAGGTTTAATGGGTTTCCCCAGACTCCTACTTCTGGATGAGCCGTCACTGGGGTTGGCGCCCCTTGTAGTCCAGGAAGTCTTTCGAGCGATTGAAAAGATTGTGGACGCGGGCACCACGGTGCTGCTGATAGAGCAGAACACCCAAGTAGCGCTGTCCGTGGCTGTTTACGGGTACATCCTCGAAATAGGGTCGATCGTGCTTGAGGGCGAGGCAGCTTCTCTACGGGAGAATGCCCACGTGAAGGAGGCCTATCTCGGGTTGTAATGGAGGAAACGCTGAAGAGACCTATTCTTCTGAAGAATCACATCCCACAACACAAGGAAGGAGCAGACGGGAAGATGAAGGCCAAGAGAATAGTGGCGGTGTTCGTGGTTTTCGCTGTTGCCGCGTGGTTGCCTGTGGTCTGGGCTCAAGGGCCCATCAAGCTTGGAGTCCAGGCGCCTAAGACGGGGGCTCTCGCCAAACACGGACAAGAGCAGGTCAATGGAATCCAGCTCGCCGTGGACGTATTTCAGAAGAAGCACAACGTGCAAGTTGACCTCAAAGTGTACGACGACGAGAGCGATCCTCAGAAAGCGGCAGCGTCCATCGAAAAACTCGCGGGAATGGACAAGGTCCATGCAGTGGTCGGTGGATACGGCTCCCACCTGGTTGGTCCTGCGTCCGAGGCGGCTGAACGTTATGACACGCCTTATTTGACTACTGGTGCGGTCGATACCAAACTCTCGGCCAAAAAGCTCAAGAATTTCTTCCGCCTCAATAACATGCCGGGATATGCCGCGGCCCAATCCGGCACTATAAAAGAGGTGCTCGGAGCTAAGAAAGTAGGCATCTTGCACAGCAGCCTGTCCGCAAACACGGAAATTGCCCAGCAAGTGAAGGATCAACTGACCGCTAAAGGGGTCGAGGTTCCTGTTTTCGAGAAGTTTGAAAAAGGAACCACCAATTTCAAGCCCCTCTTGCTCAAGGTTAGAGACGCAGGGTGCGACGTGTTGCTCGTAGAAGGTTACTTCCCGGACTATGTGGGAACCATAAAGGACGCAAAGATCCTCAATCTGCCGGTGAAGGCTTATGTGGGCGCATGGGGAATCGGCACGCCCGAGTTTGTGCGAGAACTTGGCCCAATGAGCGAGTTCGTTTACGGCACGTCAATCTGGGAGCTCGGGACTGCTCCGAAAGAAGCTAAGGAAGAAGAAGCCGCTATAGTGGCCGCGTACAAGCAGAAATTCAAAGAGGAACCCTCGTATATCGCCATGCTCGGATACCTGTCGGGCACGTACATGCTGGAAGCCATTCTGAAGGGAGCAAAGGCCTCCGGATCGTACAGTCCGGAGAAGACGAGGGAGGCCCTCCGTTCCCTGGACGTCATGAGCCCTATGGGACGAGTCGCCTTCGACGAGAAGGGCGACCCGAAGTACTTCACCGCGGCCCTGTTCCAGACGCAAAAAGGGAAACAGGTGGTGATCTTCCCTAAAGACCGGAAAATGGGTGAGGCGGTGTATCCGGCCGTGCCTTGGGGCGCTAAGTAGCAAGGGTTTTGGGGTTTCGGGGTGTAACCGTTCAGTTACGTGGGGCTGCGGGTCCAGGCTGAACCTGTCATTGCGACCCCGCTGAATAGCGGGGGAAGCAATCTCCCATTAGTCCAAAAGGAGATTGCTTCGTCCCCCGGATCGAGTCCGGGGTCCTCCCAATGACAGGGTTGACCCCCAAACCCCTAGACCTCGAAACAAAGACCGCTCTTTCACAAGTAAGAGAGGTAGCCGGAGATTGATCTCAGCAACATCCATTGTTCAGTCGCTACTCTCAGGTATGGCCGAAGGAGTGAACTACTCCCTTTATTGCCTGGGGCTGGCCTTTGTTTTCGGCATCGTGCGGATCATTAATCTGGCCCACGGCGAGTTCCTGGTACTGGGCGGCTACATTGCGTATTGGCTTCTTGTCAAATGGGGAGTCAACCCGCTCCTGGCACTGCCTCTAGCCGCGGGTATGGCCGGAGCAGTGGCTTTTGTCAGTTACCGGGTATTTCTCCAGAGGATTCGGACCAGTTCCGAGCTTAATACTCTGATTCTTACGTTTGGCCTGGGCATCTTCCTTGCGAATCTCTTTCTGCAGTTGTGGACCGCTGATATACGCAATATCGGTGTGGAGTGGATGGAGCAGTCCCTCACCTTTTTCGGGATATACGTCAGTGTGGCGGAGATCCTGACCATCCTGATCTCGTTGGCGGTGGTCTTCGGGCTGTATTTCTTCCTCACCCGGTCGCGAACCGGCATGGCGATACGAGTTACCGCCATAGACCGTGATGCAGCTGCCCTGGCTGGAATCAATGTCGAACGGGTGGATCTGGTGGCGTTCACAATAGGCGGGCTGCTGGCAGGCGTGGGAGGGCCCCTACTAGGGATGCTCGCTCATATCAGTCCGGGAGCGGGTCTGCACATAACGGTGAAAGCCTTTATCCTGACGGTTCTGGCAGGCGTCGGGTCGATTCCCGGACTTCTGGTTGCAGGCATGATCCTGGGAGTAGGAGAAGCCCTGACAGTCACGTTTATCAACGCTTCGTACCGTGAACTGTTCGGCTTTGTGCTGTTTATCGTCATTCTCGTGATACGGCCCTCGGGGCTCTTCGGAAGGAGGCTGTAATGGGTTACTTCACGCGAGCCTTCGTATCCGAGAGAACGGCCGGGTGTATTGTGATGGGGTTTGTTCTCATTCTCCCATTCCTGCTTAGCTTCAACCCTTACTACACGAGTGTCTTTGTTTCCGCGCTTATCCTGGGCGCAGTGGCTATTGCCTGGAACCTCCTCGCAGGCGTATGCGGTCAGGTCTCTTTCGGCCACGCGGCGTTTTTCGGCATAGGAGCCTACACTTCGGCGGTTCTTGTCACCAAGTGGGGCTTCAGTCCGTACTTCGGGCTGGTGGCGGGAGGCGTGTTCGGCGGTCTGGGATCGCTCATTATTGGCATTCCTGCATTTCGGCTGCGAGGCCCGTACTTCGCCCTGGCAATCCTCGGATTCGCGGAAGTTATGAAGCTGCTTGCGCTGAATCTCACCTGGCTGACCGAGGGCTCTCTGGGAATCATGAACATCGCGCCGCTGCCGGCGCTTGAAATAGGAGGCCTCAAGATAGACTTTTACGCTTCCCGAACCACGAACTACTACGTTGTGGCGCTGTTGATGTTCGCGGTTTATCTCGTGGTCTATTTCTTACGCCGGTCGAATCTGGGGCTTGCTATGTCCGCGGTGCACGGCGACGACGAGACCGCGGCAGGTATTGGAGTAAATGTATTCCGCACAAAAGCAATCGCTCTGACCGTTTCGGCTGCGTGCACCGGAGTAATGGGCGCCTTCTACGCGCACTATGTGCGTTTTCTTTCCCCTGATACGGCTTTCGAGGGATACTGGTCCGTGATGCCGATTGTGGCTTCTCTCTTCGGCGGCATGAGCACCCTCATCGGACCTATGGCAGGCGCCCTGGTTATCACCGGCCTGGACGAATTCCTGTTTAAACAGTTTTTTGAAACAGGGCACAAGCTCTTCTTTGGGCTGCTCCTCGCGGTTGTCATTGTCTGGGCGCCGACAGGACTGTTCGGAAACCGTGTGCGGAAGAATGCCGAAGGAGCCAAGAGATGAAGTCTGTTCGACCGCCAATCCATATTCTTGATGAGCCTCTGACTTTTCCCTTACGTCAAGCCGCGGAACGCTTCCCGAACAAGGTGGCAGTGATTGAGCCCGAGGCGGACGGCCGCGAATGGACGTACGCAGAATTAGAGGACCTGTCTTCCGCATTGGCCGCGGCGCTCGCAGCTCTCGGGGTTCAACCGGGAGACCGCGTTGCTCTGTGGCTCAAGAACAGTGTTGAATACATGCTTTCGTTCTATGGGATCCTCAAGGCCGGCGGCATTGTGGTGCCGGTTAGCACCCATTACGGCGAACGCGAGGTAAGCCATCAACTGGAAGTCACCTCTGCGAAAGGCATGATCACGGCCGACGACCGGCTGGCACAGGCTCCTCGGCCTGAAAAGACAGGAATAAAGTTTCAAATAGTAGTGCAAAAGGACGGGATGCCGCCCACGGGCATGGTCTCTTTCTGGAAGCTCCTTGAAGGCCCCGAGCGGCTGGACCGTTCACGTGGTATCGATCCTGAATCAACTTTAGCTGTGCTGCCGTTCTCTAGCGGCACCACCGGCTTGCCCAAAGGGGTTATGCTTACGCACGCGAACTTGGTGTCGAACCTCCAGCAGGTGGTCCAGGCGCATCAAGTGCGCCCAGAGGATGTATTCCTCAACCAGCTCCCATTCTTCCACATTTACGGTATGACAGTCCTTATGGGCACTTCGATCATGGGCTGCGCGACGCAAGTAATTGCGAGTCGCTTCCGCCCGCTTGAGGAATTCCTCGACCTCTTCGAGAAATACCGGCCGACACTCTTTTTCACCGTCCCGCTCATCCTACAGGAATTCACCCACGATGTGCGAGTCCCCGGAATGGACTGGAGTTTCCTGCGATACATTAATACCGGCGGAGCGCCTCTAGCCCCCGATCTCCAGGAGCGTTTCACGCAGCTTACCGGCGTACCGGTGACACAGGGGTACGGGCTTACCGAGTCTTCACCCTGCACGCACACCAATCCCATTGAAAGGATCAAGATCGGCTCCATCGGAACGCCTGTTTCGCTTACCGAACATCGGGTTATAGATCCGGCAACCCTTGAGGACGTTCCGGTCGGAGAGATCGGCGAGCTCTGGATCAAAGGCCCTCAAATCATGCAAGGCTACTTTAATGACGAGCGCTCTACGGCTCGCACGCTCCTTGACGGGTGGTTACGAACTGGGGATCTGGGTCGCGAGGACGAGGACGGCTACGTGTACATTGTGGATCGTCTCAAAGAGCTGATCAAATGCAAGGGATTCCAGATTGCTCCAGCCGAGCTTGAACACGTGCTCATGGGACATCCCGACATACGAGACGCGGCGGTGATCGGCGAGCCCCATCCGGAAATGGGTGAAGTGCCTGTGGCTTACGTTGTGCTCAAGGAAGAAGGTAGTATCTCCCCGGACCAAATCATCGAATATGCAGCTTCAGGAATGGCCAAGTATAAGAAGCTAAGCCGCGTGGTGTTCGCGGATGCTATCCCCCGGAGCCCTTCCGGAAAGATCCTACGGCGTGTGCTGAAAGAGAATCACTCATAGACTCGGCTTTAATGAAAGGTGCTGAACAAGGAGAAGCCAATGCTCCGGTCAGTACACTTAACAAGAGAATCTGCTGTTTTCATCTTATTCCTATGCTTAACTCTCTCGGGCTATCAGCCATGATTGCCGAGAATTCCGTCCAATTTGTGGCGGCCACGCCCCGTCATTCCTGCGTACCCCAGATCGCGGTCCGGGGCAGGCCCAGGAATCCAGCTTAGGAAGCATGCCACAAGGTTTGCCACGTTCCGCGTTGTCGGCATCTGGATTCCCGCCTGCGCGGGCACGATGAGCGTACGGTCAGTCGACTCTCGATGAACAACAACAAATGGTATCATTCTCGTACACAGCGCATCTACGTTATCTCCTGAACAACTGAGGTACACTTGTCTCCAACAATTTTATTGCTTTCTGTTTCAACTGGTCAGCGAACAAGTACAAAGCCGGGGTGAACACAAGCGAGCAAAAAGCGGCACAGGTAAGGCCCGCCGCAACTGTGAGCGCAAACGGTCTCCACACTCCCGAGCCTTTTCCGTGATCGAGAAACATAGGCGAGGTTGCCAGGAGTGTGGTCACAGTCGTCATAAGAACCGGCCTTAGGCGACGAAGGCATGCGCTCACCATAGCATCTTGCGGCTCCTGCCCGTGCCGCCGGGCTTCCTGGGCCGTGTACGCAATAAGCAGGTTTACATTTATGACCAGCCCACACAACATAATGAGCCCCATATAAACCGGCCTGGTTATGGGGAGACCGACCAGGAGAGCAGCGAGAAGTGCTCCTGCCGCAGCGAACGGGACCGAAGATAGGACCATGATAGGTTTCAAGAACGACTCGGTGGCCGAGACCAGAAGAAGATAAACGAAAACCACAGCCACAATCGCGGCCAATAGCATTTCCGATCGCGTGCGAACTATTCGATCCATTTGGTCCCCGAGCTTGACTCCGTACCCCTCAGGCAACGTGAATCTGTCTAGTTCTGCCTTGATCCGAGTCGCGGTACCGAGGAGATCGGTATCTTTGGCGAGTAGGACCTCCAGTCTTGCCACGCGAGAGCGATTCTCTCGGTGCATCTCGGTTGGGGCAAGGGTCCGGTGAGGAGAAATGAGCTCCGGCAAGGGTACCATGCCTCCGTCCTTGAGCTTGAGAAAACTGCGGCGAACTGAGTCCGACGTCTCGTGGTCTTGACGCAGCGATCTTACCCGTACCTTCACTTCTCGCTCGCCCTCAAAGACCCTTGCAGCTACGGGGCCGGTGACATGCGATCTGACGTATTCGGCCACGTCTCGAGCTCCCACGTGATAGAAGCCAATCTTTTCGTGGCGGAGCCTGAATTCCAGTGCGGGAACTGTGTCACCATGAAGAGCCATCACGTCGCGAACCCCAGCGATCTCCAACAACGCGGAGCGGACCATCCGTGCGCCGGCAGACAGTTTCTCCAGGCTGGGGCCGGACAGAATTACCGATAGAGTGGCATCGCGCTCCTTCGCTCCGGTGGGCCAGACGTGCGTCTGCGCGCGTGTCGTTTCCTTCAGCCTCTCGCGCACCGATTCGATGAAATCTCCCGCTGTTTGCTCAAAGGAATGTCTCTCTTTGAATTTGACCGTAATGAGCCCCTGGTTTGCCCATGTCCTCGAATAAACCGCATCCAATCCTTCTATTTTCATTAACACCTGCTCCACGAGGTGAATCTGATCCTGAGTAACATTTCTGGCTGTGCCCGGGGGCATGACGAGCGCTACTTGAATGTCTCGTTCGTAAGAGCTTCCTCTGTCCCCAAAGGCGAGTCGCGGAATCTGCGCTACACTGACCAATAAGAGCACGCCCGCAGCTGCACAGATCAATCCGGGCCGCGAACGAATTACGTGGAGCGTGCGACCGTACGCTGAGGGTAGCTTGCCCAGCCCATGAGGAAATGTTGAGGCCCTTTGTGTAAGCGCTCCCGGAATCAGCCGCAAGAGAAGCGGCACCAAAACAAGCGCCGCGATTAATGACACCGCCAGGCTTAGGCTAACAGACGACGTCAGCCCTGCGTAGAACCTGCGGATCTGCGGTGAAACGAAAACGAGCGGCAAAAACGCGAGAATGGTAGTGAACGTAGAGACCACGAGAGGAGCCGCCACCTCTTGGACCCCTGCCAGGATCTTCTCGCCCCGGGAGCCTTCCCGGAGGCACTGAACAGAGATCGCTTCAGCCACAACGATGGAGTTATCTACCAGGAGTCCCACACCAATAATAAGGCCGCTCATAGATACAAGATCCAAAGGCACGTTGAAAACGTACATGAATAGCCGCGTGACCAATAGTGAGAAAGGGATGGAGAGCGCGACAATGAGCGTCGGGGTGATCGATCCGAGAAAGAAGAGTAGGGCAACCGCTGCTACTGCGACTGCGATGACAAGTATCCACCCCAAGCGCGAAAACGCCGCGGCCAATTCCTGTCCCTGGCTGTAGATAGCATCAATGGAGTGGCTTGCTGAATCCTCAAGTCGGATGCGACTCAATTCTTCGCGCACCGCGGCCCAGAGGGTCCGAGGTTCCGAATCTCCCGATCGATACAGTGCCACGGAAATGAGGTTACGGCCATTTAGGCGACTCGTTTCATGCGGCTGATGGCTGAACTTGGAGACTCGCGCCACGTCGCCAACGGCGGTGATACCTCCTCGATCCGTCACGGCCACGGGCTGCCCGCCAATCTGAGAGCAACTCTTAAAATCTCCTGCGACTCGAACTGCCATCCGCCGGTCATTCGCCGTGAGAAAGCCTGCCGACGTGCTCTTATGACCTCTGGCGATCAAGTTGCTGACGCCGGGCACGGTAATTCCGAGGGCCTTCAGTCGAGCATCATCGCAGTCCACCACAATCTCGGTTGGCGGACTACCGATAATGTGCACCGCAGCTATCCCTTTGATCCTACTGAGACCAGGTTTCAGCTTCTCATGAACCCACTGTGCGGTCTCCGCCAGCGAGGCTCCTCCTGTGACTGCCAAGAGGGCAAGAGGGGTGTCCGATGGACTGTACAGGGAAATAACCGGAAATTTGGTGTCGTGGGGAAGCTCTGGAAGTAGCCGTCGAACGCGACCACGGACCTCCTCTATCCCTCTAGCCAGGTATGATTCCGAATGAAGCTGGACGCTAACTGTTGATTCACCCTCCCGCGATACAGATTCCATCTTTTTCAGACCTGGAGTATCCGCGAGAGCGTCTTCAACCTTCTTGGTAATGAGCGTTTCGATTTCCTCCGCGTCGGCTTCAAACAGAACAGTAGTAACCGTGATGAATGGCGATCGGACATCCGGGAGAAAACGAATGTTCGCTCCCCAGAGGGATAAGAGCCCGAGCAACGCGAGGCACGATAGGGCGACCAACGTTCCCAGGGGGCGTTCCACCAGCAGGTACCTAAGGACCATTGGTTTACCCCTTATGCCTTACCACTCAAAGTCACTGTAGTGTGCGGCGCGCTGCCGAAGCATACAAAGCAGGCGTCAGAAATAGCGTGAAGGCCAACGACGAAAGCAAGCCCGCAGTCACTGTAAGCGCCAGGGGCTGCCTCATCTCAGCTGCGTGTCCACACCCCAGACATATGGGAAGCACGCCGACCACAGTCGTCAGAGTACTCATGAGAATCGGGCTCAGGCGTAGGCGACAAGCTTGGACTATGGCCTGGTCTAAGTCAGTGTGGAGCCTTCTGAGCTGATTGATGCAGTCCACCATAAGGATTGCGTTATTCACAACGATGCCCATGAGTACCAGCAGTCCCATCAGCACCAGAAGGCCTATCGGTTTGCCCCAAAGCATCAGCGCCAGTACCGGACCGGCCAAGATCATGGGAATCGACGACATTATAATCAAGGGCCACAAAAGGGACTCGAACTGGATCACTAGCACCACGTAGATCAGGATTGCAGCGATCGCAATGCCTGCTGCAAAATTCCCCAGAGATGAGACCATCTCAAAACCTTCCCAACCCGGGCGGATCTCGTACCCGCTCGGTAGATCGAGCGTAGAGGCTTGCGCTGATGCCGCCGCCAGACCCGTACTAAACGCCCCACCTACAATATTCGCCCGAACTGCGACTCCGCGACGTCGGTCGAATCTCAGTATCTCCCGAGGGCCGCTTTCCGAGACCACTCCAGCCACTCGTTCCAACGGAATCGTATCGGTTTGCGTCCGTGAACGCGCTTCACGTCTGCCTGCACCGGAATTGCGTTCCTGATCGGAAGCATCAGATTCTTGTTTCCCACCCGCGTGCAGGAATAGGGGCAGAAGCCGCAAATCCTCAGGGGTTGCAACGTCCTCAGGTCTGAGCCGCACGCGTATCTCCATTTCTCGATCCGCGCGAATTAATTTTCCTGCCACTGTTCCTTCAACGGCCGTTCCCACGAGCTGGGCCACGTCTTGCACCGCCAGATGATGAACTGCAGCCCTATAGCGATCCACCACGACACGCTTTTGGTCCAGCCAAACATTTCCGTCCGCAGCCACGTCTGTGAGCATGGGTTGTGAACGGAGCTTCTCCACAAGGCGGTCTGCGAGCTGTTTCAAGGTCCGCAGATCGTCGCCGATCACGCTCAAGAGTTCGGATGTCCCAGAGCCGCCCAAAAGTGTGTTGAGAAAACCCTGTCTCAGCACTAGATTGATACTCACGTCGCGCTCGGTAGCGAAGACTTGCGACAAGGCTCTTACCATTCGCTCTCGTACCCCAGTCGCATTCCCGATGCTTTCGTGCAATGTTACTAAAATGTGAGCTTCGTGCTGTTTGCCTATGCCGGATTGAGGATCGGTACACTTTCCGGGGTCTACTCCTGCCTCCGAAACCATTGTCCGGACCTCGGGAAATCTCTTTATGACCTCTTCTGCGCGATTCAGAGCCTGTTCCACTCGCTGCAGGCTGCTATCGGGTGCGAGTATCACTTTGACGGTGAACAGCCCCTCTTCAATTGCTGGTAACAATTCGAAGCCGAGCCACCATCCGCCCAGCAGACTCACGCAGAATATGCCGACGCATGTGGCTACAACAGGCCGCCTCCTTCTCAAGGCGCGCGTGAGGAGGGATTCGTACACTGCACCAACGAGGCCACTCTTCACTGAACTCTGAGCTTGATGGCGGTCATCTCTGTAGAGAATTATACAAAGGGAAGGAAGAAGTACCAAAGCTACCGCAAGAGGGATCAACTGCGACGAGGCCAACGTAAAAGCAAAGTCCCGGAATAGTCGCTGCCCGAGACCTGTCATAAGCAGAATCGGCACCAGCACAACAAGCGTCGTGATTGTGCCCGATACCACGCTCGGGCCTACTTCGGACAGGGCTGCGCTCACCGCCGCAAACACGTCTGGTGTCTGTGTACGTTTGCGTTCAATACTTTCCAGGACCACAATGGAGCAGTCCACCAGCATTCCTACGCTAAGGGCAAGACCGCCGATGGACATGAGGTTCACACTAACGCCGAACAACGCCATGAACCCGAACGTGGAGATTACCGAAATCGGCAGAGACAGAACAATCAGAAGTGACGTTCTCAGGCTCCGTAGGCCAGCGAGCAACGCAACAAAGGCGAGCACACTCCCGGAAATGGCCATATCTCGCAAATCCGTGAGCGCATCTTCAATCGGAGGTCCACGATCATCGGCGATCGTAAGCTGGGCTTCGCTCGGAATGTAACGCCGGAGCTCCGGCACAAGTTCCCGAACTTGACGACACACGTCCATGGTGTTTGCATGAGCTTCTTTTGAGATCCCCAGCAATACAGCCGACATCCCATTCACACGACTGATGCTCGTCCGATCGCGGTGCCCCTGCTGAACCTCAGCAATATCCTTCAGTTTCACAACCATGCCGGTGCGGCCTCGACCAACAGGCAGAGAGCCGATTTCGTCCAAATCGCTGAACCTGCCCACCGTACGAAGCGGAAACTCAAGAGAGCCGTACACTACTTTTCCTCCCGGAAAATTGAGATTTGCATGCTCGATTCGCTTCGCCACTTCGCGCAGATCAATGCCGTGTGCGGCCAATCGTCGCCGGTCAACGAGCACGTGGACCTCGGGGGTCAGTCCTCCACTGACGCGAGCCGCTGCCACTCCGGGCAAGGTTTCCAATCGTGGCTTGAGCACCTGTTCTGCCACCGTTCGCAATCCCATCGAATCACTGGGTCCATGTAGCGCCAGGATCAAAATCGGCGCTTCCGCCGGATTGTAATGGGTCACAAGTGGCGGTTTGGCCTCACGGGGCAGTTCATCAGCAATTGCATCCAGCTTTTCGCGCACCTCAGCAGCAACGGTCCGCATCTCCTCTCCCCATTCGAATCGCAGGAAAATCCAAGATGCGCCCGCGGCTGAAACGGATCTTGTGGCACGCAATCCCCCAATGGTGCCGATCGCGGCTTCTATTGGCCTTGTGACCAACGCCTCAACTTCTTCGGGAGAGGCCTGGCCGTACGAAGTGAAGACCACGAGCGTGGGATATGAAAAGCTCGGGAGAAGATCTATGGGGAGAGAAGACCAGGAGAGGAGGCCAATAAAGACCGCGGTTGCGAAGAGGGGGATAATGGATACGGGATGCCGCAGAGGCCAGGACATCGGGCCACTCGCTCACTGCCCCAGACCGCGGGTGGCTGGCGCGCGGGACGGATCGGTAAAGTTCTGCTGTCCTTCCACGACAACTTCGTCTCCAGGCTCCAAGCCTGCGGCAATTTCAACCAATCCATTCGAGCGGGCTGCGATTTCTACCTGTTTTGTAGCCACAGCTCCATCCTTCACCACGTATACCATATGGCCGGCTTTATCATGGTTTTGCAACGCTTCTTCGGGGATCCATACCGATCGCTCGTCTCTATCGAAATGCACAGTCGCCTGAACAAACATACCGAAGACCACTGCCTCATCAACATTGTTGATTGTGGCTTCCACCGTGAAGGTCCTGTTCCGTTCATCAATCACCGGCGATACCCGGTTCACCCCACTGGTATACGTACGGCCGGGAACCGCGTCAATCGTAAGCGAAACCCTCTGACCAGGTCTGATAACTCCGTAGTTCTTTTCGCCAAGTTCAATGACTGCAATAGCTTCCTGGCACTGGACCAGACGGAAAACCCGATGTGCTCCTGGTGTCACCACTGAGCCTTCTTCCACGTACCGGTTCGCTACAATCCCTGCAACGGGAGAGCGCAGGATTCTTTGTTGCTTGGCAGCTCCCAAGGCATCGACTTCCGCGGAAAGTGTCTCCACGCGGGCCTCTGCCCTGCTTAACTCATGTCGCGCTTTGTTCAGCTCTGCTTCCGATACAGCGCTCTTCTTATGCAACTCCTCTCTCTTGCGATACTCTTCGCGGTAGTAGTCGATCTCGGCTCTCGCTGCTTTCATCTCGGCTCGCTTGACGGCTGCCTGCGCGTCCAGAACGGAGTTGTCCAATTCTGCCAGAACCTGACCTTTCTCTATCCTATCTCCCTCGCGAACATGCAGGGCGCGCACCACGCCCGTGGTCTCAAAACCTACCTTCAGGTTCCCCGCACAACGGATTGTCCCCATGCCTACGATTGGCTCTCTGGCCTCGCGTTTCGCTGCTCGGACGGTTTTTACCAGAGCCGGAGAATCTGCGGACAGCACCTCACTGAGCGAGGAGAACGCAAGCACACATGCGCCCGCAAGACACAGCAATGTTCGTACAAGAAAGCCTGCCGGAACGGAAGGGAGCAACAACGCTGACTTCAAGGACATAGCGGCAAATTCTCCTTGAGGAAGCAACTGGGGCAACTTCCCTAGGCGATGAGGCGCGAGAACAGGTGCCGCAGAGACGTTTTGAGATCTCTTAAATAGCCTATTTCAGGCTAAGGGGAAAGTACCTTATGAAGAATATCATGCTTGCACCGCACGTCAAACAAATTCTTTCAATTGCGGCGCCGCGTAGGACATCCGAATTGCGGTACCCTGCCTTTATGCTTGCCTTATCCCCCAGGATAACCGACCACGAAGCCGGAGTTTCTTGAACTGACTCGTACTTGCGTTTTCTGCTTGACATCCGCACCAACAGATAGACAATGACATTAGGTACAGATCCGTACAAGGTCGATTCTACCTTCCTAACATTGAAATTTCCTGCACGTCCGCCTATATGTTGGACGGCATTCATATAAGGGTGCTGCCTTTACCGTGGGCTGTCAGGCGAGTCTGTTTCCCTTTGAGTCGCGGGACTCATGAACCATACGGCAGAGATGAGGGATCATCCATCGTAGCCGTGTCTTGGGCATCTTTTGAGGGGGCTGACATGAAGCGGGCATTTAACCACTCTGTGTGTGCGCTGGCGCTTGCGGTGGCCATCCTCGCGACTGCCGCTGGAGCGGTCCAAGCTGCGGGTCACTGGGAACCGTACACTGCTCAGGAGTTGATCTGGAACTCGGTGACCAAGTACTTCGAGTATCTGGACCGCGATCCAGGCCCCTCTCTAAAACAAACCTTCACCTACACCGACTGGGGCGCGTCCGGCCAGGGGCAACCTGGGACCGCTTGTTATCGAAACTGGGAGCTTACGGGTACCCAGATCCGGACGTACGTGTACATCGACAAGGTTCTTGTTGGAGTTGATCCCTCCAGGATGGTCATTGGTCAGGATGAAATTGTGGGCACATCTACAAGAAAGGTGGTCCAGGCCGTTGGTTGGGTTCCCCGCGGCTCGCATCAGGAACGCCAGGCAATCGCGGAGCGGTGGGAAGCGACCAAGAAGATCGCGTATGCCACTGCGGGAGAAAAGGAGATCCTGTCGGGTACCGAGACCCGGTGGTACACGTACGAGACGTGGGATCCTGCGGCCAATGCGGTCGTTACTAAGAGCGTCCCGTACCAGGTAGACCTGACCAAATTCGAACCAAACCAGATCCAGTACCAGGTGACCGATCCGTCCAAGCCCTGGAAGCGCGTCACCTATTATACGGACTGGTACACGGTGAACGATCAGCATTGGGAGGACTTGGCCTCTGTCTGGGAAACAAAGAACGTATTTGCTTTCCGAATGTACCAGACTCTCCAACCCGCCTACGTCTACCAGGAGGTCAGGAGGGAAATTCCGTACGAGGTTCCGAAATACTATTGGGTGGACCACAGCCTCCCTTTCAACTATCCCGCCGGCTATACTCTCCACCCGCAAAGTGTGGAGTATGAGCTACCCAGATTCCAGTCGGTTACCAAGCAGCTTGCGTACACCACGTACGAGCGGGAGCTCCGGGAAGTCACCAATTACCGATGGGTGGAAGACCCTGCTCCGGTAGATGTTTCCGGCCAACAATCCATCCCCTGGGTGCAGGTGGCGGCCAGGCCCTCGGTTCAAGATCTGCCGTACGAACAAGACGTTTCATTGCAGCGGGCGTCGTTAAGTCGGCTTGATGTATTACAGAAGGAGCTGTCTTCTTGGGAAGAGGGACCTCAGAACAAATTCCCTCTTCTTGATTTTCGGCCGTATGTGCAGACCGATCTCTGGCTTCCGCGGGACGAGGCATACTATGACGCGCGTAGGCTTTGGAACACGTGGGAGCAAGGTTCTCAGGAGCTGAGCTGGATCCTCGACCCTTCCGGGCAGCGATCGTTATTCCCGTACGACGGTCTCTTGTTCGGGAACCAGAACCAAGGAGAGTATGCGCAACCCGGATCATCCTGGCAGACTCGGGTTTCCGGCCTACTGGACCAAGACTCGCACGAATGGTTGGACCCCGGATTGAGAGCGGAAGTATCTGCCGCAGAGTCACTGCAACGCTATGCTTCGCTGGGCCCACCGTCGGATGTTCAGGCGTACGGTGACGCGGCCAATGACCCTAGCGCATCCGAGGCCCCATCAGCGAAGGACGGAGCGTGGCCCGGGGCTTCGGGCTCGGGCGCTCCGGACGGGCACAAAGACACCCCGGAAGACTCAGAAGACGCGGACTCTGCGGAGAAAGATGATGCTGAGGCCGACTCTGATGAGGATCGCCCGGCAAGCGCCTGGTACGGCTGGGGAAATCTTGCCGGGGCAATCTGGGGTTCCGTCAGGGACACCGCGTTGGAAACCCTTTCCAACGTGGCTGAGGCGCGCTCGTTCCTCAGAGATGACTTGCCTCCGAGTGTGGTTGCGGCCATCGACGGTATTGAATGGGTTGCAGAACGGACGCACCAGGGGGTATTGAATGCCGGAGCCTCGGGTGCCAGGGCCTTCGAGGACGCGTTACATGACGATCCGAACGCGAGCTTTGCCTCTGCCCTTTTGGGCTCGCTTCCTGCTCTTGCCGGCGGTTTTGCCGAGGGCCTCACCGGTCAGGCTGAGGATCGTTCCGGCAGTGACCTTGTCGAGGGCTTCGCGGAACTCCACGGAGGCGGCTGGCTCTGGAACGGTGCAGAATGGGTACTGGCAGCAGCCATCGACCAGGCAGATGTACCGGTTAACTACACCCGGTACGCGAAGGCTCCCCAGCTCTTTGGTGCCGGCGCGACAATGCTCAGCGCGGTGGCGAAGGATAGCAAGCTTGCCGGCGCGGCAGACGATGCGGCTGCGGCTGTACGGCGCTGGGGCCGTCTGGGCGGTCCGGAGCACCGCGAAGCAGTAGTCAAGGAGGCGGCCAAATACAAGGCCGAAGGCCACAATATATTGGCTGGTGGCGGAGGACGTGAACGACGCGTAAGCATTGAGGGCGGAACAAAGGCATATAGGTACCCGGATATCATCACACAGAGCCCCGCGGGAGAAATCAAGTATGTGAATATTGGGAAGAACATCAAGCGAGAAAGAGAAGCTGTTAAGGACCTCAAACGTACTGGCAAGGACGTGGAGTTAGTGCCGTTCTAGTTCGCAGCATTGAGGAGAGATTGCCATGAGCTCATATTTCTTTGCCATGCCGGAAGAGCAGCGTGGTTGGTTTGAGCCCCTTGTCAGCGAGACGGATGTCTGGTTCGTTGTGCATTGGCCTGAAGGCGGTGTCCGGCTAGGGTCCCCTTCCGACTTTGACCCGCTCTTTCTTCAGTTCAGAGTGACCGGCAGGCGTAAGGTTATGTTGATAGACATAGGAAACAGAAATCTATGCCCCGCGCCTGTATGGGAAAGATCCGTTCAAGGGGAGATAATTGATCTAGACTCTGTGGGCTCGCAAACGATTCGGTACTTGCCGTCTGTGATCCATGACAACACATCGCTTACTCTCGGCGACGTAGGGATTGCATCGAAAGGATGGTTCCAGGATCGAGGCATAGATCATAAACCTTTGGCCGCATGGTACCGAAAAATCGTTAAATCGATCAAGAAGATGAGATTGCCCGGAATCACTCTAATGTTCCGCGGCTTTGAAGAGGGACCTGGGGCGCACGAATATAAGGACATCATGGTGACTCCGGGTGCGGCCAGGTGGTCCTTCCACGGCGGCTCATTGAAGCAATGGGCGGATGAGGACTTCGAATTTGTAATAAAAGATGCCGAGCACATTGCTCTAGAAGACCCAATCGCGGGTTTCAACCCTGCGAAGCAGGGCAGGGCGAGGACTGAAAGGCACGGAGAGCGATAAGCGGAAAGGAGCTCAAAGAACCGTTCATGAACAGGGTGTCCGTGTCCGCAGCCTGCGGCCACCCCCGTGAGCGGCTGAACAGCGAGAGGAAGAGGTGGCCCATAACGGGCATTCAATAGGTATGTGGTGTTTCTTGATCTTTTGATCATGTATGAGGGTATAGCTATGCTTCCGCAGTACAAAACGAGGACGAACATCGGGGTTGGAATCGGGGTTGTGCTCTCTATTGCTTCGGCCATACTCATGCAGCCTGGAGCACATTTTGTTATGAATCAGTTGGGGATCTTGTGTCTTGTGGTTGGGACAATCCTGTTCGTATGGGGCTGCTGGTCCTATGCGCAAGGGAAAGGCTACCACGGCGCATGGGGTCTTCTAGGCCTGTTGAGCTGCGTAGGCCTGGTGATCCTCGTGCTGTTCCCGGACCGGCACAAGGAACCGAAAACGAGCTCTAGGAACATAGCCGATAATCCCTGACCAGGTATTTGAGCTATCTTCTATACCTCCACCGAGCTACTTTGGTTCTTTCAATATGGTAAGGGAACGGCAATCGTTTATGGCTCAGTGTTTGTCGTGTCTGGTGAAGCCGAGGTATATAATTCCGAGGGGTTAAATCGAAAAGAAGCTATGGAATGGCCTCTAGCTATAGAAGACGGATTGAAGGGTGTCATCTCGCCCATAGAAGGGGGGGTGACCAAGTACTGGTGAGTGGAGAAGGCGGCCGTTTACCAAGCAGCTTGCATACACCATGTACGAGCGCAAGCTGCACACACACGTGCCTGGCGTTAAGAACGCTGATGGCACCCCTTGGTTACCGGCATTGCGGCCATGAATGAAGAAACGGAATTGAGGGAAACGCTCTACCAAGGCACCTTGCTTGTGGCGCAAGTGTTGTCGGGCCGAATATCCTTACAGGAGTTCGTCCAGCAATACGATAGTTTCTATTACTACAATGCCTTGGATGGACATGAAGCCGACGCGCAGCGGCGCAGCGTGCTGCAAAAGTACTCAAAAGCTATAGGGTTTCACGAGGCGATTCAGACAACAGTGGTTGACCTCATATACTTGGGACACGCGAGCCATCGTGCTCAATATCTGGCGGCGGGACGCATAGACAGCAAAGAAGCCATCGAGCGAATTGGCACGATCGCGGAATCACATTCGATGTCTGGAATATTATCAGACCTCCAAGACTAAGAGCGGACTTCTTTACAGCGCGTAGGATGCGGTGATGCCGCGTTCCGCGGGAGAACCGCATCGGTCGCGGTCTTCTCCAGTGTGGTGCAGTTCAGGTCGTTCCCTATTATCATCCGCCCAAAGATTTGGAAAGCCGCGAGTCCCGCGTCTCGCGGGACGGTTCATTTCATTCACCACATCCTACAGACTTTCATGATTCGTTGCAGCTGTCCAGCCATCGTGGTTGATGTCGGAGGTTGTGGACAAGTCTTGCGGCGCCAGAGCCGAGAACCGACGTTGACCGTGAACCAATGGTGAAGTATCTTTCAAAATAGGTGGGGGAGTCTTCCCGGATAATGCGCACATCCGCGTAGTGGGATAGTGCTGGGGGGAGGTTGAGAAGGGTTTTTGAATTCAGGGAGATGATTGCCCCACAACCCGGGGTTGTTGCCAACCCTGATGTGAACCATGTGCCTCAGACATCAAGGCGAGCAGTGATTCACCGTTCATGAACCGGCATCTCGCAACCTCCGGATGATCGCTCCCTGGTTCGGAAGCAGCGTCGCACCTTTAAACGGTTAAGCACGAGAAGAAGCTCCGGCACATCACGGGGCCGGTCTCAGAGTGAGGTGAGCGCAATGACGACCCGGAGCAGCTCGGTCCATACGCCATCTCCACATCCAAGATTTCTATACCGCCTGCGTTCGCAGATTCTCATCAGTTTCGGGCTTCTGTTCATTGTGACGCTCGGCCTCGTCTACATCGTACCCACATTTGGCATACCCTTTACAGATTATGTAGGCTCCTATGGGAGTGAACTCAAGCAGGAGATGGAGACTCTCGGCCTGGTGGCGGATCTGAAGAAGGAGCGCCTCAGCTTTTGGTTAGCGGAAAAGAAGAGCAATGCCAGGATGATAGGTGATATCGTACTGGTCAGGTCGTCCGTGAAACAACTGCGTGACGTTCTTGAACAGGGTCGACAGCGCGGATTGAAGACCGCCCAACTCAGGGAGGAATTAGTAGATCACGAAGCCTACAAGGCTCTCACAGAGTATCTTCAACTAATTCATGGAATCTATTCTGCGTATCACAAGATACAAGTGGTGGGTACTCGAACCGGCGTAATCTTGGCCTGCACAGATAACAAAGAAGTAGGTGGGCAGCTCCGCGAGCGGCGAGGCTTGGTCGATGCAATGACTTCGCCTCAAGGCATATCTGTTGATGTCCTCAAACCTGCTGGGGACGAGAGACCTTACCTTATCATTTACGCAGCAATTTCAGATTGGCCTGTGACCAGTGGAGACCAAGAGGTCGCACCGGCGGTGCTCTTGTTCTACGTAGACGCGGACGAATTTGTGAAACCCTTGCTTTACGCGGGCCAAGGGTTGGGCAAAACCGGCGACATTGTTCTTGTAAACCAGGATCGGCGCATTCTGTTTTCTCTTCGATATCCGCTCCCGGACGGGACGACGCCAAAGCTGTTGGAATATCAGAATAACGGCGAACCTGCGCGTATGGCTATTGAAGGTCGCGAGGGGGTGGTGCTCTCGCGCGACTATCGTGGCGTCCCCGTCTTGGCTGCGCCCAGACAGATCCGGGTGACTCCGGACGTCGTCTGGGGCATGGTGGTGAAACGTGACGAAGCAGAGGTATTCGCGCCTCTGTGGCGGGCATTACATTACTTTCTCGCTGTTGGTCTTGTCGGCTTATTGGCCGCTCTGGTTTGTGCATCCTGGATTTCCAACAGAATCTCCCGGCCGATCGAGGATCTGGGTGATACTGCTCGCGACGTGGAAGCGGGTAATCTTAGCGCACGGGCCCAGGTCACGCGCTCCGACGAAGTCGGCGCGCTGGCTACAGCCTTTAACTCAATGATTGGACGTGTGGAGAATTGGCAAAAGGACCTTGAAGAGCAAGTAAGAGCGCGGACGGTTGAGTTGGCGCAGAACGAGGAACGATACAGGCTACTCGTCGAAAACATGACCAACGCCGTGGCCATTTATCGGGCTGAGAATGACGGCGCGGACTTCGTGTTCGTCGATTTCAACAAGACAGCGGAAAGGATTGAGAACATATCGAGAAATGAACTCCTTGGCCGAAGCGTGTTGGAGGTGTTTCCAGGCGTCAGAGATTTCGGGCTGTTTGAGGTGTTTAAGCGGGTGTGGCGTACGGGCCTGGCGGAAGAGTTCCCGGTGAAACTTTACAGAGATGAGAGAATTGTGGGGTGGAGGCACAACTTTGTGTACAAGCTTCCATCCGGCGAAGTGGTTGCGGTGTACAGCGACGAAACCGAACGCATCCAATCCGAGCTCGCCTTGCTGGAGAGCGAAAAGAAGTTTCGACTCCTGTACGAAGAGTCCCCCGTCGGTTACCACTCATTGGACGAGAATGGCAATCTCCTTGAGGTGAACAATACGTGGTTGCGAACCCTTGGGTACGAGCGGCACGAAGTAGTGGGGAGGTGGTTCGGCGATTTCCTCACCGACCGCTCGCGTGAGATATTCATTGAACGATTCCCGGTCTTCAAGCGCACTGGTGAGGTACATGGCGCAGAATTCGTAATGTACAAGAAAGACGGCAGCGCCATAGCCGTGTCTTTCGACGGCAGGATCGGCCGTGACGAGGACGGCCGGTTCAAGCAGACGCACTGCGTATTTCAAGACATCACCGATCGGAAGGCGGCGGAAGAAGCTCTCAAAGAGAGCGAAGAGCGTTTTCGCATCCTTGCAGAAGGCGCATTCGAAGGTCTTGTGATCACGAGAGAAGGCCGCATCCTGGACGCCAACCGGACGTATTGCGAAATGGTAGGGTATGAGTTGCACGAACTGATCGGGAAGGAAGTAAAGGACTTTGTTGCGCCTGAATTCCTAGAGATCACGCTTGCGCATAATCTATCGGGGAGCGAAGAACAGTATGAGTCTGCTGTGGCACACAAATCAGGTCGCGCGATTCCGGTGGAGGTAAAGGGTAAGGCCATCCCTTACGGAGGAAGCATCGCGAGAATCACCGCTTTACGAGATTTAACGGCCAAACGCAAAGCCGAGGAAGCGCAAAAGCGTCTTTTCACCGCCATCGAGCAGGCTGCGGAAGGCATGGTGATCACCGATCGGCAAGGGACAATCCAGTATGTAAATCCGGCGCTCGAACGGATCACCGGCTACACCCAAGACGAGATCATTGGAGAAAACCCGCGCTTGTTCAAGAGCGGCGAACATGATGCCGCGTTCTACAAGCAGATGTGGGAAACTATTACCAGCGGCGAAATCTGGTCAGGAAGGATAGTGAACAGACGGAAAGACGGTACGCTGTATCACGAGGAGGCAACGATTTCGCCGGTGCGTGATGCATTCGGCAAGATCACAAACTTCGTCGCGGTGAAACGGGATATCACCGAACATATGGAATTGTCGAGGCAACTGCTTCAGGCGCAAAAAATGGAGGCTATTGGAACGCTCGCGGGCGGCATTGCGCACGATTTCAACAACCTGTTGCAGGTGATTCTGGGATACTCGGAGCTTATTCTGTCCGACGAGCAACTCCCCTCCGCATACAAAGACGATTTGGAGAGAATAAACCAGGCGGGAAGAAACGGCGCGGATCTCGTACAGAGGATGCTCACGTTCAGCAGGAAGACTGAGATCAAGCCGAAGCCTCTGAATCTCAATCATCGCATAAGTCAGGTTGAGAAGCTTCTGTCCAGGACCATCCCCAAAATGATCGACATCGAGATGGTTCTTGCTGAGGATCTGGAGGTCATCAATGCCGATCCAATCCAAATGGAACAAGTGATCATGAATCTGGCCGTCAACGCGCGAGATGCCATGCCGGAAGGCGGAAAACTTGTTATCCACACGGCTAACGTGCGGCTTGACGAGGTGTACGCGCGAACGCATCTGGGGGCCCGGCCCGGACCTTACGTTCTCCTCAGCGTTTCGGATACAGGTATAGGGATGGACAAGGAGACGCTGGATCACGTATTTGAACCGTTCTTCACCACAAAAGGAGTCGGTGAGGGTACCGGCCTGGGCCTGGCCACAGTGTACGGCATCGTAAAGCAACACGGCGGGTACATTATGTGCTACAGCGAACCCGATAAGGGAACCACATTCAAGCTCTATTTCCCCGCGTTGGTCGCTGAAACCACGGCTGAAGTGAAGGTACCCAGGCTCATGCCGCGAGGTGGATCGGAGACCGTTCTCCTGGTGGACGACGAAGAGCTTGTGCGGGACCTGGGGACGAGAATTCTTCGAAGAGCGGGGTACACAGTGCTCACCGCGACCAACGGCATCGAGGCACTGGAGCTGTATGTATCGCAACCGGGTATCATCTCCCTGGTGATTCTCGACTTGATCATGCCCGAAATGGGTGGCAAACAATGCCTTGAAGAATTGCTGAAAATAGATCCCTGGGCAAAAGTGCTGGTGGCCAGCGGGTACGCGCAATCCGGTCCCGCGAGAGCTGCAACACAAGCGGGAGCCAAGGGCTTCGTCGGCAAGCCATATGACATAACGGAGCTGCTCAAAACGGTTAGAGACGTTTTGGATGCGCAATGAAGCGCCATTCAGCGCTTCTCATGGAAATAACTCAAGAATAGTCTTCACAGCGCATCCCCCATTGCGGTAAAATGCGCAGTTGCGGGAGCTTTGTTCATAGTTCCGTCAGGTTTCGGATCAGAAGTAAACCTGTTGAAGATGGGGGATGAGATTGGCTCTCCATCTCCGAAGTACCCGTGCAGTCAGTGGAGGAACGATGTCATGAAGAAAATCCTTGTCGTCGATGACCTGCCGGAGGTGCGAGAGTTAGTGGAGAAGACCCTGGCACGAAAGGATTGCAAAACGTTCACCGCTGATACGGCTGAGAAAGCGCTCGCCATTGCCCGGGCGGAGAAACCTGACCTTATCATGATGGATATCATGATGCCCGGCACCATAGACGGGCTTGAAGCCACGCGTATCCTCAAGAACGACCCGAGCACGTCCAACGCCGTCGTGATTATTCTCACCGCAAAAGGGCAACCCGCGGACATCCAGAAAGGCAAGGAGGCAGGAGCGGACGAATACCTCGTCAAACCATTCAGCCCTCTGGAGTTACTGCGAAAGGTAGAAAAGATTCTCGAGGCCTGAGAGTCGTCCGGAGGTTTGCATGGCAACGAAAAGGTCCACCAAGCGGGGTGACACGCCCGTCGACGCCGACAGCCTCGTCCAGCAATCTCTCAAATACGCCGAAGACATTGCAAAGCTCTACGAAGATGAACGCTCCAAACGCCAAGAGCTGGAAATCGCCAACGATAAACTGCGTGTCGAGATAGCGGAACGCAAGAAGACGGAGGCCGCGCTGCGAGAGAGCGAGGAGCGCTTCAGAACCGTCTTCGAGGCGGCGCAGGAGTGCATGTACATCAAGAACCGCGCCCTGACCTACATCCTTGTAAACCCCGCAATGGGGAACCTGTTCCAAGTTCCGGCTGCGGAACTCGTCGAAAAGACCGACGAAGAACTCTACGGCAGCGAAGCAGGACTCCACCTGCGAGAAACCGATCTGCGCGTACTGGGTGGCGAATCGATTGAGGAAGAGTACACGCGGTCCATCAAGGGAGTAGCGCGAACCTTCCTGGAAACCCGCGTGCCGCTGCACAACGCGGATGGCGAGATCGTAGGCTTGTGCGGAGTGGCACGGGACATAACCGACCGGAAGAGAATCGAACAAGCTCCGCCGGTGACCGGCCTCCGGTATCCATCCTCGGCCATGCAAAAAACGCTGGAAAAGGCTCTTCTGGCTGCGTCCCGAGGCAGCATCGTTCTGCTCCTGGGCGAGAGCGGATGCGGCAAGGATTTTCTGGCGCGGTTCATCCATGACCATTCAGACCGCTCGCGGGGCCCTTTCTTTACCATCAATGCAGCTTCAGTGGCGAGGGAGTTGGCGGAATCCGAGCTCTTCGGATACGAACCGGGCGCTTTCACTGGGGCCCGGGGGCGCAAAAGAGGCCTGCTGGAACTGGCTGAAGGAGGAACACTCTTCCTCAACGAGATCGGCGAGCTCTCTGAAAGCCTGCAAGCCAAGCTGCTCACATTCCTCGACACCCGCACGTTCACTCGCGTTGGCGGCGAAAAGAGCATCTCCGTGAACGCGCGCCTTATAACCGCGACCAACAAGGACCTGGAAAATGAGGTGGCAGGGGGCAGATTCCGCCGTGATCTCTTTTATCGAATCAATGTCCTCACTATAGCGATCCCTCCTCTGAGAGAGAGAAGCGAAGATATCCCTGTTCTCGTGGAATTCCTTGTCTCGGAGTTGCAGAAAGAGATACGCCTGAACGCGCCTGTGGATTTCGAACCTAGAGCAATGGACGCGCTCGCGGCGTACGATTGGCCGGGCAACGTGAGAGAGCTGCGAAACGTGGTCGAACGCGCTCTAATTCTTTCGGGCGGAGGCAAAATAACCGTAGCAGAACTCGGCTTGGGCGAAGCCGAGCAGGCGTGGAAATTCAGCGCAGAGTTTCCGGAAGGTCGTTCTCTCAACGACGTGACCGCGGACTTAAAGCGGGCGCTGGTCATTGAAGCGCTGCGTCGCACCGGCGGCAATCGGGTTGCAGCCGCTGCTCTCCTGGACATATCGAGGAATTCGCTCAATCATTATATAAGGGCGCTGGAGATTGCGGAGTAGGCGCTAGGGGCATGTTCATTTTTCACACACCTTTTGCCGTAGGGTGACCTGTCTGACCAAAAAATAACCACATAGAAACCCGCCAAAACCGACCTCATCCACTCGACTACGCTTAACGCTATGAAATTGTGTGTATTATTGGACATGTCCAATTATTGTGCATTGACCCGTTAGCATGGCATCCCGTTCCTCCCCCAGACCGCTGACCTAACTGATAACATATTGAAATGACATGGTTAGATGCCACGAAAACGCCAAATTCCTCCCATGGCACGGCAATTGCTCTAGCTCTGGATGACAGAAAATAAGCAGACGACCGACCTCGCGCGAAACAGCGTAATGACCTTTGCTCCCGGCTACATCAGCCTAAGAAGGGGGCATCCCATGATGATAGTGGGATTCGGCAACATTTCGATCTTCTCTCTCGCACTCGCGATCATGGCTCCTCCGCCAATATACGCCGGCTCTCTATCCAGTTTTGCGCTCGGGGGATTCAGGCAACGTGACCTTTGAGACCGAAAGACATGCCGAATATTGAACAAAGAAAGCAACTAAGCGGATCACAGGAGACCAGAATGATCGCCGGCGTCGCGAATCAGCATATTGGAGTGGAATCAGACACCCCACTGCTTATGCAGCAGAGCCTCAGATATGCGGAGGATATGGCTCGGCTCTACGAAGAGGAACGGGTGAGGCGCAAAGCGCTCCAGCGGGCCAATGAGCGCCTCAAGGCTGAAATTGAAACCCGACAGCGCGCGGAGAGCGCGTTGAGAGAGGCCCGCGCGGAACTCGAGCGACGAGTGGCCGAGCGGACTGCAAAGCTCAGGACGGCCAACCAATGCTTGCAGATGGAGATAGTTCAAAGGGAGCGGAATGAAGAACGCATCAGCGCTTCCCTGAGAGAGAAGGAAGCTCTCCTGAGCGAAATCCACCACCGGGTGAAGAACAATCTTCAAATTATATCAAGTCTCCTTGCGCTTCAGTGCGAGCGGGTAACCGACCAACCTGTTCGCCTCGCACTCATTGACAGCCAGAGCCGCATAAGGTCAATGGCCTTGATCCATGAGCAGTTGTACAAGTCGCGAGATCTTTCCCGGATCGATTTCTCCGAATATATCGGTAATCTCAGCCGGGCACTACTGAAGGCCCATTTTACCGAGGCTGCCACGGTAACTATTCATGCCTGCGTGGACCGCATCTTCTTGCCGGTAGGCATGGCCCTGCCGTGCAGTCTCATTATCAACGAACTCATTACCAACTGTCTCAAGCACGCTTTCGTGGCGGACGAGTGCGGTGAAGTACGCATCGAGTTTCACTGCGACAATGAGGGTGTGTACCGCATGGCTGTCTCCGATAACGGCCGCGGTTTGCCCGCGGATTTTGACTGGAGGAGCACTTCTTCGCTGGGCCTGAAGCTCGTGATGAATCTGGCCGAAGTCCAGTTGGGGGGCAGTCTCGATGTGCACACTCAAAACGGAACCTGCTTCAGGATTGAATTCAAAGATCGAAATCAAGTGCGAGGAGGCCTGGAATGACAGCGGAAAGAATACTCATCGTTGAGGATGAAGTGGTGGTTGCTTTGGAATTGGAGAGCCACCTGATCGCTCAGAGCTATGTGGTGGCAGGAATTTGCGCTTACGGCGAGGAAGCAATCGAAAAGGCAGCCTCACTCAGGCCGGATCTCGTGTTGATGGACATCAAGCTCGCGGGCAGCGTAGACGGCGTCGAAGCGTCACAATGCATTCACAGGCTGTACGATATACCGATCGTCTTCCTCACCGCCTACTCAGATGAGCCGACCCTGCAACGGGCCAAGACCTCCGAGCCCTTCGGATATTTGGTGAAACCCTTTTCGGAAGCGGAACTGCGCACCACCATCGAGGTGGCGCTGCACAAGCATCACCGTGACAAAAGGGCCAAGGAGGCTGCCATACGCTTCTCCCGGATCATGAAAGGGATCGGGGGAGCAATGATACTCACTGATGAAGAGGGTGTTATCCAGCAAACCAATCCCCTGGCAGAAACTCTGACCGGATGGAACCAATATCAGGCCGTGGGACGACACGTCAGCGAAGTCTACGTTCTCAAGGATCCGTCAACAGGAGAGTCGGTCAAACATATGATGTTGGCCTCACCCTACTGTAACGAGGCGCTGTGTCTTGCCGATTACCTGCTCGTTGCCAGAGATCAGTCGGAGATCCCGATCGAGAGCAGCGTCATTCCGTTCGAGGATGCCCGGGGCGAACTTCTCGGAATGGTTTTCGCCTTCCATGAGAATCCCGCTGATCGGAGTTCAGGCCAGGATCATTTCAGTCACGCGGCGAATCTGCTCCTCGCAGCTGAGCTCTCCAAAGTTGACGGCGATTACGTGGCAGCGGGTTCGTATTACGAACGGGCGTTGGACGTCTTGGCGCAGAGCACCGGCTGGGACGGCCGGCGGGTATCAAATTTGCTCCGGGACCTTTCAAGTGTCTACCGGAAACAAGGACGCTACGGCGAGGCGCAGGTGCTGGAACTCCGGACTGCGCGAATAGACGAATGTCACGCTCACGAGGACTCATGTCGCGTGCAAATGATTCCGGGCTCACCCTACGTTTGTGCGGCGAAAAGCTGAAGGGAGACTGTTATGCCGAACACGCAAGGTGTTCAGTCCTCAAGAACGAGCCGGCACCGAGCTGGCCGCAAGTCGTCCGGAGTAGGTGGCGGCCCGACCCAAAGCATAGATTTCGATCGTCCGTCCAAGAAGGAGAGCGAAGATGCGGCGTGTTTCGATCCGCGAGGCATCGGATCCACGCCCATGGGTATGTTGTTGGATGCCCTGCCGCTCTCCGTCATGGTTGTGGACCAGCTCCACCATGTGATTTTCGCAAATGAATTCTGCCGAAACCTCAACCCAAGCCCCGATTATTTTCGAGGAAGACGCTTCGTGGATCTCTTTCTGGCTCCCAAAGACACAGACCAGGCTGCGATTCTGGCGCACAGAGCGGTCACGCTGATGGAACGAGTCTGGGAGGAAAGAAGACCCCAGGTGGCAGAGGCCATTCTGCGCTTCGAAAAGAAGCGAATCTGGTGCAGAATCCATCTGCGTTCCGTGAAGGTGTGCTCCTCGCGATACGCGCTGGTCATGATCGAGGATCTTACCTGGGAAAGAATCTATGGATGCATGAAGAAGAGAGAACACACAGAGCCGTTGCAGGCAAGCGTGCTCTGCAAACTACGCGCCGAGCAGCTCGGGGCCGACCCCGAGCAAACGCCTGATGAACAAATACGCCACCCGGCTGACGATGCCGAACCAGATGGGCTGTTTCACATAAGTCACACTCATGCGGACACGTTGATTCGCGGCCGAGGAAACGGGCCTTCGCGGCGTGAAACAGGGTAGTCGTGACGTCGGAGGGTGTCCTATTAAGTGCGAAGGAACCAACGAGCTATGCATGTTGAGTCAGTAGCCAAAATACTCATAGTGGATGACGAACCGGACATCGGACGAATTCTTCGTCTCTATCTCAGTGCAGAGGGGTATTCCTGCGCGGTGGCTGCAAGTGGAGAGCAGGCGCTGGAATTGCTTTCGCAGGATCATTGGGATCTCGTGGTGAGCGACATCATGATGCCCGGCATCTCGGGAATCGAGCTGCTCAGCCGCGTAAAGGACCAGTACCCCGACGTGGCGATGATCATGGTGACAGGTGTCAACGACAACGGCACTGGACTCAGCGCGGTGAAGAACGGAGCATACGGGTACATAACCAAGCCATTTGAACGCAACGAACTGATTATCTCCGCCGCGGGAGCCCTGGAACGACGTCGCCTACTCCTCTTGAGCCGCCAATACGAGCAGTCGCTGGAGCATGAAGTTATGGCCCGCACTGCGAGGATCAGGGAGCGGGAGTACGAGATCGTGATGAGGCTTATGTCCGCCATGGAATTCCGCGACATTGAGACCGGCGCGCACATTCGGCGCATCGGGCTGTACTCGGCAGAGATGGCGAAGACTCTTGGCTGGACCGCCGAAGCCGTCGCGGACATCCAACTGGCAGCGGCCATGCACGACATTGGCAAGATAGGAATTCCCGATCGTATCCTACGCAAGCCCGGGAGCCTGAATGCCGACGAATGGAAAACTATGAAAGAGCACACGCGGATCGGCGCTCGTATCCTCGGAAGATCGGACATCCCGGTGCTCAAGCTAGCCAAGGAAATTGCCCTGTCCCATCACGAACGCTGGGATGGTCGAGGGTATCCGGAAGGGCTTACGGGAGAAGCCATTCCGGAAAGTGCTCGGATCGTCGCGGTCGCGGATGTGTACGATGCTCTGGTCAATGAACGACCGTACAAAGCCGCCTTCCCGGAAGATAAGGCCCTCGCGATCATGCTCCGTGACAGAGGCACTCATTTCGATCCTCGGGTGCTTGACTGCTTCATGAGTATGCTCCCACGCATTCGTCGGATCGCTGCAGAAGTGACCGAACAGGACTCGCTTGAGGACTTCCTGCCGAATGTCACCTTGCCGAACGAACATGCCTCAGACGAGCTCCCCGATCCGAAAGCAAATTCGCGGCCCTCGCGGGTAGTGTGGGGCTGAAGAACATCAACTTTCACTGAAAGAACTAAGTTAGGACTCCAATTCGTAAGCGCCTTGACTTATTCCTCCCCCTTGTCTTGGCGTACGGCCAGGCTCACGCCAACACCAGCCGGTGATTCGATCGGAAAAACTACCCGTCATTTTTAACTGTAATCTCACTCCATTCTAACGCAGGTCGAGCAAAATACATCCGGAATAGAATGCCTACGGATAGGAGGGACCAATGGCAATTTGGGATTACAGACCGAAGGCTGATATCTGGACGGGGGTGGCAATCGGTGTGGGGTTGCTGGTTGCTCCGGTGGTCATTCCCATGATTGCGGCAGCCGCTCGACCGTTGCTCAAGGCGGCGCTGAAAGGCGGCTTTGTGCTTTACGAGAAAGGACGCGAAGTGGTCGCGGAGGTCATGGAAGTGACGGAGGACCTGGTTGAAGAAGCGAAATCCGAGGTCAAAGCCGAGCTTGCCGAAGCAAAAGAGTAGTAGGGGCCAGGAAGATTTTGGCATCTCGCGGACGCCGCAGACCGTCCCGGAAGCTCTTGTTTCGCACGCAATCCGCGGCAGGCTGAGGATCAAGATCCCTTTGAAAAAGGGGGACGAGTCCTATTTTGCGGATTTGTCGGACCGCTTGTCGAATTGCCCGGGAGTGGAGGCGGTCACGACAAATCTCTATACCGGCGGTGTCCTCGTGGTCCACGATTGTGAAGCTGAGAATATTGCAGGTTTCGCGCGTCACGAGGGGCTCTTTTCGCTCAAACGTGCGACGGGTCGGCGGAGATCTCTCTTGCAAGAGGTCGCACGAACGTTTCAACAGTACAACCGCAGTCTGAAAAAGATGACCGGGGGAGAACTCGACATATCGAGTCTCATTTTCCTGAGCCTGGTGGTCTCAGGGTTGTGGCAGATTGCTCGGGGGAACCTGACGATTCCCGCTTGGTACACAGCCTTCTATTACGCGCTTGGAGTCTACTCGGGCGCTCAAGTCGAAGCTTTTGATGAAGGCGAAAATCTTGCTGTCGAGATGGATGATCTTGGAGCAGGCGAGTAGATAGTCAGCGAGTCACTTCGCAAACGAGAAGCGCGAGCCGTGGCGGCGACAATGGGTGCGGGATGGAAAAAGGTGTAGTGCGCCCTTCTGCAGAGAGTTCTTGCCTCTCCGGACTCGTAGACGAGAATTTCGAGGCACACTCAGTTGGTGAGAGAAATTCACACAGCAATTAAGGGGAGGGTGCGTTTCCGCATTAAGGGCCTGTACCGATGCACAGCCCTGAAAGCTCGTTTGGAAATGGAGCTACTCAGGCACCAAGTAATCACCTCTGTTTCTGCCAGCGTCCTGACCGGAAACGCATTGCTTCTCTTCGACGAATCCTGCAATCTTCGCATGATCGCCGTACTCGTCGAACAGGTAGTGTTAGAATACCATCAACAGTCCTCGCATACCGAGACCGGGGACGTTGATAAGACGCGAAGACCGGCACAACATAAGCTCCGCAGAGCTACAGACGGCACCCTCGCCGACTCTCTGGGGAGAGTGCGGCCGGAAAGCTGGCAAGCAATAGATCGGGAGAACGTTCTCGCGATTCTCGGGACATCGGCAGCTCGCGGTCTCTCACCAGATGCGGTGGAGAGAATGCGCTGCAACTACGGAGCGAACGTCTTCCCTGAACCCGAGACCCGGTCACGTCTCGGCATCTTCATCGATCAGTTCAAATCACTTCCAGTGTATCTTCTGGGCTTGGCGGCAGGATTGTCCATTTTGACCGGCGGCCTGGCTGATGCTGCTGTGATAGCGGCCGTGGTCGGCATCAATGCGGTTATAGGATATGTGACGGAGAGCCGCGCGGAGCAAATCATACAAGCGCTCAGACATCTTGTTCGGCCGTCTGCTTTCGTGATCCGGGAATCCCTTCTCGTTGAAGTCTCTGCGCAACAGGTGGTGGTGGGGGATATTCTGGTGCTCCGACCGGGCGCGTACATATCAGCAGACGCGCGCATCATTGAAGCAGCTCACCTTACCGTTGATGAATCGATCCTGACCGGCGAGAGTATGCCCGTCATCAAGACCTTTGAACCGATAGAAGGTGCCAACGTGGCTCTGGCGGATCGCTTCAACATGGTTTTTGCCGGGACTCTCGTGACGGGAGGTCAGGGTTTGGCCATTGTGGTGGCCACCGGCATCCACACCGAGATCGGGGCGATCCAAGCGCTGGTTCTCGAGTCCGAATCCCCGAAAACCCCTATAGAGAGACAACTTGACACCATTGGCAACCAACTCGTTCTCCTCTCGGCCGCGGTATGCGGTCTCGTGTTCTTTATCGGGCTCCTGCGGGGCAATGGATTCCTGCAGATGCTGCGAACGGCCATCTCTCTGGCGGTGGCTGCCGTGCCGGAGGGTTTGCCGGCCGTCGCAACGACCACCCTGGCTCTTGGCGTCGAGAACATGAGGAGACATAAGGTCCTCATACGGAACCTATCAGCAGTCTGCACGATGGGAGCGTTGCAGACGATCTGTTTTGACAAGACTGGGACGGTCACGCTCAATCAAATGTCGGTCCTGAGGCTTTCTCTGGGAACTCGGAGAATCACGGTGAGTAAAGGATATCTTCTCTCGGACGACGGGACGGTGGATCCCCGATCCACAGAGGAGGTCCGGAAGCTTATAGAAGTCTGCGTCCTGTGCAACGAAAGTGAGGTCACAAGTAACAACGGGTCCTACGTGATTCATGGGACTGCTACGGAAAACGCGCTCATTCACTTGGCCCTAGGTACAGGGGCTGATGTGCAGGAACTGCGGTCCCGATATCCTCGTATTCAAACCGAGTACCGGTCTGACGACAGGCAATTCATGACGACGTTGCACCAAGCGCCGGAAGGCGACACGCTCGTGTGCCTGAAAGGAAGTCCTCTGGAGGTCCTTGCCAAGTGCGGCAGCTTTATTGATGACGGAGTCAAGATCCCATTGGCCGAAGAGGCCCGGGAGCTTATTGAGGAAGAGAACGCGTCGATGAGCGGCGACGCCTTGCGGATTCTGGGTGTCGGTTTTGCCCGCCGCAACGGAGACGGGACTCAAGTGGATGGCAACGGTTTCACGTGGCTCGGTCTTGTAGGAATGGCTGATCCCATAAGGGGAGGGGTCAAGGAATCCATCAAGGTATTTCATCAAGCCGGGCTGGAAACAGTAATGATAACAGGCGACCAAAGCTTGACCGCGGAGGCGGTTGGCAGAGCCCTGAGTCTGAGCCCCGGCCGCCCTCTCAAGGTCCTGGACTCCACCCACCTCACCAACACCGATCCTGAGGTACTGAGGGCTTTGTGCAGCAAAGCACAGGTGTTTTCGCGCGTCAGCCCTTCCCACAAGCTGCAGATCGTCCGAGCTCTCCAGAGTGACGGCAAAGTCGTCGCCATGACCGGGGACGGGATCAACGACGGCCCGGCCTTGAAAGCTGCGGATGTGGGCATTGCGATGGGACAAGGAGGAACGGACGTTGCGCGGCAAGTGGCAGAAGTAGTTTTGGAAGAAGACAACCTCGAGACGCTCACCATTGCCATTAGTGACGGCAGGACCATATACCGTAATATCAGAAAGACGCTCCATTACCTGCTTGCTACCAACTTCAGCGAGATTGAAATGATGTTCCTTGCCGGCGCATTGGGCCTTGGAAGTCCGCTCAACGCGATGCAGCTTCTATGGATCAATCTCATCTCAGACATATTCCCCGGACTCTCTCTTGCGTTGGACCCTCCGGAACCGGACGTGATGAATAGTCCGCCCCGCGATCCTGAGGAACCTATTGTGAAGGCGGAGGATTTTCGGCGGCTGGCCTTTGAATCGACTTTGATTACCGGTTCGTCTCTCGCTGCATATGGATATGGAATTGCCCGATACGGCATGGGAGCCCACGCTGCCACACTTGCATTTCAAAGCCTCACAAGTGCGCAAATCGTTCACGCCCTAACCTGCCGCTCTGAGACGCGCAGTATCTTTGACAATGAATATCGCGCTCCAAACAATTACCTAAACATGGCGGTCGTTACCTCTCTGGGGCTGCAATTAGCTGCCCAGTTCTTTCCTCCGCTGCGCACACTCCTCGGCCTCACTCCGCTGACAGCGATGGACGGCCTCGTTGCAGGAGCGTCAGCGCTGTTCCCGTTGCTCGTTTGCGAGGCCACAAAGAATCCAAAGCAGGGGAATCGGGCATGAAGAGAGACTTTATCCACACATCCGAATCGGTGACGGAAGGTCACCCTGACAAGCTTTGCGACCAAATCAGTGACGCTGTCATTGACCGGTTCCTGGAACAGGACTTCTGCGCCAGGGTCACTGCCGAGTGCGCCGTATCACTTTCGGTGGTCTTCATCGCCGCAAGGTTCGGCTCACCGGTTAAGGTAGACTTCCCCAACGTTGCTCGCAAAGTTATCAGGCGGATCGGCTACGTTGACCATGAATTCAATTTCAAAACCTGTAGTATCCTCACGAGCCTGAAAGAAATGGCTCCGGAAGACCGCGGCGTCGGTCAGGAAAATCTATGCCGGGAAGACCTTGGCGACATTCCGATCAGTGACCAGGTCACGGTTTTCGGATTTGCCTGCAATCATACCCCTGAATTGATGCCCCTTCCCATTTCTCTTGCCCACAAGCTGTCAAAGCGCCTGTCCCAGGTGAGGCTCGACGGTATTCTGCCTTACCTTGCCCCGGATGGAACCTCGCAAGTTGCCGTGGAATTCAAGGATCATCGGCCGTCGCGGATACACAGCATTACCATTAATACGAGTCAGACGGATCGGAGCTTCCCCAAGCCGGAGCGATTGAGGAACGATATTTTAGAATCGGTTGTTAATCAAGCCTTCAGGAATGAGGAACTCAGGCCTGATACCGAGACAAGAATCTTTGTCAATCCCGGCGGACCCCTCAAACTGGGTGGTCCTGCGGTCCATTCGGGGCTTACAGGCAGGAAGAATGCCATTGACACGTACGGGGGATTTTCACGAAACAGCGGGTCCGCGCTCAGTGGAAAGGACCCCTTGAGAATAGACAGAGTGGGCGCGTATGCCGCGCGCTATGCCGCAAAAAACGTTGTCGCAGCGGGACTTGCAGAACGATGCGAGGTGCAGCTCAGCTACACCATGGGAATGCTGGGGCCGGCCAGCGTTCAAGTGGAAACGATGGGAACCGCGACAATCCCCGAAGAGCGTATTGTCGCGCTCGTAAGGGAACACTTTGACTTCACGTTGGGTGGCATTGTACGGCAATTTGACCTGCTAAGACTCCCGTCGCTCACCAAGGGAGGATTTTACCGCAAGCTTGCCGCCTACGGCCATTTCGGTCGCACGGATATTGATGCTCCCTGGGAAAGAACAGACAGGATGGACGAACTCGCGGCCGGATAAGAGACTAAAACGAAGAATTGCGTTTGAGAACGGATCCGCTCTGGGGTTTGAACGGCTTCCGACCCTAGATGAGGGCGGTCAGGACCGAGAAAGGCGTTCCTTGGAGCGCTCGATCCAACACGAGACCCAAAAGGGCTTTGGAGGCCGTTCGTCCGAAATTGGAAAGAGCTGTGTCGACATATTGGTGGTGGGGAATGGCTTTGGCAAGATCGATGTATCCCTCGCGTGAGAGCAATGTGAGAACGGCTCGAGAATTGACGACTTTGGGATCGAAGTAAATGATAACGCTTCCCGTCACAGTATTAACGGAAACGGACGTGATCCCTGGTGCGCTGTTCAGGAGGGTCTCCAACTCCCAAGCCAGGTTACGGTTCTTCTTTAATGCCGGAATTTTGATTCTCAACCTTCCGGGAACCTCATGCAGATAATAAGCCATCGAATTCTCCTTCATTTTGCTGCCTTGCTCTAGTCTATCGGTCTCATTCACAAGTTCCACTTATTAACCATATGAGGCGAAATCATTAGGCTTCTGTTAGCCTCCCGCTAGTTATTCATTCGTTGATGCGGCCGCGAATTAGGACGATAGACTTGCAGGAAAGGAAGTGGGTAGGAAACTACTCTCGCGGGGTCGCCACTATTTTGTGCCCACACGCACGGTTTTTTGTGCGATTATATCGAGGTACCAACTTGCGGTAGTTCGGTCATGAGGGAGGCTGTCGGCAATGGGAATGGAAGAAGCCATCGAAGAATTGAATCGTCGGAAAGCCAAGGCTCTGGAGATGGGTGGTCCGGAGAAGGTGGCTCGGAAACACTCTATGGGACTTGGCACCGCGCGGGAGCGTATCGAGACTTTGCTGGATCAAGGGAGCTTCTTCGAGATCGGCTTGCTCAACCATTCGGACATACCTGGCATGGAATCAAAGACCGCGGCTGACGGAAAAGTGTGCGGCTTCGGGACGATTGACGGCCGAATAGTTGCGATCAGCGCGGACGATGCAACGGTCTTTGCCGGAACAGGGGGCCGAGTAGGTGTTGGCAAGGAACACCGGCTCAGCCGTTGGGCCGCGGAAAAGGGTTACCCCATAATCCATCTGGGCGAAGGCGGAGGCGCTCGCATCCCGGACATTCTAGGCTCCGACGGATTGAGCTCCATGACCATGCGAAAGGAAATGGCTATTCGATGCCGTCAGGTGCCGCTTATCGCCACAATCATGGGAGAGTGTTTTGGGGGGCCGTCGTGGTTGGCGGCGCTAGCGGATTTTGTGGTTCAGGTCAAAGGTTCGTGTATGGCGGTTTCCGGTCCCAGAGTGCTGGAAGTGGCCACCAGTGAGATGGTCGAGAACGAGGATCTGGGCGGATGGAAGATTCATGCGGAAATCACGGGCCAGGTGGATCGCATAGCCGAGGACGAAGAAGATTGCTTCCGCCTAGTGCGCGAGTTTCTCTCCTATATGCCGTCCAACGGGCAGGAATTGCCTCCTGTGGTGCCGCCGCGTGAAGAGGACCAGGAAGCGCGACAGGAGAGGCTGCTCTCCATCGTTCCGGATGAGTCTCGCCGCGGATACGACATGACACGGGTCATCAAGACCATTGTGGATGACGAGCAGATATTTCTGCTTAAGCCTGACTTCGATAAAAGCGTGATCACCTGTTTGGCGCGTATCGACGGACACACCGTGGGATTCATCGCCAACCAGCCGATGCACACGGCCGGCGCGATGGGGCCTGACGGCTGCGACAAATGTTGTAGTTTCATCTGCCTGTGCGATTCTTTCAATATTCCGCTCATTTTTCTCCATGACACCCCTGGTTTCCTCGTGGGCAAAGCCGCGGAACTAAAACGTATGCCCGGCAA
>JBMOME010000252.1:38659-51126 GCA_049323095.1 Thermodesulfobacteriota bacterium
CTTCATTGAAGCCGTGGCCTTATCTACGGTTCCGAAAGTGTCTATCGTGATCCGCAAATCCTACGGCATGGCGTACTCCAACATGTGCGGCACGGGTATGGGAGCGGATTTTGTGCTGGCTTGGCCGAACGCTGAAATAAGCTTTATGGCTCCGGAAGTAGCTGCCAATGTTGTATATCGCAGGAAGATAGACGAGTCGGACGACGTCAAGGCCGCGCGAGATCTGGCCGAACAGCAGATGAGGGTTGCGGGCGCACCGTGGAAGGCCGCGGGACTCCACTTGTTGGAAGACGTGATCGATCCAAGAGATACTCGTAAGGTCCTGACCGATCTCCTGCAGCTAGCTAGAGGTCACGATGGCGGGTACCGCAGCCAAAGGCTGTTGGCAAACTGGCCGACAACATTTTGATTTCACGGGACGAAGCTGTTCGTTGCGACCGGCAGCACGATAAGTGGCGCTTATTATCATTTCAGTTTCAACAGGAGATGGATGATGATCTTTGAATTCTCAGATCGAGCAAGAGACCTTCAGCAACGCCTCAAGGCGTTCATGGACAGGTACATCTACCCCAATGAACGTGAATTCATCAGGCAGATTGATGAGGGAGATCGGTGGCAGCCCGTGCCTCTCATTGAAGAGCTCAAAGTTGAGGCCCGTGCAGAGGGACTTTGGAACTTGTTCCTTCCCGACAGCAAATATGGCGCGGGATTGACCAACTACGAATATGCGCCCCTGTGCGAAATCATGGGTCGTTCGCCCATGGCGCCTGAAGTCTTCAATTGCTCTGCGCCCGACACGGGCAACATGGAAACGATTGAACGATACGGTAACGAAGAACAAAAGGAGAAGTGGCTCAAGCCGCTTCTGGCCGGCGAAATCCGTTCCGCGTTTTGTATGACGGAGCCTGATGTTGCTTCGTCGGATGCCAGGAACATCCGAGCCAGCATCGTTCGCGATGGCGACGAATATGTGATCAACGGCAACAAATGGTGGTCATCCGGCGGCGGAGATCCTCGCTGCAAGCTTTTCATCTTCATGGGCAAGACCGATCCGAATGCGTCGCCGTATCGGCAGCAGTCCATGATCCTGGTACCGAGCGATGCACCCGGAGTGAAAATCAAGAGGACGCTCACCGTTTTCGGCTACGATCACGCGCCCCACGGCCACGCGCACATTATATTCGAGAATGTTCGCGTTCCGCTCTCCAACATTTTGCTGGGTGAAGGTCGAGGCTTCGAAATCGCCCAAGGGCGCCTCGGTCCGGGACGCATTCACCATTGTATGCGCACGATCGGTGTTGCGGAACGCGCTCTGGAAGAGCTCTGCAAGAGGGCCATGTCGCGGGTGGCATTCGGCAAAACGCTTGCGGAGATGGGTTCTGTACGCCAGGATATCGCGAAATCTCGCATAGAAATCGATCAGGCGCGGCTGTTGACCATGTTGGCAGCACACATGATGGATACGGTAGGAAACAAAGTGGCTCGTAACGAGATCGCCATGATTAAGGTCGTTGCCCCGAACGTGGCGCTCAGAGTCCTTGATCGAGCCATCCAGGTGCACGGCGGAGCCGGCGTGTCCTCGGATACATGGCTGGCGGCTGCTTGGGCTAACATACGTACCCTGCGCCTGGCGGACGGGCCGGATGAGGTGCACATGGAAACCATCACCAGACTGGAGCTCAAGAAGCACTCATGAACATTGGCGAAGAAATCATTCAGGTCAGACAAGTCCATCGATTCGACGAAGGGCTGCTTGCAGAATATCTAAGGCAACAGCTTGAAGATTTTCCGAGGAGCATAACGGTTCGGCAGTTCGGGTCCGGGCAGTCGAATCCCACGTACCTGATTTCCGGCAACGAAAAGGAGTATGTTCTCCGCAAAAAGCCGCCTGGGAAATTGCTCCCCTCGGCTCACGCGGTCGACCGCGAATACCGTATCCTCAAAGCTCTTAGTGAGACGGGCGTACCGGTTCCTCGGCCGTATCTGCTGTGCCAGGACGACTCTATTGTGGGCACGCCCTTTTATATTATGGAAAGGGTAAATGGCCGTATCTTTCGTGACCCGACCGCGCCCGAGGTCTCGGACCCGGGAGAGCGTGCTGCCATCTTCGACGCGATGAATGACACTCTAGCAAAAGTTCATCAGGTGGATTGGAACGCAGCGGGACTCGCGGATTACGGAAAGCCCGGCAACTATATGGCTCGGCAAGTGAGCCGATGGGCAAAGCAGTATGAAGCCTCAAAGACCGATCAAATCGAAAGCATGGAGAATTTGACTCAATGGTTGTCCGAACATATTCCGGCCGATGACAGTACGACAATTGTTCACGGAGATTATCGCCTCGAGAATCTAATCATCCATCCGAACGAACCCCGTGTCATCGCAATTCTCGATTGGGAATTGTCTACGCTCGGCCATCCGCTTGCGGACTTGGCATACAACTGTTTGGTCTACCATTTTCCTTCGGCGCCCGGTCGCCGGTCCGGCTACGGGGATGTCGATCTTGATCTTCTGGGAATTCCCTCTGAATCGGAATATGTCGCGGCATACTGTCGCCGAACAGGCCGAGACGAGATCCGCGACTGGGCCTTTTTCTTGGCTTTTGGTGTATTTCGCCTGGCCGCTATCGTGCAGGGTGTTTACAAACGAGGTCTGGATGGAATCGCCAGTTCCGCAAGTGCGAAAACCTATGGAGATCAGACGCGGTTCTTGGCTGATTTGGGCTGGCGGATCGTATCGAAACCGTATAGCAGGGCTGACTGACGCAAGTGAGAACTGTTGTTGGACATCGAAACAACTGTATAATTACTTGCAGATCCCTTATGAACGCAAAAGGAGCCTGATCTATGCGTCTCAAGGTAGTTTTGGAAGCAAGCGATGAAGGGGGCTCTACGGTCTATGTCCCGTCGCTACCCGGGTGCATAAGCGAAGGCGAGACCGCTGAAGAAGCTCTGATAAATATTCAGGAGGCCGTCGAACTCTATCTGGAACCCGTTGAAGATGATTTGGCGCGAGGAGAAATCTGACAATGGGTCCCATAAGGGTCCAAAAGAGGAGTTGACTATGACAGATGGTGGGCGTTTGCAGGGGAAAGTGGCTGTGATCACAGGAGCGGCCGGAGGAATCGGTCGAGCCACGGCAATACTTTTCTCTCGTGAGGGAGCGAAACTGGTCCTGGCTGATTTGCATGAAGCCGGCTTGCATGAGACCTTGGATCTCGTCAGAGAAGCAGGCGGCGAGGCTGTTTCCAAAGCAACAAATGTAGCAGTTGAGCAAGAAGTGAAAGAGCTTATCGATCTTGCGATCAAGACATATGCTCGAGTGGACGTTCTGTGTAACAATGCCGGCATTACAGGAGACATGGCGACCTTGGAGAACCAAGACGCAGAAGACTGGGGCAGAGTGCTCAATGTGAATCTCTTGGGCGCGGTATTCGGAACAAAGTACGTGGCCGCACACATGCAAGAGCGCAAGTCCGGTGCGATCGTCAATACCGCGTCCGTGGCCGGAATTCGGTCCGGCGCGGGAGGCAATGCTTATAGCGCGAGCAAAGCTGCCCTGATCAATTTTACTCAAACATCGGCTTGTGACTTGGGCGCATACAATGTGCGCGTGAACGCAGTCTGTCCAGGTCTCATCGAGACAAACATGACCAAACCTGTCTTTGATTATGCCCGTCAATCAGGTAAGGAAGGCAAATTGGGTTATCGCTGTGAATTGAGGCGCTACGGACACCCAGAGGAGGTGGCGTGCGCAATCCTGTTTCTGGCCAGCGATGAAGCCAGTTACATTACAGGCCAGGCACTGCCGGTGGACGGCGGCAATACCGCATCGCTGAACCTCCCCGGCATGAAGTTCTAGATCTGCTAAAGCAATCGAGCACGGAGATCGCAAGCTGTTCAAATCGTCGTATGAGCATCTTGCGGCCATGCTGCGAAGCCGGCGCCAATAGTTATAGTGATTGCTGAAATTCCTGTCCGATTTGCAGCCGCGAGGCCCCGTCATTCCTGCAGACCCCGGATCGCAGTCCGGGGCAGGCCCAGGAATCTAGTCTTGGAGGCTCGGTACGAGGTTTTCCACGGTCCGCCTGCTGAGCTTCTGGATTCCCGCGTTCGCGGGAATGACGAAGAAGGGCCCAACGGCTACATCCTTTAGAATTTCCATCTCGTCGCCAAAGAGACGTTATTTCTGGTAACCGGCGTGGCCTTCCTCACTGACGATCTCATCGCCACTCAGTATTGGTCCTCCCCCTGATTGGAGTGTGGAGGCTCGCGGAGTCCGAAAACTCTTTCCCGAAGTATTTTCCGAGTGCGCATCGTGAGGAGCATTACTCCATGCTTCATGAAAAAATGGCACAATATCAGTATGCTATACGGCAAGAGCAGTTTTCCTTTGACAGCCGCAGACCTATGGTCTATGAATGCACGAATCACCGAAGCCGCGACCTTCTCGAATAACACCAGCCTGCAAACCCAAGAACGCAGGCCCTGCCTTAACAAGAAGTGAGAAACGAAGGATTTCTCTGGAGCGGTCCAGTGAAGATCAGTGAGCTGGTTAAACGGACCCAGGTGTCCAAAGAGACTATCCACTACTACATACGCGAGGGGCTCCTCCCGCGACCCAGGAAACTGGGAAAGAACGTTGCGGACTACGGCGACAGCTATGTCGAGCGCATCCGGCTCATCAAAGAGTTCCAAGATCACCGTTTTCTTCCACTCTCGGTAATCAAAAGGGTCCTCAAGTACAAGAAGGGTTCACCGGAACGCGAATCGTTCCTTCAGCTTCACACGGACTATTTTCGCCCCGTGGATCAGCTTCTTCCCACGGAGATCGTAGGTGAAGAGGCTTTTCGCAAGGAAACAGGCCTTGGCCGCCGATGGCTGGCAAAGATGGAGGAATGGGGGATAATAACGCCGGAGATTCGCGACGGCCGGAAGATCTACTCTCACGATGACGTCACGTTGGGTAGGGTCGTTGTGGACATGGACAGGATTGGATTGGGGCCCAAGGATGGCTTTGACCCGGAGGCGCTCAAGCACTATCGCGATGCATTCCTGCAAATCGTCGTCATGGCCCAGAGTTACTTTATGCGAGCCGTCGGGGAAAAGCTTTCCTCCACGGAACTCCTTCAACTGGGTGTGCAGGCGAGAGAAATTATGAGCGTATTCTTCTACCATCTCTTCCGAAAGCTCGCGCGCCAAGAACATGAGCGTGATCTTCGAGTTATGAAATCAAAGAAGAAAGAGAACGAGATGGAGCAAAGATGAGCTCACTTTGATGCCTGAAGCGGAACGCAATGACCGAGGCCTGGGTGCATCCGCCGCTATTTTCAGCCTGACCAACGTTACAAGCCGCAGGAATGAGGCAACAACCCTTTGATCAATCATACAAGGAGGGCAAAGAGATGAGGCGCTGGAAAGGATTTGCGGGCGTAGTGTTGTCGTTGGCGGTCTTTCTTATTGCCGCGTGGCCTGCGGCTGAGGCCTCAGCACAAGCGGCCAAAGAAGTGGTGATCGGATTTACGGGGCCGATCAGCGGTGTGGCCGCGGAATACGGTCAGGACTGCGTAAACGGCATAGACATGGCCATCAATGAGATCAACGCAGCGGGCGGAATTACGGTTAAGGGCCAGAAACACGTCCTCAAGCTGGTGAAGCTCGATGACATGATCGACCCGACACAGGCCGTCAATAACTGCCGCAGGCTGCGGGATCAGTACAAGGCCCCGGCCGTGTATAATCCGGTGTTCAACACTCTGGCCGCGATGGCGAAGATCAACGAAGAAAAAGGCAACGAATTTCTTATCATGGCGTATACCAGCACGCCTAAGATGATCGAGATGGGCAACAAGCTGGTGGTCGCTCCTCCTCCTCCCTTCACCATTTACGTGAGGAGCATGGCGGACGTCGCGTGGAAAGCGGGATACCGCAAAGCAGCCATGGTCGTTACCCTCGGCGCGTACGGCGATGAGTGGCGAGCCGCTTTTAAGGAGCATTGGCTGTCCAAGGGCGGACAGATCACCGAGGACAAGCCTGCCAATTACTATGCCGAGACCGACTTCTCCGCGCAGTTGACCGCGGCTCTGGCCACAAAGCCGGATGTTCTCCTCATTGGGGGCCCGTCTGCCTCTACGGCACTCGTGGTCGAGCAGGCCCGCGGCTTGGGTTACAAGGGCGCGTTCATTCTGATCGACCAGGCGAAGATGGATTACATGGCTAAGATCCTTAAGGGCACGCAGTTGATGAACGGCACTATCGGAGTGGCCGCTGTGGGGCAGGTCCCATTTCCTGCCACGCCGGCTTTTGAAAAGAAGTACACGAGCCTGTACAAGCGCATGCTCACATGGGAAGTTTCGCTGAACTATACCGCCATGCACGCGCTGGCCAAGGCCATGGTCGCGGCCGGAACAGTTGATGACCCTGTAGCTATTCGCGCTGCATTCCCCAAGGCCTTTCCACTTCGGGGAGACAAATACCCGGTGGAGTACTTCGGAATTACGCCTGGAGGCCGACTGCAGATCGCGGGAGCAGTACAGACCATTAAGGACGCGAAGTACAGCCCGGTACAATCCTGGTACTGGTGGTTCAAAACGCCGGAAGAGCTCAAAAAGTTCTTGACCGACATGAACGTGGAACTACCCCAGGGAGCGACGGCAGAATTCCTGAAATTCGAAAAAGATCAATAGGAACGTGCCTGGCCCCCGCTCTTGCAAGGGCGGGGGCTCTTAGTTCGATTCCGACGCGGACGTAATAGCGGGCGCGTGTAGCGGTTGTAGCATTGCACGGAACTGACATCCGAAACGCGCCCAGGACGCGCGCGGCTTTTTCTGCAATCCGCTGAAAGTTTGATGGACGGGAACCTATGCAACTTTTTCTGCAACAAGTATTCAATGGGGTTATGTTGGGCAGCACCTATGCCATTGTGGCATTGGGGCTGACTCTGGTCTTCGGGATCCTGCACATCCCGAACTTTGCCCACGGCCATCTGTACATGTTGGGCGCATACCTCTGTTTCTTCTTCATGACCTTGTACGGGTTCGGTTTCTGGCCGGCCGTAATCATGTCCATGATTCTCCTGGCCATAGTCGGCATAGTAGTTGAAAGGCTCGTTTATCGGCCTTTGCGGGACAAGCCCCACATCAATTCGTTTATTGCCGCGGTAGGTGCCCTGGTAATCCTGGAAAACGGCGTGATCGCGCTCTGGGGCCCCCAGGGACAACGGATCGACAATCCGTACCCCGGCATCACAGAGTTGTTGGGAATTACCATGACTTACCAACGACTCCTCGTCATCGTGGCCGCGATCCTTCTGATCGTTCTCTTCCAGATCTTCATTAAGAAGACCACGACCGGCATGACCATTGAAGCAGTGGCCCAAAACCCAGAAGGCGCGGCGCTCGTCGGAATCAACGTGAACCGGGTCTCAGCCATCACTTTTGCCATTTCCACAGCCTCGGCGGCCCTGGCAGCGTGCCTGGTAGCGCCGATCTTCATGATCTCACCTACTATGGGCGCTCTCCTGGGGATGAAGGCCTTTATCATCGTGATTCTGGGAGGATTGGGCAGCATTCCGGGCGCGATCCTCGGGGGATACATCCTGGGGCTCCTGGAGGCGCTCGGAGGCGGATATCTCTCCGCGGCCTATAAGGATGTGTATGCGTTCGGCGCTCTGATTCTGATCTTGGCCATCAGACCCACTGGTCTATTCGGCAGGGAGGTGAGCTGATGGCCGTGCAGACCTTCCTCCGCGAGAAATGGCTCTACGTGGTGCTGCTGGTCTTGGCTCTGGCTGCGCCCGTTCTGATTACAGATCGGTACACGTTCCAGATCGTAATTTATGGGTGCCTCTTTTCCATCTGCACGCTCAGTCTCAACCTAATCTTGGGGTACACCGGGCAAGCCTCTCTGGCCCACGCGGGCTTTTTCGGAATTGGGTCCTACGGAGTGGCCTTGATGACGAAGAGCGGCGTCTCTTTCTGGCTAGCCCTGCCCGTGTCCGCGCTGCTCGCGGCCCTGGTGGGCTTTCTCATCGGGTTGCCCACCCTGCGCACCCGTGGTTCGTATTTTGCCATTGCCACGCTTTGTTTCGGGGTAATCGTTACTATTGTGGCAGGCAATTGGATTCAACTTACAGGAGGATATTCCGGCGTGGTGGGGATTCCCCTGCCGGACCCGATTCCTATTCCATGGATCGGAAGCATTGGCTTTCAAACAATGACTGCCCAATACTATCTTGTGCTGGCTTTCTTACTGCTCACCCTCCTGGTCATGCACCGGCTGGTCTATTCGCTCCTGGGGCTCAGCTTCATGGCGATCCGGAACAATGAAGTCCTAGCTGAGGCGGTAGGGGTGAACACCTTTGCCGGCAAAGTTCTATCCTTTGTGATATCGAATTTCTTCGCAGGGTTGGCCGGTGGCCTCTATGCTAGCCTTGTTGGTAGTATCAGTCCCAGCACTGCGTCCATTGAAATGACTTTCAATTGGCTCATATGGCTGCTCATCGGCGGAGTCGCGACTCTCGCGGGTCCGATTATCGGTGCGTTCGCCATCCCGCTCATCATGGAACATCTCCAGTTTCTTGAGCTGTACCGCATGATTCTTTTCGGCGTGCTCTTGATCGTAGTGATCATCTACGCCCCTCGGGGCATTATGGGCGCAATCACTGACTTGCAGCAAAAGTTGCGCGCCTCTTATGAGCAAAGGAGGGAAGCGAAGCGTGCTTCTGGAGGTTGAGAAACTCACCAAGCGTTTTGCCGGTCTGATGGCGGTAAGCGACGTATCTCTCAATGTACGTGAAGGCGAGATACTGGCAATCGTTGGACCCAATGGAGCCGGGAAATCGGTTCTCTTCGGACTGATCAGCGGCTTGCTCAAGCCGACTACCGGCCGAATACATCTTCAGGGCGAAGAGATTACCGGTCTCAAGCCGCATGAAATAGCGGCCAAAGGCATTGCCCGTACTTTTCAGACCACGGCCTTGTTTGACCAATTGCGAGTCGTAGACAACCTCGCGCTCGGTTATCGATTACGCACCACAGGCGGCCTTTGGTCCACGCTCGTTCATAACCGAAGATGGCAGGAAGACAAAGACCAGGCCACGGCTCGGGTAATGGAGACATTGGGCTTCATCGGGCTGGCGGAAAAGGCATTTCATTTCGTCTCCACACTCTCTCAGGCCGAGCAGAAGCGCCTGTCCATCGGAGTGGCGCTGATCAGTCAACCCAAGGTGATCCTGCTCGACGAGCCTTCCGGCGGCCTCATTCTTGAGGATACTGAAGAGGTCACCGAGCTGATCAAGAAGATTCACAAAGTGGCAGGCATCACGGTTTGTCTCATCGAACACAAGATGCGCATGGTGATGGGCCTGGCCGACCGAATCGTTGTCTTGAATTTCGGCCGAGTGATCGCGGAAGGATCGCCTGAAGATATCGGCAACAACCCTGAAGTTATCGAGGCATACTTGGGAGAGAAATACGTTGCTTAAACTTACCAATGTCTCCACATTTATCGGCAGCTTCCAGGCGGTTCGGGATATCTCGTTGGAGATCCCTCAGGGTGATTTTGTCACACTTTTGGGGAGCAACGGCGCGGGCAAAACCACCATGTTTCGGACCATTGCGGGAGTGCTCAAGCCTTCAAAGGGAATGATCGAATTCAAGGGTCAGCGCATTGATGGGATGCCGGCCAGTAATATAGTAGGTCTGGGCCTCTCCCTCTGTCCCGAGGGCCGCCAGCTCTTTCCGCAGCTTTCCGTGTACAAGAACTTGACTCTTGGAGGATACACGCGGCGCAAGGATCGCGAAGGTATCCGGCAATCTTTGGAGCAGGTCTATACGCTGTTCCCTATCCTTGCGCACCGTAAGAACCAAATGGCTGGAACATTCAGCGGCGGGGAACAACAGATGCTGGCCATAGCTCGTGCGCTCATGTCCAAGCCGGACATGTTATTGCTCGACGAGCCTTCCATGGGATTGGCGCCGATTGTGGTGAGACAGATCATTGGCGATGTAGTCAAGGCCATACATGAAGCGGGCACAACAATATTTTTGTCCGAACAGAATGCCAATATGGCTTTGATGATCAGTCGTCGAGGCTACGTATTGGAAACCGGAAGGATTGTGCTGGAAGGACTGAGCTCCGAGCTTATGCACAACGACAAAGTGAAAAGGGCCTACATCGGGACCTAACCGGATACGGTATTCGGCTCATCTATTTCGTTTGCCAAGAATAATGTCGGTTTTTTCTCGAGATGGAAATCTCAAGGCATGTAGCCAGTGGCGCCTTGGGTCGTCATTCCCGCGTACGCGGGAATCCAGAAGCCCAACAAGCGGACCATGGAAGACTTTGCGCCAAGCCTCCAAGACTGGATTCCTGCTTTCGCAGGAATGACGTGGTGGAGCGGCTGCGAATCCGACAGGAATTCTGGCAATCACTATGGTATGTAGCCCTGCATGTTCGCTGAAATGCGGGTTAGTTAGCTGCAGCTTCAAGGCCGATCTCCTTGTCCAGCAGGATGAGTTCTTCCCGCACTTGTTCCATCTCCTTCTCCAACTGCATTATGGCGGCCGGAGCGTCGGATAAGTCGCGACTTCTTCCTATGCTTTCGAGGGCCAGTGCTGCATTCACAGCGCCTTCCGCAGCGAAATTGCTTACCGATCCCTTCAGAGTGTGAGCCGCCCTTTCGAGGCGCTCGGGATCTTTCTGCTGATACGCGTTCCGAATCTCGGACAACAGCGCAGGACAATCGTTAAGGAACAGCGCAATGATCTCTTGTAAGAGTTCCGCATCTCCACCGGTTCTCTCCAATACCTCGGCTTTGTTCAAGACTAAAGTTGGAGATGCAACAATACGTATCGGTTGAACCTCTTTTTCGCGATTCTGCATAATATGTTCGATCGTTTCATAGAGATCTTGAGCAGTTATGGGCTTGGGGATGTATGCGTCCATCCCGGCTTCGAGGCATCTTTCCTTGTCGCGCTCCATGGCATGGGCTGTTAAGGCAATTACAGGAACGTGTACGCCTTTGGGTTTTTCGAGTTCTCTCAAAGTCCGAGTCGCATCGAGACCATCTATCTCTGGCATCTGGACATCCATTAGTATAAGATCGAAATTTGCCCGATTCAGGACTTCGAGCGCTTCTCTGCCGTTACATGTAACCGTTACCGTGTGGCCCATCCGTTCGAGCATCTTAGTGGCCAGCTTTTGATTGACGGCATTGTCCTCGGCGAGAAGTATGCTGAGGCGCCGTTTGCTTTCTCGAATGGAATGCCGCGTTATCAACGACGGCCGGTTTTGATCCGACATGCAGCCTTTCAACACTGTTGAAAGAGTAAACAATAGCTCCGATTGTTTCACGGGCTTCAACAAATAGGCAGCTATTCCCAGTTGAAGGCAGCGAGACGCATGTCCTCTCTCGCCCGATGACGTGAGCATGACTACGGTGGGGGCCACAAGGTTGGGAGTGCGGTTTATCCGCTCAACCAATTCGAACCCGTCCATTCCCGGCATCATGCAATCAGTGATGACAATCGGAAAGGGCTTGCCATCCTGGTGTGATTTGTTCAACGCCGATAACGCGGCCTTTCCGCTGTCGACAACCGTCGGCACCATTTCCCAGTAAATGAGGAGTTGCTCCAAGATCTGCCTATTCGTGAAATTGTCATCGACCACAAGAACCGATAGACCTTTCAGATCAACAACTTCGTCCGCGACGGGTTGTTCCAAATGATCGCTTTGGAGATTTAGGCGTATGGTGAAATGGAATGTGCTCCCTCTTCCGACTTCGCTCTCAACCCAAATGTTGCCACCCATCATCTGGCAAAACCGTGACGAGATAGCTAAGCCAAGGCCGGTACCGCCATACTGCCTCGATGTGGATCCGTCGGCTTGTTCAAAGGCATGAAAGATCTTGGTTTGCTTATCGGCAGGAATGCCTATCCCTGTGTCCGCAACCTTGAAATGCAAGTCAACCGAAGTTGAGATTTCCGATGTGCACTCAACGCTAACTACCACTTCTCCCGTTTCCGTAAATTTAATGGCGTTGCCCACAAGATTCACAAGGATTTGGCGGAGACGCCCGGGATCGCCTATTACCGCTTCGGGGATCTCGGGATGAACGTGACAAAGTAATTCAAGGTCCTTATTGTGTGCCTGCACGGCCAGAATCGTCATAGTATCTGCGATCGCGTCCCGCAGCCCGAAGGGAACCTCAATCAATTCCAATTTGCCGGCCTCTATTTTGGAAAAATCCAAAATGTCATTAATAAGTTTGAGCAGTGAGTCCGCCGACACCCTGACCGCTTCCAGATATTCATGTTGCTCGGGAGTGAGCTCCGTGTTTAAAGCCAACTCTGTCATTCCCATGATGCCGTTGATCGGTGTGCGAATCTCGTGACTCATGTTGGCCAGGAATTCGCTCTTCGCTCCGCTTGCCTTTTCAGCCGCCTCTCGCGCTTCGACAAGCTCCTT
>JBMOME010000253.1:0-6467 GCA_049323095.1 Thermodesulfobacteriota bacterium
GGCGTCAGGTTGATTTCAGGCGCCTCCTGGGCCCGTATCACCAGTGTCGATGAGGGGAGGGAATAGTTGACGTCCTGGAAGTTCGTCTCGATGCGGGTGAGGTTGTCGAACCCGGACTCTACCTGCGCGCTGTTCTCGTCGATATAGGTTATGTATGAGAACTGCTTCTTCGCAATCACCTGGCTCGGAGTGAGCGGAGATTCGAATATAATCGAGTCCACTTTCTGGTATTCGGCCTCATCGAACGCGGATGGGTCGATGGAGTTCCTCTCCTCCCAGGGTACGGAATACGTGACCGTGGTCCAATCGAGCGAGACCACCTCTGCTTCGATCGTGAAATCGACCGGCTGCATCAGAAGAGATGCGGACGAATAATCGATTATCTGGCCCGAAGAGACCACCGCGACCATCGATACCCCTACCTGCTCCCCGGCATCCACGAGGGGCTCGGTCACCACCCTGACCACGCCCCCGAGCAGTGTCGCGTTCATCAGGCCCGTGGCGGTCTGGACCTGCATATTGCTTGTGACCGCGATGTTGGCCACCGAATACGTGGTGATGTTGCGCTCCGAGAGCCAGAGCGCGGTCGGGAATACATCGTCGCGGGTCTCTGTCTGGACTATCAAGGCGTTGGTCTCGCTCTTGACATCTAGGACGCCCGGCAGGTTCCGGAGCTCGTTTATTAACGTCTGGTCCGATACGGGGTCCATATAGAGCAATGGATCATAGGTGCGGATGGTGCCGTTGAAGACAGTGGTTCCGGTCACGTTGTCTCCAGGCCTGAAGACAGGACCGGAAGCTGCCTGCCCCCCGCCGAGATAGAACGACTGCAGGAGGAACATGACGATCATCAGCAGCGATCCGGCGATGATGATATTCTTTTTGTCCATGACAAGACCCCTGCATCTATTGGCGGGATTAAACTTAAAAACAACTGAGGTGGTTTCTTTCACATGTGCGATCTTTGCGCGAAAGCGAAGGCGGACGCGCCCTACCGGTCGCTGCTGGAAGGCATGCTGGAGGAGGACAAGGCGAGGGTGGAGCACTCCAAGGCCATGGCCCACCGGCTCCCTCCCATAGCACGAAGCATCTACACGTCAATGAACTGGCCCGTCAAGCTGGCTTATCCAATGTTCGACGCCAGGGCTGCTTATGCGGTCCCTAACAACTACTTCCAGAACCTGACCATAGAAGACGAGCGGCTTGGCAACTCGTTCGCCCACGGGGCCATGAGATCCCTGTTCTTCGCAGGCGAGCGGCTCGTGGTTTTCTCGAAATCCGTGAACTTCAAGGACGGGAAGGAGTTCTTCACCTCCTTCGTGCTGTTGCATCTGGATAAGGGCGAATATGCGGTAATGAAGGATGTCCGCGAGATAAGAATAACCGCCCGGATCGAGAGGCCGATGCTCAATCTGATCACCGGGAAGACGGAGAGCAAGAGGATAGCATTCACCTTCCTGCACCAATCGGTGGATGGGAAGATAGTGTCCAAGGAGCAGGCAGCGAATTCGGCGAGGTTCAAGAACGTCTATTCGAGGTATGGGGGTGCGCAGATGAAGTCGGGCTCCATGGACATGGAAGGCTTCGCGGTGACCGTCCCGCACTTCTCGCCCCATCCTTACATGCTGCAGCTGCACAAGGACTTCGGATTCGAGGACAACAAGGAGTTCCAGCTGCACGCGAGGGACTACTTCGACGCGCACCTATAAACGGGTTTCATCGCTTCATGAAGGAATAGCCCAACAGCTTGTAGGCGAGCTTGGCTGCGAGGAACTCGGACTGGACGGTGCCGGGTATCGGCATTATCTCCACGATGTCGAATCCGACTATCTTTTTCTTGGATGCGACTTTCTTGAGCAGCTTGATGACCTGCTCCCACTTGAGGCCGTTTGGTTCAGGAGTGCCCACGCCCGGGCATTCCGAGGGGTCGAATCCGTCCATGTCTATCGTGATGTAGACCTCATCGGTGAGTTGGGAGAGGACCTTGTCATCATCCAGTTTATTGCCCCACTGCACTTCGAGCTTGCTCTTCTTGATGAAGTCCATCTCCTCCTTGCAGACGCTGCGTATGCCGACCAGCGACATGCTCTTCACATGCTCGCTTATCCTGCGCATGGCGCAGGCGTGGTTGTATTTGGTGCCTTCATACTCGTCCCGGAGGTCCGAGTGGGCGTCTATCTGGAGGACAGAAAGGTTCTTGTGCTTCTTCGCCAACGCGCGGACCATCCCCACGCTCACCGAGTGCTCGCCCCCGAACATGATGGGGAACTTGCCCTGCTCGATGACCTCGTCCGCGAGCTCTTCGACACGCTTGACCGTCTTCTCCGCAGAGCCCATATCAGGCTCAAGTTCGTCATAGGTGTGGATCCCGAGCTCCATGGCAATTTCGCGCTCCAATTCCCGGTCGTAGAACTCGACCTGGCGGCTCGCGGTGATTATCGCATGGGGCCCGTATCTGGTGCCTGCCATGAAAGAGGTGGTGCCGTCATAGGGCACCTGGATGACCGCGACCTTGCTCTCTTCCAGCGGGCTCTGATACCCCATGAAAGCATAGGGCGCCCGATAGTGCGTGAATGCCATATCACTCGTTTTGCGAGGCGAGCTTTTTTAGCCTATCCAGTGACTGCTGAGGCGACTCAACCGTGTTGAGCAGGTAGACCGGTGCGCGCTTGAAGAATTCCTGGAAGAACGCTTTCCTCTGCGCGAGCTTGGCTTTGCTGCGTATTAGCTGGTGAGGATTGCAGAAATCGTTCTTGAGCATGAATGCCAGGGCTTCATCTGGCGAGAGCCTCTTTAGCGGCTGGAGCTTTTTGTCTCTTGTGAGAAGAACCGTGCATGCCAATGTGGATTCTGTGCGTATGCGGCTGCCGCCTAAAAGGCGCTTGACATCGACGATGGCGCGGCCCTGCTGATCCGATTTCACTCCCTTGAGCTTGCTCTTGTACTGCGGCCAATCCTTCTCCAGGTTGCCTCGGATGTATGAGTTCTTCTCCGATGAATAGACGAGCGTGTCGCCGTCTGCCAGGCGGACGAAGAACCAGTCGTCGGTCAGGAAGCTTTGGGAGCCATCGAGGAGAAGGCCATATGTGAGGGTCGTCTTGCCGCTGCCGGACGGGCCTATGACCGCGATGCCGCGGCCGCGGTGGTCGATGAACGAGCCGTGGACCGAGTATCTCCTGTGCTCGGATGTGAAGTCCTCCATGAAATCCGCGACGATGGCGAGGGCTATGCTCTTTATCCATCCGTAGTAGTCGCAGTTTTCTACAATCGCGGTCTTGGAGATTGGTTCGTATCTGACACGGAACCGGGGGCCCTTGACCGCGAACAATCTCGCGTGCGGGCGTATCCAGTCCGGCATCATGTCGAAGTTGTCCTCCCACATGTCCTTGAACCCGTGGCAGTCCGTGAAGAGCTTGACGCAGGTGCCGTGGATGGCTGCCTTGCGCTCGTGCAATGATGACGAGTAGAGCTTCGACATCAGCTTCTCTTTGGTCTTTGGGGAGATGAGTTCGACTTTATAGGAAGGCATGATACGGGATGGGTGGTGTAGGTTTTTATTCCATTGTCAGGATAATTTTCTGTCATGGGTAGGAGGAGGACTAGATTCCGTTCTGATGCATTAGACAGCGCGGGTCTGGTTCGGGAACTGGATAGACTGGCTGATATAAAAAGAGTGGAAGGCCGCATCCCCATAGCCGGATTCGTTGCTCTTGTGGACCGCTTCGTAGATGAGAAGAGGGCCGAGCGCAAGGTTTTATGGGAGAAGGAAGAGCTGATTCGGAAGAATTATTCCTCTTTCACCCCTCAGGAGAGGGTGGAGTTCCTCTCCATACTCTATGACCGGTTCGCGGAGCGATATGACGAGCACATGCACGAGACCGGCCACTACAACGCGATAAGGCGCGTGATGCTGTTCGCGATGCCTTTTATCAGGCCGCCAATAATGGACCTGAGCGCAGGCACCGGCGAGCCTTTGCTCTACTCGCTGGAGCTGATGGAATACTTCGAACAGCTGCAGAACGGCCCGTTGAGGAGCATGTTCCCGAAGATACCTTATCCGAAGACCGGATTGGACTGCACCGCCCACGCCAACGAGGTCTCGCCGAAGATGCTCGAAAGAGCGAAGGCGAAGCTGGATAGAGGCGGGATGGCGTTCAGCTCCCATGACGCATATAGGATGCCTTCCAGGCTCATGGGAGGATTCAACACCGTGCTCTGCTCGCAGACGTTCCACATAATAGCCGATGAGGACAAACCCAGGATGGCGCATGCGATAAAGGATGCGCTGGCTCCTGGCGGGGTGGCGATTGTCATTGAGGAGGACCCATTCTTGATTTCACAGTCCGATGCGATAGACGCTGTGGGATTGTTTTTGAGGGCGATTGTCAGGCCAGTGAGGATGGAGCGATTAGTTGGGCAGATAGGCGCGGTCGGATTAGTTAGGCTGAATGAGACAGCCACGGCCCCGATAGACGAGCATCACATCATGAGGCTCCATCTGTTCATGAAGCCGGAATGATTGCCGGCGCGGGATGCAGCAGGCAGCCCAAATTCATCTGCTGACCGCCCAGCTCAGCTCTTCCTTGAGCCGGATATGCTCGTGGGGCTGGCGCTAGCAGCACGCCATGACGGCTTGTTATGCATATATAATTTTTTTCAGTGCTATCCATTTATGAGGCTCCTGATATTGCTTTTGGCCTTCTCGGTTTTCGGCTGCACGCAGACTGAGACGGTGGGTCTTACTCCAGACGACCTTCCAGTCGGCACACAAATCGATGTCGTTGCCCGATTCATCCAGAAAGAGCCTCCTTGCGTAATGGGAGTTCTGACCAACCGGTATACCATTGAGGATTCCAGCTTATGCGAGAACCTTACGGATAGCTATTATGGCCTTCAGGGGACAGTAGTCGGGTATACCACATACCAGGCAATATCTTCCCCGATAATTTCTGTCACCAGATTAGAGCGGCTAAGCCCGGAGTATGCAATCGTGGATAGCATCGAGTGGTCCTTGGAACAGAACAATACCATTCCCCTTCAATGCAGCCCAGAGACCATGAGCCGGGAGATTGAATTCGTAGCTGAGAACGGGACATACAGCTCCAGGATTTCGGTTCCAGATAATCCCAGAGGGAATGATAGTGTGGAACTTGAGGAAATCGGCTTCGGCACATATAAGCAGGATATGTCCAGGTATCTGATTATCAAGACCAGGAATCCGGATTTGGAGGCTTCAGAATATGACAACGCCCTGAAGATGCGCGATCGGTACTATGCATGTTACCACCTGGCGACTGAGGAAGGCCATAGCTATTTCTATTGCCAGGTATTCGAACGGATCAGCCCTCAGGATTCGTTCTCTTTCGCTCTTTCGTTCTACAACAGCGATATCGAGTTGTGCTCTGGAGTGGCTGAAGTCAATTGATGAGAACCATCATTTAGCCGGCCACCAGTCAAGCTCTTCCTTGAGCGGGTTGTATTCGTGCGGCTCTCTATAGTAATCCACGATTATGTGCGTCGTGGTCTTGGCCACGACTTTGGTCGCCTGCATCTTGCGCATCAGCTCTGCCAGGTGCTTCTCGTCCTTCACCCTCGCTATCACCAGCACGTCGTGCTCCCCGCTTATCAAAATGAACGAGACTATCTCCGGAAACTTCGCCGCCGGCCTGAGCGCCGCCTCCCAGTCCTTCTCCATGTTCACCTTCAGGAACATGAGGACCTGCATCTGCTTGTCTATCTTCGGGAAGTCCACGACCGCCTGGTATTTCTTTATCACGCCGGACGCCTCCAGCTTCTTCAGCCGCTGGAGCAATGTATTCGGGTGCACCCGCAGCTTCCTCGAGAGCTCCTTGGACATCACCCTGGAGTTCTCTATCAACGCAGACAGTATCTTCTTATCTATGACATCGAGCTTCATCGCTTCCGCTTTCTTAGGACGAGACATCCCCACACCACAGAAGGGTTTACAGATGGGAGTTATTAATATTTGGTATGGGAAGCTGTGGCTAGCCACATTTTGAGCTTCAATCTCTGTAGATGGCCCTCTTTGCTATTTCAGGTGAGCATGATTTGTTCTTCCTGCAGTATTCCTCGCAGGCGAGAGCGGTCTTCGCATCAGAGAAACCGAGTCCGCACTCGCCGCAAATGAAAGCGGGCTTCATGCCGATGTTCTTCACCCAGACCAAGGAAAACCCTCCATAGAACTTGCGCCGGTGGTTTCCTGTTTCCGGTTTCGAGTCTCGCACGGAACCCAAGGCACATGATCCAAGACCTGGAACCGATGGCCCGGAACCGGAAACCACCTCGGACACACAGTTACTCCGGAGGTTAGCAGTTTAAAATGGTTGGACAGAAGTCTCCCCATGGGATTCCTGAAAGAGCTTATCAAGCTCACCAGGTTCGAGCACGCATTGATGCTGGCATTCGCGGTGCTCATCGCAGAGACAGCCGTGCTCGGCCGGTTCCCG
>JBMOME010000254.1:0-6395 GCA_049323095.1 Thermodesulfobacteriota bacterium
GGGAGGCCCCTTTTTGCAAAAAGGGGCCTCCCCGGCCAATCTTTCCAAAACTCATAAGGTTGACACCGCTTCGACCAAATGGAGGGGAAACTGATGGACGAACCGCAGAAGGCAGTGTCCGCTCGGTTTGAAGAGCTCAAGAGCCGCTACGCGATTCCAAGGTTCCCGTTCGCGGGTAGGCTAAAGATTCTCATCGCAATCCTCGCGGCGCTCTTCGTGCTCTATGAACTCTGTGTCGTTTATGTTGAACCCGACGAGTTCGGCATCAAAGTGGTGCGACTCGGACCTCACCGTGGGGTGCAGAAAGACGTGTACGGACCCGGGCTTTACCTTGTGATTCCCGGAATGCATGAGATGCACCGCCTTCCCAAGGGAGTCCAGGTGCTGGAACTCACCAACTCGCCGCAAACGGCTGCTCTCTCTTCGCGGCGAGAAAAAGCTGCTCATATCCAGACGTCCGACGGCTTCTTCGTGAATGTGGATGTCTCGATCCTTTACCGGATTGCAGATCCGTACCTGGTTTTTACCATGATCGGCCCAGGCAACCTTTTCGAGGACAATGGAATCATCCCCAAGGCCGAACCTATTCTCAAGGCAACTCTGGGCGAGCTTACTACCGAAGAATTTTACAACAGCCCGCTGCGTGTGAAGAGAACCAATGCCGCTCAGGACATCTTGAATCGGGAGTTGAACCCAAAAGGAATCAAGGTTGAACTCGTTTTGGTCCGCTATTTTAAATACAGCAACGAGATTCAAAAGAACATCGAGGAAAAGAAGCTCAAGGATCAGCTTGTCTTTAAGAATCAGGCTGAAGCCCGGGCAGCGACGGAAGAGGCTATCATCAAGAAGATTACCCAGGAGGGAGAAGCAACGGTTGCGGTAAAGATGGAGGAAGGCAAGGCGTACGTCACCAGGAAACGTGCTGAAAAGGACCTCTATTTGCGCAAGAAGCATGCCGAAGCGGACCTACTGGTAAAGGTCGCGGAGGCTGAGCGAGTCAAACTCAAGAACGAAGCAATGGAAGGCGAAGGCGCGGAGCGCATGGTCGGCCTGAAAATGGCTGACGTCTACAAGGGGTTGCACACGATCATCCTGCCCAGCGACGGGAAAGACGGCGTGAATCCATTGAGCCTCGGGAAGACATTAGATCTATTTGACATACGCAAAGGAGGTGCAAAATGAGGCAGACCCTTTCACTGCTCGCACTCTCCCTTGTTTGCATAATGTCTGCCGGGTGTGTTCCGCGGACCACCGGTGAAACTGAAGTTGGGGTGAGGACCGTCAAATTCGGTATATTCGTGGACAAAGGCGTTGAAAACAAGGTGTACGCGCCTGGCTCCACCTACTTCTTCTTGCCCTTCATCAATGATTGGCACACGTTCGACACCAAACTCCAGAACTTGGAAATGACTTTCGACCCGAAGCGAGGAGATCGGAAAGCCCGTGACGACCTGCTCTTCAAGACCATTGACGGAAACGACATCGGCCTGGACGTGATTATCGCCTACCGGATCGATCCGGCCAAGGCGCCGCACATCCTCCAATTTGTGGCCAACGACGACAAGACGCTTCGGGAAAAGATTGTTAGAACAGTCACGCGCAGTAAACCGAGAGACATTTTCGGAGAACTGAAGACGGAAGGCTTCTATGTTGCCGACAAACGAGAAGCCAAGGCGCAGATAGTCAAAGAGGAGCTGCAACAGGTTCTTGGGCCCATGGGCATCGTTGTGGAGCGGGTTCTGACAAAAGACTACCGCTTTAATCCCGACTACCAGAAGGCCATTGAAGACAAAAAAGTTGCGGACCAGCGTGTCGAAAAGAACAGATCAGCGCAACATGCCGCTTTGGAAGAATACAAACGAAAGCTTGAAGAAGCGAAAGGTGAAGTAAACAAACTGGTCGCCAATGTTGACGGCGAATATCGAAGAGCCAAAATCGAAGCAGACGCGTACTTTGAAAAACAGTCGCTCTTGGCCCAAGCGATTCGAGCTGAAGGAATCGCGGAAGCCACGGGCATCCGCCAGATGAACAAGGCCCTTACCGGATCCGGCGGGGAAGCGCTGGTTAAGTTGCGGATCGCAGAAGCTCTCCAGGACAAGAAAATTATGTTGTTGCCCATGTCAGAAGGAGGCATGAATCTCAAAACAACGGATGTCAACAAACTCATCGAGATCATCGGGGTAAAGTCCTTGCCGTCAGTGGGAGGCGCGAAGTAAGGTTTGCCACGAAGAAGCTAAACCTTGTTTTTCAAAAGACTACGTTTGGCTCGAGACTGCGCGCAAGATTGTAATTAACGGAGGGCGTAGTAGCAAAGTTCGATGATCGAAACCGACAAACGAGCCTTTTCATTGGCATGACCAATGTTTTGCCTTTATCAGGTTTCGCGCGGGAACAGGTGTGCCTGTCTCGCGGCCAGAGGAACCATTCTGAGGGCCGTCTCTGGTTCAAATACCTGCACCATAGCCGGGCAACGGCATAATTCCGGTTGAGGATCTGAAATTGAGATCTGCCTTCGATGTTCGCCTCGGGAAAAGGACCCAAAGACCTATTCGGCAGCTGTTGAGGAAAGGTGAAGACGACAGGCTGTCATTCTCACAGTCGGAGGACTCATATGTCAAACGACCAGGACGTAATGTGCAGAAACATTCTGAATGGTCTAACGCAGCTAGAATCCATCATTACTGTGGCTGCCGCAGAGCATTCTTTTGATGTCGCGACACATGCGGAATGCAGAGAGAAGTACCACGAATTAAGACGGCTAAAGCGCAGCCTCGAACAGTACTCTTCGAAGGCTGGCGCTCTTACTTACATTGGGTTCATAGGACATTTCTCCTCTGGCAAGTCATGCACCATAAACTCTCTTCTGGAGCAGGAAGGTGCACCTGATGGACGGCGGACTGGACTGCATCCTACGGACAAAGCAGTTACACTTATCACGCACCCTTCCAATTCTGGCTGTTTGATCGGGATGCATCGGCGGGGAGAGATCGAGGTTGGGTCATCACTCGTGGCAAATGCCATGCTTGAGAATGTGGTCTTGGTAGACACTCCTGGATCAGGCGACCCGTCGGTCATGGAAGAAATGGTTCGCGATTTCCTACCGATATGCGATTGGATTGTCTACGTTTTCTCCGCGGCAATACCTCTCGATTCGACCGATCTCCCAATATTGCGCAAGGCCCATTTAGAACTGCCATTCATCCCCATGAAATTCCTCGTGACTCGTGGAGATGAATTCAGAAAAGATAGAAATGCACCTCTCACGGAAACCAACTTTGATCAACAGAAAGCTGACCAATTCATTGCGGAATTCATGGCCAGACTCGCTGCCGCGATCCCCGGAAAGTCGGTCTCGCCAAACGACATTCTCCTTGTCGATAATCTCGATGGTTTCCATCTGGATTCCTTGAGATCCCTCATTAATGACCCGAAATTAACGAACACGACAAATCATTTACACAGCCACAAGATCGTGTATTTCCTAGAAAGTGCCAAGAAGATTAGGGACTTCTTCACACGGTACTTGGAGGAGAAGATTCGGGCTGCGCGCAGTCTGTTACTTACAGCGCAAACTAATCATCAAAATTACCAAGAGACCGTTTCCGTTGCAAACAGCCGGTTAACCGAAAGCTGGTCAGAACAGCGTCGAAAGCTGAATGACATGCGAAATCGCCTTTCAGTGTGGACGAACAACATTTCGCCCTTTGACAACCTGCCAAGTGAACCTGCGAAACTTCCTGTCGTGACGATGTCTTTGTCTTTGATTCAAAAGGATCTGACTTATTGGGCTAAGAGTACCGCGGAGACTCTCTGCCGATCCCTGAAGTCGACATTTGTTAGAAAGCTTTCTGACAGAGTTCGCGACCTAGCCGAGGAAATAAGTTCATCCAAGAACTGGGAGCAAGTCGGGATTACTAGCCACGTGGTACCGATGACCAGTGAACGATACTTGACCGATATTCCCACACAGGTGCCACCGAAAGTATTGGATTCTGCCAAAGAGCTCACCGAGAAGGCGGCCGAAGACATCAGATTATCGGCCACGCGCCTGCTGCAGGGCACCGAGAAGCTCCTGGATGCCGTCCAGCGGAAAGGGGTCGTTAGCGAGTCTTGCGGCCTCGTGAGCGAGTCATCGGAGCAGATTTCAGAGATGCTAAACGATTTTTTCAAGTCTGTTAAGCTTTACAAAGCGGCTATACTGGCCATTAATGCCCGCGAATTAGCCCAGAAGGTCGGGATCATCAAGGCCATTGATGAACTTGAAAAGGTGGACTTGGCGGAAACGAGACGAGCTACTTGGACAGAGCGAACGACCTCCAGTATATTTCTTGACTACAACGAAAAGCGTCAAGAGTGCACTGAAGCACTTAATACCCAAGTTGATGGATTGTTGAGCTTGCTAGGCAATGTTAAACGACTGCATGGTCGGGACCAACAAGAGCAGTTGCGTTCTCACCTCCGAGATTGGCGTCAGGAAGCAGATTTCAAGGACCGATCTCCATTACATGAGAGTATTCATAAAGCCGTAGATGGTTTTATACAAGCCTCATCAGCATTGTTTGAAGATCTTGACAATAAGAGGAATTCGTTGCTCTTAGACAGAAAGCAAGAGTTGGACCAAGACATTCGGCAGATGAGGCGATCCCGATTCCGTAGGCTAGGTGGGTGGACGATCTTCGGTTCGATTTTGGGTTTGTTGGTCTATCTGTTCTATTATTACAAGTATACCCCCATTGAACAGACACTCCCTTATGTAATCGCGTTGGGCATTGGGGTGAACCTCGTTTCGACGCTTGTTACTTGGGCGCTGGGAATGGCTACTGATAAGACTAAGTCCAAGATTGACCAGAGCCGACGCGAATATAGCGAACAGACGAGAAGAAGGCTCCTTGAGCTGCTCAAAGATAGCAAACTTGAAGATTGGGGTTTTGTCGATGATCTCAAACCGAAATTTGAGGCTGACCTCATGGATATATGGAGTTCAGAGATCAAGGATAATATGTTCGCCTCTATGTCTGATGCATTTGATTCTTTTCTTAATGAATTGGTCCGATGCTTCGAAGTTTTCAATATGGAACGTGCCAGGTACTCGGAAGCTTGCGACAAGTTTATCAAGGATCTTATCGCCTATTATGCTGACACTGAAAGAAATTTGAATCTACTCGCAGAAGTCTCTTCAGGGATTAAGGAAGAAGCAATTCTTCCCTCGTTTAACCTGCTGGAAGAGAGAGCGAAGCAACTGGATACGCAGATGCAAGAACTCAATCACCTTCAGTTTGCTTGACAATTCTGATTTGCGAAGAACCGCCGGGAACGCGTAGTCTGACTGCTCGCTTCGCGTTGATCCTGGTACGGCAAACATGGGTTCCTGGAGAGGTCATTGAAAAGCTGAAGTCTTGTCCTGGCTCCCATGCGAGCTTCATGATGTCCAGCGACCCCCCGGCATCAATTAAAGATCTAGACCCTCGCTGGTCAGGATCGACTCCACGGCAACCCGTGGTATCAGCCCCCTGATGAATCCTCTGGTTGGTCACGCTTGCCTTTCCGCACGTTGGTTCTCATACCCAGGAGCCCTGAGAGAATGGTAGCCGGAAACAACACGAAATTTGTGCATGTGTGAATGTAGCTATAAAGGTAAACGCCACGCGAAACTTCGGTATACCTGCCCTTCATCGCGACATAGTACTTTCCATGCTCGATCTTCCCATTAACCGCATCGCCATGGATCACGGAATTGACGACACCCCATACTCCAAAGTTAAGTACCGTCACCACGAACAGTATGCGTGTAAGTTTACTCATGGCAGACGAGCGCTTTCTTCAGTCATTTACGGAAAACTGTGATGCGATCAAGGCCGGAATCCCTGTCTCCCTTCGCTTTGTGGGGCAGTCCCGCGCCTCGCGGGTTTGCCTGCCATTCATGGCGGACTGGAAAGTCCGCCCCACATGGGAGAGGGTCGTGGCATAGACACTAAGATGAGGTCCAACTTGTTCTCCGAATTTTGATGTCCCGCAGGGACGCACAGATAGTAGCCCGGCAATTCATTGCCGCGTGACGTGAATCCTCAAAGAATACCGTCTCATAGTCCCGGAGGGACGGCAGAGCCACTTCGGAACACGAACTCTCTCCGCCGACACAATTCTGGCCTTCTGTCGTCCTCTGGGACTATAAGTATCGGAGATTTCGGAGGCTTTTCCCGGCGATGAAGAAACTGTCTCAAAACTCCGATCCCACTCGAAATCGTGCCACGATTGCCGTAGCAGGCCTCAACTGGGATAGGGGTAGGAACAGCCAGTTTCCCGGCCGCTCCCCCCTCCGAACCGGACGTGCGGATCTCCCGCATACGGCTCTCCAGTCGGTGGGTCACCCCAGAGGGGACTGACTAACCACAGGA
>JBMOME010000255.1:0-6343 GCA_049323095.1 Thermodesulfobacteriota bacterium
GATCCATGAGGTATACGTGTAGTTTTCTCCGAGATCGCGGCCGTCGGGATAATAATCCGGACTTTCGAGCGTCACGAGATCGAAGTGGTCAAAGAACCGATCCCCCGGGTTGAATGCGCTTGTGATAACCGATCCCTTGGCATGGCATGTCGAACAGGTTGCGTTGTTCTGGTCTTTACTGAAATCGCGTCCACCACGAACTATCTTGAGATCTTTGGGAACGGTTCCCTTCGGCGCAGCTTCGCACACACGGATATGCTCTTCCGCTGGCCCGTGGCATGTTTCGCAGTTGATGCCCGGTTCCCGCCACGTGGTGCGGTATGTATCGCTCTTCAGATCGTAGTTGGTCGCCAGTTGGCTCACATGACAGCCGTAGCACGCGGTATTGAATGTGTATGGCCATTCGCGCCAATTCACGAGCTGCTCGGTCTGCCCGGGAAAATGGCGCAGGCCGCTGGCAGCCATATCGAACCATTTCTTTTTGCGAACATCGTAAGCGACCGGCAGCGTTTGCAGTCGGCCGCGATCCAGCGTTGTGAGGAAGTAATATACGTTCTTGCCGCCCATTGCGTGTTCAATCGGGTACTTCTTCTCTCCCTGAGGACCTTGTTCAATGACGCAGCCGGCTCCTTCACGGATATCGGCCATGTATCGGTGACCGGCGACGGTTATCTCTCCAGATTGCGGTGTCAGCGCCTTCCTTGCGAATTCTGCTGTGTACGGCTGCATTGCCAGGCCGTGGTGAGATGTGGACCACAGCTGATAGAACTTTTCATGGCATTTGCGACAGCTCACCGAGCCGGTATAGCCATCGGGAGCAGCGACGGGCGCCGAAACAGCTTTTCTTTCGGTCGCTAAGGAAACATGATGGAGGCCCCACGAGGCCATGAAAGCGACCAGAAAGACTCCAATAACGATAATCCTTCCGGATTTCTTCATGAATCCTCCTGGGCACCTCTATTCTTCGATTGCTCCGCCTATCTTCCTCAGGTGCGCGCGAAAGGTATACGATGGGTCGGTGACTCGGTTTGCCATGTATTCCGCGAATCGGAGCTGTTCCCGAAGCGTCCGACCCTCACTGATCGCCGCGGCCTGGCGCCGTTCCGTTTCGCGGATCGAGCGAGCTGTGGAGAGCACGTCTTCCAGGCGTGCCTGGGGAACAAACACGACTCCGTCGTCGTCCGCGAAGACGAAGTGTTCCCTTCCTACCTGGAATCCCCCGAACCGCGCTCGCTCCAGGGCATGGGGTTCCCTTGGATCCAAACGAGTAGGGCCGACCGGATACACACCATAGCTGAAGACGGGAAACCCAATAGCGGCGAGCTCTGCCGTGTCCCGGTGGCAGCCCCACACGACGATCCCGGCCAAACCCGATGCCTCCGCTTCGAGTGCGGTCAAATCTCCTACGCAGCCTTCATCGGTCCTGCCCTGATTGTCAACGACGAGCACGTCACCTTCTTCAGCAGAATGCATGGCTTCTAGGAAGATGTCCACGCTGCCGTAGTGGACTGTGGGAAGCACTCGGCCTGCAACGCTCGTGCCTGCCTTGAGCGGTCGAATCCCTTGCGGAGCCACGAGAAGGGGAACATCCAATCGCACGCACGCGTCCGCGACCAGAGGCGTGGATAGTTCGGCAAATGCTTCTCTGGGGAATTTCATGGCCACAAATCCTCCTACGGCTGCGATCGCCGGGGATCGTGTCACCGAATCTCCAGCGTTTCCTGCTCAATGCGCACGCACTAACACACAAAGGACAGTGCGAGCCCTTGCCGGACACTTCCACAGTGCTTTATAGAATTCGCAGCTGCGCTTGTCCAGTTCAATGTAATGAGAAGATGCCGTGATTCCGCGAGATCCAAATCGCCCTGGACACTTTCCGAGTGACTCGGGTATGCTTGTCCGCGAAACAAAGAGGCTGCCGGATGAATAATTAATCAAGCCCTTTTCCTGTGTAGCGAGTTATGGTCAAGAGTCCACCCCATCTCACGCCCATGATGCGTCAGTATCGGGAGCAAAAACAACGGCATCCCGACGCCATACTCCTTTTCCGAATGGGCGATTTCTACGAGATGTTCTTTGAAGACGCCAAGAAGGCGTCCCAGATCCTGGAGATTGCTCTCACCACCCGGGACAAAAACAAGGACGAAAGCGTACCGATGTGCGGGTTCCCGCATCATTCGGCGTCCGCGTATATTTCACGCTTGTTGGCTGCGGGGGAACGGGTCGCAGTCTGCGATCAGGTGGAAGATCCAAGGCACGCTCAAGGGATAGTACGTCGGGAAATAACCAGAGTGCTCACGCCCGGACTCACCGAAGAACCAGGGACCCTGAAGGCGGACGAGAACCATTTTGTCGTGGCTGTGGTCCCACGTGGAGAGGCTCTAGGCATTGCAGCATTTGACCTCTCGACGGGCGATCTGCTCGTCACCGAGACGTCTGAGCCTGACCAGGCGTTGCAGGAGCTTCGTCGCCTTGACCCGAAGGAAATCGTGCTCCCCGAAAATCTTCCATCGGATCACTTTATGCACACTGCGCTGGACGGGTCGTTCTACGTTCATCAGGTAGACGAATGGATGGCCGAACCACGTAATTGCGTGGAAACGCTTCGAGAGCAGTACGGCGTCCAGAGCCTTGATGGATTCGGCCTGCACGCAGATTCCGCGCTGGTGCTTGCCGCAGGCATGATGATCAATTACGTGCGGCAGACCAGGGCGGATGCGCCGTCCCATATCAAACCGCCCCGGGTGTACCACCTTGGCAATTACATGGTCCTGGACCTGGGAACGCGCAGAAACCTTGAGATCTTTAGGAATATCAGAGACGGCTCGACCCGAGGCACGTTGGTATATCTCCTGGACCGGACATGCACCCCGATGGGCGCGCGTTTGCTCCGTTACTGGATTTCGTATCCGCTTCTCGATGTGAAGGAAATCGAGCGTCGCAGCGACACGGTGGCGAGGCTCGCAGACGAAACGCTCGTGCGGCAGCGTATTCGTGAAGTGCTCAAGGAGATTGGTGACCTGGAACGCATCGCGGGCAAGATCTCGCTGAGGAGCGTCGGGCCTCGTGACCTGGTGCACCTCAAGGAATCCGCAGAAAAGATCCCGCAGATCAGCGCCCTCCTCAGCGAGGCCCGTACGGACCTTCTCGATCAGATACGCGAGATGGACGATCTCTCGTACGTGGCTCATGCGATTTCCGCAGTGCTTGTGGACTCGCCTCCGGTAAGTCTCCGAGACGGTGGCGTTATCCGGCCTGGATACGACGAGGAATTGGATGAGTTGCGGGGGATCAGCACTCACGGCAAAGAATGGATCGCAGGCATTGAAGCGCAGGAACGAGAACGGACCGGAATTCCCAATCTCAAAGTTGGGTACAACAAGGTCTTCGGATACTACATCGAAGTGACCAGAAGCCACCAGGCAAAGGTCCCGCCCGAGTACGTGCGCAAGCAAACCTTGGTGAATGCGGAACGCTACATCACGGAAGATCTTAAGGAATACGAGCTCAAGGTGCTCAATGCGCAGGATCGCATCCTTGAGCTGGAAGAAGCGATCTTCAGCAGGCTCAGGATGCAGCTCCAGGAGGTCATTCCTCGGATCCAGACCACGGCACACCTGATCGCCACGCTTGACGTGCTTATGTCTCTCGCGGAAACGGCTGCGGTACGAGGTTATATTCGGCCCGAAGTTCACGAACGCGATGAAATCCGCATCGTGGAAGCGCGCCACCCGGTTGTAGAAACCTTTGAGGGCCTTGAGACTTTTGTTCCCAATGACGTGCTGCTCAACAGGTCATCGGACCAAATCCTCATCATCACAGGCCCCAATATGGCCGGCAAATCCACGTACATGCGTCAGGTGGCTCTAATTGTGCTTTTGGCGCAGATCGGCAGCTTCGTCCCTGCGAAGGAAGCTTCCATAGGCATGGTGGATCGCATCTTTACCCGGATCGGGGCCGCGGATTACCTCACCTTCGGCCAATCAACATTCATGGTGGAGATGAACGAGACCGCGGACATTCTCCACAACGCGTCTCCTCGGTCGCTGGTTCTGCTCGACGAGGTCGGGCGAGGCACCAGCACGTTCGATGGGCTTTCCATAGCCTGGGCAGTCACCGAGTATCTGCACGACCGGCCGGACGGAGGCCCGAGAACCCTTTTCGCCACCCACTACCACGAGTTGGTGGATCTGGGGTTGGTCAAGGATCGGGTGCGGATCTACACCTTCTCGGTGAAGGAGTGGAAAGACCAGATCGTATTCCTGCGCAAGATCGTTCCCGGGGGCTCCAGCAGGTCATATGGTATTCAAGTGGCCCGTCTTGCCGGCATACCGGACCTGGTCATACGTCGCGCAAAAGAGATCCTGGCCAATCTGGAAAAAGAAGAACTCGATCCCGGCGGCCGCCCGAGGCTCTCCAAAGGTTCGCAAGCCCAGAAGGGCCCTGCGGACGGCGCGATGCAGGCCGAACTCTTCGGATACCCAGGCGATGATCTGCTCAAGGAACTGGAGAAGATCGACCCCGATACCCTCACCCCATTGGAAGCCCTCACCAGAATCGCGGACTGGAAGGGCAGATTTTGTTGAGCACCAGGCGCCCTCTGCTCGAAACACTGACCAGGCCTTTGATGCTGAAATCGTAGGATGCGGCGAAGTCGCGTTTAGCGAAGGAACCGCATCGCTCGCGGTCTTGTCCCCGCCCCATGGCAGGGGTTAAGATGCCGAAACCCTCGACAGATGCGGTTCCTCCGCGTTCCGCGGAGTCACCACATCCTACGGGCTTTTGAGCACCAGGCGCCCTTCCGTCATTCCTGCGGAGGCAGGAATCCAGGGACTTCCTAAGATCTTCAAAGCCGGCAGTTTCCCAACCAATTTATCAGCTTCCTGTCTTAGTATGCTGGAATCTATATTGAATTTTTGGCAGAACTATGATATGCTCCTCACCGTGGGAGAACCCGTTCGTCTCTGAAAGGCTCTCCCAGGCAAGGAGGACTCCCTATGTCGCTGCGAAGGCTCTTGCCGATCCTGCAGGTCCTCGCGATTCTGGCGATCGCGACTATGCCTGCTCAAGCATACGTGGCTTATCACTCCCATGAGACCTTTTTGCAGGTCGTCACCAAGGACATCGTGAAGCTACTGCCACGGGCCATGAGTTCGTATATCTTTGAGAACCGGTACGATTTCATGCGCGGCATGACTTTCATCAATCGCGATGTTCTTATCAATCCCGGAAAGATGAGAGACCTGGAAGAGATCCGCAAAGACGCGTTCCACCGCTTGAGCAGAGACATCCCGTACTGCGTGCAGGCGTTCAAAGAAGGCGAGATCAAGCTCGATACATCGCACAATAACTTAGCCGGCAGATTGGGGATGGTCGCGTATTCCATAATCCTGGCCGATATGCCCGACCTGCCTGACCTTGAGTACCTGGAGCGGTTCTCTCGCTCTCTGGACTCGCTCGTGGGCGCTCACGGCATGGATGTCTGGGTTTACTATGACGGGTACGGTGACTTCCACTCGCTGGGCGAACTCTTGGAACGGTTTCGACCCGGCCCAATGCCCCAGTTCAGGCATGCGCGAAACGAGCTCTTCCCTATTCGCATGAGGCACGACACGTTTGCCTCTCTGCGTGCACCTGAGAAGTTCGATATCCACATGACTTTCAACGATATGGACGTTAACACGATTTACACCAAAATGATAAATGACATTCTGGATGCGTTCACATACATCTGGAAATGCTCGGGTATGGATTTGGCCCATCCTTCCTATGCGGCTCCACCGGGAACAGTGATTCAGCGACGCACCTTGCGGAGGACCGTAGCGGGCATGGCCGGACCCCGCACGCTCACAAGGCCGCCTGCTCCAAGGCCGGCAGCAGAAAAGGCTCCAGCAGCAGCCGGTGCGGAAAAGCCAGGCGAAGCAGCCCCTCCCGAGCAGACCCCGGGCGAATAGTAACAGGAAGGCTTTTCGGCCCCGATACACATTCGGGGCCGATACTTCTTTAATATCTAATCCCTAGAAAACGCTGGAAGAAATTACCCTACCCCAGCCGCAACGGCCAGCGCAGACGCCCCTCATACCAGTCTTCAATAAACTCCGTGGAAACGCCTGTTTCTCGTCTCGTACGGATTCATCATAAAAAACATAACGTCGCTTTCAGTTGTCGTTGCCAGGGCGTCAACCCCGAAGCAATCCTTTCGTCATTCCCGCGAAAGCGCATAGGCGTTAACTTAAGCAGCCCAGCTCTTTCGTCCGTCATTCCCGCGGAAGCGGGAATCCAGTCTTTTCAATATGTTCTGGACCCCGGATCAAGTCCGGGGTGACGGGATGCATTTGCGTTA
>JBMOME010000256.1:0-6335 GCA_049323095.1 Thermodesulfobacteriota bacterium
GATGGGAGGGGAAAAGGGGAGGGTGATAAGCATTTGTTATCGCGGAGGATCAGCCCTCCGCAGTCTCCAGATAGTTCCTTATCTGGAGCGCGCCCGTGAGCACCTCACCCGCGTCGGATACCAGAATGGGGAGCTTCTTTTCTGCAAGGGTCACGCACTCGAAATACGCGAGCATTGCCAACGCTTCGGGGTTTTCACCGTCAAGGCTGAGCACGTGCACATCCGGCCTCTTTTCCAGCTCCACGTGACTCTTGACCCAATCACACTTACCGCAACCCGGTTTTGTAAAAAGATACGTCATGGCTAACCTCCCATTGAATGCCAAACCTGAATAGCCTTCGAAATTGCAGTTTCAGCAACTTAAGCTCTACGAGGCAAATCGAATCCGTGAATCCCCCCTCACCCTACCCTCTCCCACCAGGGGAGAGGGCTTTTTCCCCCTCCCTTGACGGGAGGGGGCTGGGGGACGGTGCGTGCGTGGCATCTTTGCCCGCGTTGTTATGCCGCGCCGATGGCCCGGTTTCGGAACCGGTCCTTCAGCTCGCCGATCTTGCCCTTGTTCCAACTGGCAACCTTCGTGAAGTACCCGGTGATCCTGGTGATCTGTTCGACCCGATCGGAGCCGCAGAAGAGACACACGTCATGCAGTCCCCTGGTGGTACGCCCGCACACAACGCATGTGGTTAGTTCAGGGGAGAATGCAATCTGGTCGTTCTGGGTCAGTTTAAAGGTCTTCACCACGAAGTTGGCCAAAGACTCCGCACTGGGCCTGCTCTCCCCGAGCCAAATATGGGTCAGTGAACCGGCCTCGATGAGCGGGTGGAACAGGCCTTCCTTCTTGACCCGCTCGATCGCATCCACCTGCGAGCCCACGTTGAACAAGGTCGAGTTGGTGTAATAGATCTCTTCCAGGTTGATGTTGCCCTTTACCACGCGCTGCGTTTGCGGGAAGAGCTTCATGTCCATCTTGGCGAACCGATACGCGGTGCTTTCTGCCGGCGTCTGTTCCAGCACGAAGCGCATGTTGTGCTTCTTCCCCAGTCTGGCCGCGACCAGGTTCATGTGCGCGATCACCCTGAGGCCAAACTTGAGTGCCTCCGGGCTCTCGTGCATCTGCTGTCCGGTGTGAAACTGCACAAGCTCGTTCAGGCCCACCATGCCGACCAGGTACGTGACCCGATGCATTCTCAGATACGCTTCGCCGTCCCTGTCCATGGTCAGCAGGGCCAGAGGCCCGGATTCACCAAGCGCCAACAAGCGCTCGATGAACTGCTTCTTCTGGAGATGGGCTTCGGCTGCAAGGTTGATCCGGTCCGTGATGATGGAGAAGAGCTTCGTGTCATCTCCGTCCGCCTCGTAGGCAATTCGAGGCAGGTTGACGGTGACGTTCTGCATAGCCGAGTAGCGCATCTTCCAGGGACGCACCGCGTCGGCCAGGTCGCTCTTGTCGAGCTTGAATGCGAGCCTGCAACATTCGGATATCTTGGCTGTTTCTCCTCGGTCAAAGACGAAGTAAGAGTTGCCCTTTTCCGATGCCACGTCGCAGATGTGGTGTAGGAACTTCTCATGCCCCGGTGTCTGGAAGAACTTCTCCGTGATGTGGACCAACGGTTTTGGGAAGAAGAATGGTCTCCCCACGCCGTCCCCTTCACGATAGATATCGAAGAGTGTCCAGACGAAATTCTGAGCTTCGGGCAAATAATCGGAATACGTGTGGCCGGTAAATTCACCACCGGGCCCAATAGCCGGGACTTCTTCGAAGTGCTTCGGAATCTCCCAATAAAGGTTGATGTCCGTAAAGATCGCCTGACCTCCACGGGCAACCGCTTGCTGGGAGAATTCAAAGATCAGCATCTGAGCGAGCTGACGAACTTCCCGCTGAGGCAGTCCACGGAGGTACGGGGCGAAGAAGAGGTTCACCGCGTCCCAACCGATCGCGCCCGCGAAGTGACTCTGCAGCGCGGCCGCGAATTTCACCATGTGGGCCAGCAAGACCTCGGGATGCTTTGCCGGCTTGGCCATGGCAAGGGAATTGGGGAGATTCAGACCGAACTTCTTGATGTACTCCAATGACTGACCCGAACAGTACGGCCGATCTATGAAGCCCAGATCGTGGAGATGCAGGTCACCGCGCATATGCGCGTCAGCCACATTCTGGTCGAACACATTGAGCAGCGCATACTCCTTCTTGATATTCTCCGCGAGGGTCAGGTTTGTGGCCTCCGGCCCGTGGGGAACATTGGCATTCTCCTTGTTGGGTCGGGTGATCAGGTGATCTACGTCGTACAGTGGCACCCCGAGGCGCGTATGCAAGCGCCGATCGGCTTCCAGGCCCCTCTCCAAGAGCTTGGCGTTCACCATCTCCCGGACGAGAGGCGCTGTGATGACCTTGATACCGCTGCGCTTGATGTCGTTTTCCACCTCAAGGCTGATGTCCTCGGCAGTGCCTTCGTCGACAAAGGTCTCTCTCAACAGCGCGTCCACAATACGGCCGCGATCCCAGCCGTCCATGGCCTCGCTGGAAGTCCTGACGAAGAGGGCCATATCCGTTGTCTCGGATGCCAGGACTTCTTTCTCTCTGTACTTGCTGATTTCAGTTACGCTAGCCATTGCAGTCCTCCTGGGCGGTGTGAAATGTTAATAGTTTTGATCAATTCACGAGGAGCGCGCTATTCCTCTGATGACCACCATGCTGCAAACCGCACCGATCCTCCCCTTGCATATCCCGCGGGTAGGTAAGGAGACAAAAACAATAGAGAGCGCCCTCGTTTTCGGCTCGGTCTCCAAGACGCACCAATAGTGTTCAGACCAATCATGAGGTCCTCCAATGGGCCCCTGTTGTGAGAGCGCTTTACATTGGGACTTGCCAACCGAAGGCTCGGCGTCGTTCGCTCGATTTGCCGTCAGTGCCTTCCGGCCGGCGGGGATGGTCCATCTGGTGACGGATCATCTTGTGGTGATGACCTGTAATCATACAAGATGTAGTATGTCAAGCGCGATTTTTTCCCGTTCAGGTAGGGGTTTGAAATATCGTAGGAACTTTTTTTACTAAATGATGTCAGCATATTATCACTAAATCTTCGAAACTTTTCAAGGGTACGAGGCCCGTTCCCCGGCTGACCTGACCCGCGCGGTGGGTCTCGCGGGCCCCCCGCGCGCTCCGCGCGGGAGATCTAGGAACCCGACCTAACGTTGTCCGACTTGCTCACCAGGATGTACAGGAACTCCTCTTTGGAGTACGGAGTTGAAGGGAACGGCCTGTTCCAATACTTCTCCACTTCGGTACAAAGCTTCTTGAGCTCCATCGCGCCACCCGCGTCCGCGAGCACCGCTTCGATGATGCTCATTACCGGGGGCCGCATCTCCCCCGAGCTGCTCATCTTCTTGATCTCATCAAGAGAGAGTCCGGCAGGCGCGTCCTTGAGCAGCGAGATCTTGAGGCTGCCGAGTGGACCTTTGGGGGCAGCCGCAAGCCGTTTGCTGGCCGGCTGTATATCCCTCGCGGTTGCGATGACAGCTTCCTCATCCTTGCCGATCTGTTCCACCGCAGCAGCCTCCGCGTCGCGGACCTCCACCTGCTCTACGGCCTTACGTTGGGCCGCCTTAGGTTTCGCTTTCTTCTGTTTGGTCATGCCTCTCTCCTTGAGTCTATTCCCCAGGAGGCGTCCGCTTCGTGGTCAGGTGCGAGACGGGGTATCTCTCCCCTTCTTCCCCACAACAGCGCGGAACGCGACAAAGACAGCGTCAGGGTGGATATCAGCGTTGACCTCTGTGTGATTGGCGTGTGGATCGTAGTGTCACCCCGCGGCGTTGTCAATCCTTTTGTGCCTACCGGGGAAATCCGTTGATCGAGAGGGCAGCAGAGGAAGGTGGGGACCCTCGGATCTTTCTTAATAAATTACTTTAATATTTTTTTATAACATTCTGTTTGACATGAGTTTTTTTGTGTGATATCTCCCCGCCCGTGTAAGGGAAGGAGGGATGGCTCACCCGCCCCCATGCACCCCGCAAACGAAAGAATAGCCCCCTGTGGGGTACGGTTGCCGAAAGGAGACCTATTATGGGACGAATCTATTATGTAATCGCGGCATTCCTGCTGCTGAGTGCATCCTGGGCTTCCGCCGCGACGTTCGAAGTGCTCGCCGATTCGGTCGCGGTGCGAAATGCCGCGCCCCTCTTGGCAAAGCCTGGTACCGTGGTCAAGGCTGAGTTCAAGTCTTCGGTGGGAGAGCGTTCCGATTTGACGCTGGAGCCCGACACTCTGTTCCCCGATGATAGCGCAAGGCCCGCACGTCCACAGGTGGCCCCGAAGCCAGCCGTCGCGTTCAAGAAGAAAGGTTCCAAGGCCATGGCTCCGCCTCCTGATCCTGCCCCCAGACTCGATCCGGGAGCCAGGATTGCAGCTCAGGTCAAGGATCCCAACGACGATCTGGAAATGGATTTGGAAAAGGACCTCGTGATCTCCCCGCCGCCGGCAAAGACTGAGCCGGCTCCAAGAGTGCTCCCCAAGCCGTCCGTGGAAACGCCGGCAGTGCCGCGCGAGGACAAGATCTCCGATAAGAAACTTCAGCGGCCGGTTGTCTCGCCCCAAGTCAAGCAGGCCGCGCCCGTAAAGACGCGCCCATTCTCCACATCCATGAGCAACATCCAAAAGGTGCGTCCCGTGACATCGAATCCCTGGCTCACCCCCGCGGGTTCGCCGAATCCCCGGACCTGCCCTGTCTCGCCTGTGACCAGGATCACCTATCCGCCTCAGCAAGCTCCAATTCAGCAGCAGGCTCCGCAGGCTCAGGAACGCACCTACGTGAGAGACGGCGTCACGGTTAAGCTCGCCGCGCCGCCGCAGCCCGCGCAGCCTATGCCGGCCACTTATCAGGGCAAAGAGGATTCATTTGCCGGGTCTGACCTGCTCAACGCGGCTGCTGACATCATCGGTTTGCCCTTTGCCTTCATCAGCTCGCTCTTCTGAGGTCCCCCCTCATCTATAAGTAAAGCCCGCGCTCTTTGCCGAGCGCGGGCTTTAGCTTCTTCCCAACGACATGCCTTCCAAAGACGCGGTCAGATTCTCTGCTGCGCGGTTAGTTCGAGTGACTTGATGAGCAGCCCCAGCGTTCGATTTGCTGACGCGTCGATTCCCAGCGCTTCCCCTTCTCGTGCCACTGCGACATTGATGAAGTCGATCTCCGTGCGCCGTCCGGCAAGGATATCCTGCAGCATCGAGTTGAGGTTGCCTGCTGTAGCCTCACACACCTGGACGACCTGAGCCTCGGGATCTTCAAAGATCAGCGAGATCCCTTTTGCCCTGACAACTGCCAAGCACTCTTGCACGATGCAATGGATCAGTTCTCGTCCTGCGTCATTCTTCACCAGGTCGCCGTTGCGTATCTTCAGAAGCGTGGCCGGCGCGTTGATAGCGGCATTGATCACGAGCTTTGACCACACACTGCCCAAAGCATTTTCGGACACATGCACCGGGCCGCTACTCATCTTTTCCAGGATTGAACCCACCGTCCGAGCGCGTGTGGTGATGGACCCGTCAGGCTCTCCGATGTGAGTCTGCCCAAAGCCTGTGTGCCGGAATTTGCCTATATCAAGCGCAAGAGCGCCGATGGTGGTGATCCCGAGCAGTACCCGCCCAGGGAACGCGCTTTGAAGGCTCTCGAAATTGCCGATCCCGTTCTGAAGGGTCAGGATCACTCCGTCGTCTGCCAACACTGCCACTGCTGTATCGCGCGCGGCCGCGGTGTCATAGGATTTCACGAGGAAGAGGGCTAGATCGACCTTTCCGGCTTCTCTGGGGTCCGCAACAATCTGCGGCCGCAGCAGGCGGTCACCTGACACACCTTCAAGCCAGAGGCCTTGATCCTGGATATGACGCACCTGCTCCCGGTTACGGCGAATCAGAACCACGTCAACGCCGGCCTCAAACAGGAGTCCCCCCAACACCGACCCCAGCGCGCCCGCGCCTACCACACCAACTCTCATCGTACGTACCTCGTTCTTCCCATCCCCTTTTTCCTCACAATCCGCTTCCACGACATCATAAGCGCGTGCGCTCTCAGATAGTGGGATAACGCACCGCAAAATCCTCCTCCCGCCCGTGGCATTAACTATTAGTGGGATCTTTGCCCTAGGCTGCCCTCTTGCGCCGCGTCACCACAGCTCCGTTGGAAGGGCGTGAAAAATTAGGAGTTTTTGGGGAGGGGTCCGGGGAGGCCCTTTTTGCAAATGGATTATTCATTCAACTCCGCTGAAGCCCCAAAGGGGCGATTGAAAGTAGCCCGGCAATTCATTGCCGGGTGACTGATGAACAAAAATCCACCTCTTCGTCCCCA
>JBMOME010000257.1:0-6334 GCA_049323095.1 Thermodesulfobacteriota bacterium
GAGAAGAGCAATCCCGATGCTTCCCGCGTGGTCAAGCTTTCCGAGGTGATCGTCGAGGAAGCGACTCGCTTGAGCACGATTCTCACGGACTTCCTCGACTTCGCCAAACCTCGCTCACCGCAACTGAGACCCATTGATGTGCGCGAGGTGGTGGAGCGGGTGAGAAACAATCTGGACCAACAAATACAGGCCCACAGGATTCAATGGCGGCAGGACAACGCGGATGACGCGTCGACCGAGATCATGGGAGATCCGGACTTGCTGTACCAGGCATTTCTCAACATCGCCATTAATGCATTCGATGCGATGGAGCGCGGGGGCACACTGACCGTTCAGATTGATGGCGATGACTCCCATGTGGCGGTGGCGTTCGGCGACAACGGCCACGGGATCCGTGACGAGCATATGCCCAACATATTCACGCCCTTCTTCACCACGCACGAAATGGGAACCGGCCTGGGACTGTCGGTAGTGCACAATATTGTGACTGCGCACGGAGGAGAGATCTCAGTCTCCAGCAAAGAAGGAGACGGGGCCGTTTTCACCGTGGCTCTTCCCAAAGCGCCCGGAGATCGTGCCGGATACGCGAGAAGCTGACAGGTGGTCCATACGGCATGAACACGGTACTAGTGGTGGATGACGAAAAGAACTACCTGGTAGTCCTGGAGGACCTGCTAGAGGAAGAGGGTTACAAGGTACTCACAGCAGGCTCTGGAAGCGAAGCCATTGATATCATTCACAGAACCCCCGTTGACACGGTCCTGACCGACATTCGGATGCCTGCGATGACCGGAGTCGAGCTCTTGGAGCACCTCCTCGACTTCGATCCGGATTTGCCGGTGATCCTGATGACTGCCTACGCGGAAGTGGATCAGGCTGTGGCCGCAATGAAAAAGGGGGCGCTCGATCATATTCAGAAGCCCTTTGACAACAAAGACCTGAAGCGAGCCGTGGCCAGAGGCGTGGAAAAGCACGCTCTGACCGCGCGGATCAGGCATCTTCAAACCGAGCTTGGCGCCGCGTGGGGCAATATCATCGGCAAATCAAAGGCAATGGAGCGCGTGTTCGCGGTCATGAAACGAGTCGCGGATGCGCCTACCACAGTGCTCATTTCGGGCGACTCCGGGACCGGCAAGGAGCTGATCGCCCGCGGGATTCACAAGGCATCACCAAGGGTGAATGCCCCGTTTGTATCGATCAATTGTGCTGCGGTCCCTGAGACACTCCTGGAATCAGAGCTTTTTGGATACGAGAAAGGAGCGTTCACAGGAGCGGTCCAGACAAGGCAGGGGAAGTTTGAGTTCGCCCATGGCGGTTCACTCTTCCTGGACGAAGTGGGCGAAATGTCGCTCGCGCTCCAGGCCAAGCTCTTGAGAGTGCTCCAAGAGCAGGAATTTCAGCGGGTAGGCGGAACCAGAGACATCAAAGTAAACGTGAGGATTATCGCGGCAACGAACAAGGACCTGAAAGAAGAAGTTTCCGGTGGCAGGTTCAGAGAAGATCTGTTTTTCAGGCTTAACGTGGTTCATATTCGTGTGCCGTCGTTGAGGGAACGCCGCGAAGATATTCCCTATCTGGTGGCCCATTTCGTTGAGAAATTCGGCGAAAAGCTGGGACGGCCTCTGCTCGCGGTCGAGCCGGAGGTGATGAGTTCCTTCTACAAGTATTCCTGGCCGGGTAATATCAGGGAGCTTGAAAACGTGATTGAACGTGCACTCGTGCTCTCGCGAGGCCCCTCAATCACTCTCGAAGACATCCCGGCCGAAATACGGGAATCGCCGGAGATGGAGGAAGGAATCAACACCCTGATCTCATGGGAGAAAGGGTTGTCCGAGACGCTCGATGCGATTGAGGAGCGGATGATACGTCAGGCGCTCAAGAAAGCCGACAATGTGCAGGCTCAGGCCGCGAAGATGCTCGCGATCTCTCGAAGTAATCTCCAATACAAGATGCGGAAGTACGGACTCCTCTCCTGATCGGGAGACAGCGAGAGACATGCTCCAGGATCGATGCTACGGGAGGATTGTTGGAACGAACTTCCTGTGAAGGTGACTAAAGATCAACTACAATGGTTTCCTAACATCGAGCATTCAGGTCAGGTCGCGTCGGAGGCTGGTCCGGGTATTTTGTGCTTCGGGCAGCCTGATTTCTGTCGCGGCGCAAGGGTGACAACATCTGTCGGAGTTTCGGCGGATTGTTGACAGGCCGGAGAAATTACATTATAGATGATCACGATTTCAAGGAAGTGATGGACTTTCCCGTAGTTAGCTGAGAGGAGAGGGATTCAAGAATGCGGAATGTGATCCGGTTGCTTGGAGTAATAGGCAGCGTGATGCTGCTGGGAACCCCGCTCTCTGCCCAGACGTACTACTATCCTGAACAGGTTCAGGAGAACGGTTACGAATACTGGCAGAATCAGGATCCCCGGGTTCAGAATTCCCGACAGCGGCCGGCTCCCAGATCCCCTCGGAGGCAACCCGCGGCCCCTCCTGCTCCGATTATCCAGTATGAGGATCGCGACGCGGAAACAATTCTACGGGAACAGGTGAATCGAGGCTTGCAAACTCAGCCCCAGTATCAACAGCCTCAGGCTCAACCGCAGCAGCAAGCTCAACCGCAGCAGCAAGCTCAACCCCGCCAGGAGATGTATGACGATTACTACGGGCATCGGATCCATGACGAAGGTCAAATCAGGAGCGTCATGGCTGAGGCCCGGTATGTTGGTACCACAATTAGCCGGAGGAATGGGCGGCCGTTCATCGTGTTCGACAAGCGGAACTTCCAATTCTACCTCTATAGCGCCAACGGCAGGCTCCTGCGTATAGGCCCGGTTGCTATAGGAAAGGGTCGCACCAGAGAAGGGGGCTTTGAAACGCCCACCGGAGTCTTTCCCATCCGAGCCAAGATCCCGATCGATGACTGGATCAGGCCTGATTGGTATTTTCGCGAGGAAGGTGAACCTATCCCGCAGAACTGGGAAGACCGTCGGGTACCCGGCTTTTTCCGTTTCAAACTTGTGTTTGAGGGAACGCGGTACATTCACTACGCCGAAGCGACCGGTGGGAGGCTCACCCATGGGTGCCTCGGGCTGGATTGGCAGGACGCCGAAGCGGTATTCCACACGCTTGACGTAGGCTCATACTGCGTCATCATTGATGGACCATTCCTGACCAGACTTGCCAAAGGCGAGTTCCCCGTGAGTCAGCCAAAGAAGCCGGAACCGAAGCCGGACGCCAAACCTGAATCGAAACCGGAGATTGCAGGCGGGAGTCGGGAAACGGCCAAGGCTGAATCACAGGCGAGCGGGGGCTCTACCAGAACCTTCGGGAGCATGTGGTAGTGGATACCTGTGGACCGGCGCGGCGATTCGCGGCGCGAGAGCCCGTAAGACCGGTCGAGGATGGAACTATGTCAGCCATGATAAGGCAACTTGGGATGGGGCTGATTATTGTTGTGCCGTTTCTCTGTGCCTCATGCCTTACCATGACCATGCCGAAGAGCGCCCGTTTGGAAAAGCCTACCACGTCGGAACAGCCCTCCGATCGCGGCCAGGTCGCGCCTTCGGACAAGCGTATCGTCGATACGTGGGAGCTGATGTTCCAGGAAGACGAGAAGGGAACCAAAGAAGTTCCACCGGAAGGCACGCGAACGCTTATGGAATTCACCGATCGGGGCAGAGTCATCTACAACCGAGTTGACAAGGATGATGCGGGTCGAGTGAAGAAGCGGACGGGCAACTTCACAGTTGAGGACGGAGCGATTAAAATAATTGATGACGTGGGAAACTCCAATCGTTGGCCGTACCAGATTACTGGGGACCAACTGGTGTTCACAATGCCGGAAAAGAACAAGACGTTCCATTGGCGGCGATTTCGTTGATCCGGGTCCTTTGATGACCGTTCGGCTAAAGAGGCTACAAGCGCCAGATGTTCGATAGGATATTCCACATAGGTGTGAGAGGTTCGCTGGGAGCGTTGTCAGCAGCGGTGGCGCTCGTTCTACTCTCCTCGACCTGGGCTCCGGCCTCGCAACCTGTTGAAGTCCTTCGCTATGAGGTCACCTGGAACGGGCAGAAAGCGGGTCACGGCGACATCACCACCGTACGGGAAGGCAATCACCTTAACGTGACGGCCCAAGCGGTCTCGGATGGTGTGCTCAAGGCGATCCTGGAGATCTGGAGCAAGGTCCAGTCGAGGTTTACACCAGGGACCTTCGAGCCGCACTGGTACCGTTACCATCTGAAATCGAATCTCCTCCCAAACGAAGTGGTGGACCTCGCATTCAACCGCCAAACACGTCAAGTGACGGTGGACAAGAGCAAAGGTAAAGAGCGGGAAAACCACAAAGAGAAATACGAAACCCTTTACGACCCCGTAGGTGCAGCATTCCTCCTGAGGAACCAGGCTAATCTCAGCAAACCCATGTATGTGGACATATATGATGGCAAGGCCCGCTGCCGCCTCCTGGTCACGCCGGTAGGGAACGGACCCGGACCGCTCACGGTGAAGGGTGGCTCGTACACTGCTCAGGGAGTTGACCTGAAGTTGGTTAAACTCACCGGAGACAAAGAAGAGCTGGCCAAAGCCAGGCTCTGGTTCTCCTGCGATCGTGAGCGGATTCCGCTGCTGCTCACGTCCTCGCCCGTTGTAGGAAGCGTCCGCTTCGAACTCGTCCAAGTTCAGCGCTAACAGCCGGCTGCCGGGTTAGGTTTGGGGGGCAACCGGAATTCTCCTTCGTATGACCCAACCCTGGGAAAACACACGAATAAGAGCTTTGCTGGAACGCCTCTGCTCACTTGAAAACGAGTCGTACCTCGTGGGTGGAGCGATCCGTGATGCTCTCATGGGTCGGCCGCCCAGGGTGGAGCTTGACGTTGCGGTCCGCGGGGATGGGCACGAGATCGCCAGGCGTGTGGCTGACAACGCGGATGGCGGACGATTCGTCGGACTGGACTCAGAACGCGGCACCGGCCGAATAGTCCTGGTGGACGAGAATTACGCGTCCATTGACGTTTCGTCGTTCAAAGGCGAGTCCATTTTCGAAGATCTGACTCTGCGTGATTTCACGATCAATGCATTGGCAGTCAAACTTGAAGATCTGCTCCGAGACGGTTTAGACGCGATTATCGATCCTACTCGCGGCATCTCGGACCTTCGAGCCGGGACCATCAGGACGTGTTCTGCAGCAGCGTTCGAGGATGATCCGGTTAGGATATTGCGGGCCTTTCGATTCTCTGCGCAGCTCGGCTTCGCGATAGAACCGGCAACGATTGAACTGATTCGCTTGCGGCTTCCTGGGCTCAGCCGCGTGGCCGGCGAGCGCATCCGGGACGAATTCATGGCAATGCTTGCTTCGAATCGAGCCTTCCCGGCGCTCGCGGAGATGAGCAGGGCAGGGGTGTTGTCCGCGATCTTCCCGGAACTTGCACCCATGAAGGGCCAGGAACAGAACCCGTACCATCACCTGGACGTGTGGGACCACACGCTGGAAACAGTGAACCAGATCGAAGAGGTGCTGGAGTCGGGTGATGACTTCTTCGGAGAGTTCTGGCCGAACATCGAGCAGTACCTCAGGAGGGAACCCGTCCGGGACCGCCCCAGAACTGCCTTGCTGAAGCTCGCCGCGCTTTTTCACGATGCGGGGAAACCCCATACCGCTAGCATCGATCCTGACGGCCGAATCCGGTTCTTTGGCCATGAGAAGGTCTCACGTGAGTTGTTTGAACCCGCGGCTCTTCGTCTCAAATTGGCCCGCAGGGAGGCCCACACAATAGCAGACTGGATCGAAGGCCACATGAGGCCCATGTTTCTCACCAGCGGCTCCATCACTTCACGATCCGTGCATCGGCTGTATCGCAAGTTCGAGCAGGATAGCATCGGCCTGTTGGTGCTTTTCCTCGCAGATCTGCGAGCGACACAAGGCCCCGCAAGGCCGCCCGATGAGAATGAATCTGCCCTCGATGCAGTGAAGAAGGCTCTTCAAATCTGTTTCGAGGCGGACCGCACTCCACCGGAACCGCTGCTTAAAGGTCGCGACCTCATAGAGCTCTTCGGCCTGTCTCCAGGACCGCTCTTCGGCCGCATCCTGAAACGAATCGCGGAGCTGCAAGACGCCGGCGAGATAACCAGCCGCGATGAGGCGATTCAAGAGGCCAAAGAATTGTGCGAAAACCTAAGAAGAGGCAATGGCGATAGCTGATCAGCCCCTCCGGATCGCTCCGACCAAATGATGGCCAACCCCCGAAAGAGATCTCTCATCAAATTCCAGTGGGTTCGAGGAAATTCCAAATCCTCTTGAGGGCTATTCTCGTATCCATTCAGCCACGTGGGGCTGA
>JBMOME010000258.1:0-6303 GCA_049323095.1 Thermodesulfobacteriota bacterium
AAGCGAGATCGGCATCTCGGATACGCGCACGGGTTCGCTGAATTCCTTCTGCTTCCACCGGGTCCGGATTGCGCCGAATCCCCGCGGTGTCGCATAGGACGAAGCACGCGCCTCCTACGCGGAGGGATTCATCCACGAGATCTCTCGTTGTCCCCGGGTGCGGGGTCACGATGGTGCGGTCAGTCTTGAGCAGGGCATTGAAAAGGGTAGATTTGCCTACATTGGGCTTGCCCACGATTACGGTATTGATTCCTTGGCGCTGTAATCTGGCCACCTGCGCGCTTTTCCGGAGAATCTGAATCATTTCTGCAATGTGCCGCAGCGCGGGTTCGGGGTCCGGCAGAGTATCTTCGTCCTCTTCATCGAAGTCGATGGAAGCCTCCACTTCTGAGAGTAGGTCTTTGATCGAGTCGGATATGGTCCGGATCTCTCTGGAAAGCGTCCTATCCAGTCGAGCCCTGGCTTCGGTTGCGCCTGCCGCGCTTGAGGCTTCGATCAGGTCGATGACGGCTTCGGCCTGCACCAGGTCCAATTTTCCTGCGAGAAAGGCCCGACGGGTGAATTCTCCGCGCTGAGCCAGCCGTGCGCCCTGCTTCAGCAGGGTCTCCAACACGATATCCAGTACTACAGGGCTCCCGTGAAGGCTCAGTTCCACCACATCTTCGCCCGTGTACGTGGATGGTCCGGACATAAAGACCGCGACGCCGTCGTCGAGCACCTTGTCCTGCTCTGGGTCCACGACGCGGCCGTATACGGCGCGACGATCGGGGAACGAATCGTGAGTCAACGCGGGCCGGAAGACGCAGGCCAGGATAGTCCGCGCGTGCGGGCCGCTCATACGGATGACGCCGACTCCCGAGTACCCTCTCGGAGTGGAGAGAGCTGCAATAGTATCACTGGGGGTATGTTCCGGCTGGTTCATGATGCGGATTAGTTCCGGAGGATTGCATGGCGAAGATGGCCTGCCCCCCGGTTCCGGACCGAGAGAAGGGTCGGATTGGGCGCGTGGTGAGGTTCTGGGTCGAATTACCCCTCTTCGGGAACGGATCCTGAGGGCCAGGCTGAACAGCTATCTGGCTCTTCGTTTGTTGACCGCCCCGCGCCGCGGATAGACGATGATACGGCGTCTGGGCTCTTCGCCGTAACTCTTGGTATACACATCCCTATCATCGGCAAGGATCAGGTGGATGATGCGACGCTCACCTGCGGGCATGGGATCCGAGACCGCAGGCTTGAGGGTGTTCTTGGCTTTGGCGCACAGTTTGAGCGCTTTTTCCTTCAGCTTTTCGGTCTTTCTACGCCGGTAGTTCTCCGTGTCGACGATGATCTCCACCTTCTCGCCGGCGGGAGCCGATTTATTGACGATTTTGTTGACTATGAACTGGAGCGCATTGAGCGTTTGCCCGTTCTTGCCGATCAAGAGCCCGGAGCCGTCTCCCTTTATGTCCAGGTAGATCGCGCCGTTGAGGATCTGGGTTTCCACCTGGGCCGGGACGAACATCTTCTCCAGCAATTGTGCGAGGATTTCTTTGGCCTGGTTCCTGAGGGCAGCTTGTTCAGGCGTTTCCGGTTCGGGCATCTCTCCCGGGTATTCTTCTCTCGCGCGCGCCTTCTCCTCGGAAGATTCCATCTTCACGAGGCGGCTGAGCAGATCGGGCTGCTCCTCTTCGTTTTCAAAATCCTCCGCTTCCATCACTTCTTTAAGAATATCTCGCCGGCGCACTCGGATACGTGCGTCCCGTTGGCCCACTATGCCAAGGAATCCTTTGGTGCTTTCCTCCAGTACTTCAATATCAAGCAGCGCCTCTTCCACATTCAATTCTTCGCACGCGTTCTTCACCGCCTCTTTGACGGTCTTTCCAGTGAATTCGACGTAAGACATGGTCCACTATCCTTATTGCTCATTGCGGAAGCTTATTCGTTATCAACTGCTGTCCTATCGATAGGACGTTGCTCACCAACCAGTAGATGACAAGACCTGACGGGAAGGTCAGGAAGAGGTAGGTGAAAACCACGGGCATGAGCAACATCATTTTCTTTTGCATGGGATCGCCGGTGGTGGGAGTCATCCATTGCTGCAAGACCATGGAGCCCCCCATAAGGATCGGCGTGATGTAGTACGGATCGGGAGCGGAAAGATCCTTGATGCACAGGAAGATGGATGGGATGCAGAGAAAATACGCGTGTCTCAGTTCAATGGCATACGAGAGGGTCTGGTACAAGGCGATAAAGACGGGGAGTTGGAGAAACATGGGCCAGCATCCCCCGAGAGGATTCACCTTGTACTGCTTGAACAGATCCATAGTGGCCTTGTTCAAGGCTTGCTTGTCGTTGCCGAACTTCTCCCTGAGCTTGGCTATTTCGGGCTGGATCTCCTGCATCCTCTTCATGGACTTCATGCTGGTGTGGGTGAGTGGAATGAAGAGGATCTTGATCAGGACGGTCAGGATAATGATATCCAAACCCCAGTTACCAGTGCCGGGAACTTTTATGCCCCCCACCTGGAAACCATTGTGGGTAATCCTGAGAAACTTCATCAGGTACTCGGACATCACGTCCAAGAGCACATAATTGCTGTAATAGAGCGCTCGTGAGAGATCGTGGCCGGCTTCCGCCAGAGCTGTCCGCTCCTTGGGTCCCAGATAAACCACCAGGTTCAGGTCCACCGGTTTGCCGGGCGGAAGGTCCACGGAACCGTAACCCAGCCACATCTGTGCAATTCCCTCTCCTTTGGGCTTGAAGAGCGTCACCTTGTGCGCGGGTTGGTCTTGGAAGACCAGAGCCTTGAAAAAGTAAACGTCACCCAAGCCACCCCATTGAATCTTGCCCGAAGGTTCCTCGTCTCCCCGGATATCCTTAAAGTAATAGTCCTTGAGTTCGCCATTCAGCAGAATTTCCGCGCTGTTCCACGCGAACCGATCGTCACCCTCGCCCTTGTACACCTTACTCCAGGGCAGACTCACCAGGTAGTTCCTGCTTTCTTGCGAATCGTTGGTCAGGGAATATGAGAAGTCCACCACGTACCGGTCCGCGAAGAACGTGTACGTCTTGGCAAGGGTGAGACCCGCGGAGGTGGTTGTCTTGAACGTGATCGATTTTTTCGCACCCGCGTCTTTCAGGGAGATAGAGGTCTGGTCAGATGAGTATTGATACGGTAGCTCCGCGTCGTTGAGCGTCTCTTCCGCGCGCGTCAACCTAATGGTGGGCCCGCCCGTATCAGGCCCCTGAGGATCATAGAGGTTGACCAACGCGTCTCCGTTGAGACCGGTGCGATAATTCTTGAGCTTGAAAGAGATGATCCGTCCCCCCCGGGAACTGAGCACTGCCTCGTACAGGGGGCTGTCGACGGTCACCTTAACTTCTTTGGCTTCGGTGACCGCGACGGCCGGGACCTCTCTGGTCGTGCCCGGCTCGGCTTGGGGTGGCCCTGAGGGAGTCAATCCGGGTTCGGCCGCTTCGCGTGCCTGGGTGGGTTTCGGAGGCTGGACAGCTTCCTTCTTTGCAGGCGGCTTCTTCGCGGGAGGCGGGGAAACAGCCTGCATGTACAACTGAAAAACGACGATGATGAGCACTGAAAGAACGAGAGCTAGAACGAGATTACGATCCATAGGTCTCCGCCTGCAAAGAGGGCTTCACCAGCTCAGCCCCACTTGTTCACGATTGTCGGTCCAGCCATCCTGGGTCAGGTCAGGGGACCGGATCAAATCCTCCAGGGCCGAAAGGCCGACAGCGTATCAAGCGCAGCAAGGCCAACCACAAGCCTCGCCAGATGCCGTGCTGGGAGACGGCCTCTCGCGCATATTCGGAACACGTTGGATAGAACCGGCAAGCGGAAGGGAAAAGAGGTGATAGGAATAGCTGGTAAAGGCGGATCAGCCCACTGACGAAACGTCTTGTTACGAGCGAAGCTTTTGCTCGAAGAACCTGTCCAGCTCCATCACGAGCTGGCTGGTGCTCAGTTGTGCGGCACCCTCGAGGAGAACAAAGACTATGTCCGTTTCTGAGGGCATCTTGCCCCGATTGAGCCTGAAATATTCCCGAAGTCTCCTCTTGATCCGATTTCGTGCGCAAGCGTTCCCGACTTTCCTTCCCGCGACGATACCCAGCCGTGTCCTCTTCAGTTCGTTCCTCAAAATCCGGACGTGAAAATGCGGCGTGCGATGGCGGGCGCCTTCCTTGCTTAGTCTCCGATAGTCGGAGGATCGCCGGATCCTGTCGTCTCCGGTGAACCTGAAAGGATGGCGATCAGACAGACAGCCGCTTGCGTCCCTTTGCCCTTCTCCGGTTGAGGACGAGCCTTCCACCTTTGGTCCTCATCCTGACACGGAACCCGTGTGTCCTTTTGCGCGAAATGTTGCTTGGTTGATAAGTCCTTTTCATGTCGGTTCTATGGCCTTCCCCTCAAACCTCTAAAACATTCATCTAACCAGATGCAGCATGGGAAGTCAAGGTCTGTTTTCCCGTAGGCTCCCGCGTGCATCAAGGCCCTGCGTCTCGCAACACCTAATCCGGGGACATCTTAGGCGATGATCCGAGCGCCTCGCGTGCCTGCAGAGTACCACATGCCTGCGAAAAAACTTAGCGGACCCTGGGGCGGTGTGAAAATATTTCCCGCGTCTCTTCTCGCTGGCGATGCCATTGTTAGCCTGAACTTCCGCACCCTGGTCGACGGAAGACGCCGCAAGGGGGCTGCTAATCAGGTGATTTCGCGCAGGCAAAAAAAAAGCCCTTGGGGTAGGGCTTAAAGGGTATGGTATTATTTTTTGGTTGTAACGAAAGCCAAGCAATTCGCGTGCCAAACCAGCACCGTTTTCCCTCTCCGCGCACACACCCGCTAACCCCTCATCCTGACACCGTTCCTTTATTACAACCAGCGTCGCCTTACGCACCTGCGCGCTGAGAACGGTCCACTCGCGACGTTGTCATGCGAAAACCGTCGAAGAAAACACGGAGAAGTTCAATTCATTGCCCCCGATAAACGGACGTGATGAATCACCCCCTCACCAATGATCTCACAGCTTGTGGGCTCGGCAATTATCACGGCAAGTCCGTTAAAGGAGACCACAACGAATTGAGTGGCTACTTTATTACTTCATATATTTGTTGTAATTATTTGAAATATATGATATTGCATCCCCGACTTTTGTGTAGAGGACCCACATGCCCTTCTCCCTCACAGTCCTTCTGACCATAGTTGCTGCGGCCGCGGCCTGCCTCACTGTCTGGCGCGTCTGGATCAAGAAAAAACCGGTTCCTCACGGTCTTGTTGACCGCAAAGCACAAGGTCTCTCCCCCATGCGGCTCGGCGCATGGTTGTTTATTGGCCTGATTCTCGTGGTTTCGATTGCCCAGGTGCAGCTCCTGCGTCTTTTCACATCGATCCAGGAGGATCTGGCCTTGCTCGTCACTCCTGCCAACAATCCCGGATTAAAGGTCGATGAAGTCAAGAATATGCTCCGGGACCTTCAAACCGATGTTGCCTCGAAGCTTGATCGAGCCCAAAAGTCACCATTTCGCGATCCACCTCGCGTATCCGCGCCTCTGGCCCCGTCTCGGCCGTTGGCCGGCGTGGAATTCCCTGGGAATATCAATCCCGCGCCGTCTCCAAAAGTGACCAAGGATAAGCCGGCTGAGGCTGCCTTCGCACGTGCTGCGCGAGCGTCGTCGCTTGCATCGACCAAAAGCTCGGACCCAGACGCGCCTCGTGCTCCGAAAGTCAAAGCTGAGGCGAAGGAGAAAGAAATCCCGCGGCCTGTGGGCGGCTGGTCAATGCCGCTTAATCTCGTGGGTTTGGTCCGAGCCGACACGCTCATAGTGCGCCAGCAGCCGTCCGTTACGTCACCGGTAGTCGAGAAGCTCACATCCGGCCAGGAAGTCAAGGTAACGGAAAAACGGATCATCGACAAACAGATGTGGTACGGAGTGATCACCCCTTCGGGAAGGTCAGGATGGGTGGATTTCCGCTACATCCGACTCAAGACCTGACAAGGCATCCGCCTCGGAAATGCAGCTTCATACGGCTTTCGTCCATTCTTTCTTCAGACCTATGGGTAAGCAGCTATCCCCTTGGTTTCGGTAGTTTTCGGAGAACGGCCAGGTGGGCTTTTGCCCGCTCAACCCGACGTGCCAACCCTGGGGGCTCACGGCCGAGGCTGTCTCAAACGTCCTGGAACTTAGAATATCGTGCTACGATGCGAGGGATAGGGGTAGGAACAGCCAGTTTCCCGGCCGCTCCCCCCTCCGAACCGGACGTGCGGATCTCCCGCATACGGCTCTCCAGTCGGTGGGTCACCCCAGAGGGGA
>JBMOME010000259.1:0-6256 GCA_049323095.1 Thermodesulfobacteriota bacterium
CAGAAGATGCAGTCCCTGAGACTGGAGTTCCTCAAGAAAACCGAGCCGCTGAGGGCTGAAATGAGCAAGAAGCGCCTCGAGTTGATGGAACTCAATTCCGCGTCCAAGCCGGACGAGAGCGCAATCGACAAGAAGAAGGATGAGATCTGGGCCCTGCAAGATAAGATGCGCAATGAGCAGCGGGCTATGGACAAGTCCTTCCGAGAAGTCCTCACTCCTGAACAGCGACAGCAATACGGCTCGTTCGGTCCTGGAACAGGTCCTGGATTCGGCTTCGGTTCCTGTCGAGGCGGGTGCGCGGGTCGTGGTCCGGCAGGCTGCTGCGGCGGAGCCGGCTTCGGTCGTGGCGTGGGGCAACCCTCCTAATGCGAGCGTTCTGTACCCTCTAATATTATACTCTGTGGTTCCTCCCCGCCGGAAAAGGCCCCTGAACAAGGGGCTTTTTCTTTGTGGGGGATGAAATTCTCACTTGCATTTCTCGCGGAGTTCTGCTTAAAGGTCAGGCGAATGGTTAATTTAGCAAGATTAATCTGTTATGCAAGGGAGCTCATCCATGACATTAAGAAAAATACGAGAGATAGCCCGCGTCATGAAGGTAAGCAACTACTCACGCCGCCGAAAAGCAGACCTTATCCGAATAATCCAGCGAACAGAGGGCAATTCCCCCTGCTTCCAAGGTATAAGCGGATGTATGGAATACCGATGCCTGTGGCGAGACGACTGCCAGGAATAGCCCATTGAGCAGGCTTCATGGCTGAGCGCCGACCGGTCATGTGCTGCCGGCGGTAACGGGAAGGGCCACGGAAGGTTCTTGGGGGTTACTTCACAATCTTCAATATCTGCTTGAATTCTTCTCCCTCTGCGACTCCCAGCAGCTCGAACAGCACGGTCTCCACGCTCGTGACGAACGCGCCTTCCTGAAGGCATCTGTCAAGGCCGATCTGCTTGTTGAGCAGCGTGCGAGATGAGACCGCGTCCGCGACCACGTGAACTTCGGAGACCATCTCCAAGAGGTCGAGAACCGACTGGTACACGCACACGTGGGACTCTAGGCCTGCGACGATCACCTGTTCCGGTTCCAGTTTCTCCAGTTTCCTCAGGAAAGCTTCCTCTCCGCAGCAACTGAAACTGAGTTTCGTGACCGGGGAAGAATCTTCCAACAATTCCTTGACCTGAGGGATTGTGGGTCCAAGACCCTTGGGGTTCTGCTCGGTCCAAAGAATAGGCAGATTAAGGACCTGAGCGCCTTTGACCAGTTTCACCACTTCCGGGACAAGCGTTTGCCGATCGAACATTGCCTGAACGAGCTTTTCCTGAAAGTCCACGAGAATAAGTACGGCCGATTCTACGCTCAACATTTCTGCTGCCTCGCAACGCCGCGTTGACAGTGTCGAATCACAGGAACATCGAGAGGACAAACCCGATTCCGAGCAGCGTGCCTGTTGCCAGGTTTGTGATAACGTTTGCGCCCAGGACGGGAAGCATCCCCTGGTTCTCATGAACGTGGCTCCAGGCCCATTTCATGGGTTTCAGGGCCACCGGAAGCGTGAGCAAGCCGAGCAAACACGGAAGAGGCATAAGCCTCAATGCCACAGCTAGCGGAATCCACACGTACATGATAACGAGCAACAGAGTGTACAGCTTCCCTCCACTTTCCACACCGAAGACAAGGAGCAGGTTCTTGCGACCACCCTTGCGATCCGGCTCCACGTCAGGAAACTCGTTGAGAAGTAGCAGATTGAATGTGAGGATTCCCGCTGGTATGCCCGCAGCAACCGCGGCAGGAGAGTATGCGCCCGTGTGCACGAACGCAGCCCCCATCACGGGAAGCAGCCCAAGCCCGAGGCCCGCGAAGATCTCCCCCAGAGTCATCCTGGCCATATAATCGGTGTAAAAGAGCACCGAGACAGCGCCGGCCACCAGCAAGGGAAGGAGCCACCAATTGGTCACCCAGATAAAGACGGCTCCGATGACCACCCCGACTCCGAAACAGATCAACGCAAAGGTCCGCGCGGCCGCAGGTTGGATAATTCCGGCCACGAGCATCCCGCTCCCACCGCTGAACGGGGTAGGCACCGTGTCGAAATCAATACCGCTACGGTAGTCTGAATAGTCGTTCAAGACGTTTACGCTGATGTGCACGGCCATCAACCCGATCAGCGCGAGAACCGCACGCCACAAGTAGAAGGCCCCTTCAGTTGCGGCTACCGCGGATCCAAGAAAGATCAGCACAACGGGCAGTGCGAGATACTGCGGTCGCGTCTCCCGGAACCATTCGCTCGGCTTAACCATGAACACCTCACTAAATGGTAGATTGCGGCATTATCCCCAGGCCGCTACCGGCTCGTCAAGCTCTTCCTTAGACGGTTGCCAAAATAATGTCTATTTGGCCGCGAGATGGAAATACTGCAGGATGTGCCACCTGAGCGTTTGTTCGTCATTCCCGCGTACGCGGGAATCCAGAAGCTCTACAAACGGATAGTGAAAGACCTTGTTATAAGCCCCCAAAACTGGATTCCTGCTTTCGCAGGAATGACGGGCTGCGCCCGCCGCGAATCGGATAGGAATCTCGGAAAACGCCACAATTCCACGGGAATGCAAGGCGATTAGCAGGGATTAAAGACGCACCCGAGAGTATAGAAGGCGTGAGGACCCAGTCATCTGGCGTGCATCACCGGCCGAGAATCTCACCACTCAGCCTCATCGAGCTTGGCCTCGATCTTCTTCCTGGCCTCCTCGTTGATCTTGAGCACCGCGGTGCCACCGCAGTTGTCGCAGATCTTGCCTCTTGGGTCGCCCGTATCCTCCATCAATTTCCTGATCTTCACGTACGTGGTCCTGATCAGGGTCATCCCGCAGAATGGGCATTCGAAGAGCAGCATATCGTCAAGGAGCACTATACGGGCAGCCTTTGCCTTCGCTGTCATCGTAGACCCTCGGAAGTCCGTGGCGGGCGCATCTTCCTAAGATCGCAGTCCGCCGTTTAATCGTGCGCGGATGTATGACCGGGATCAGGCCCCAAGAAGTTTAGCGGCGATTTGGCGTCTCCCGGTTCCCCGGTAACGTATCCGTACTCCTCCTGCACGATCTCCGCTACCTTCTTATACAAAGTTCGTAAAGGGATTTCTGCAGGACATACTTCGGTGCAGAGATTGCAGTCGATGCATCTGCCGGCCATATGAGCGGCTCGCGTGAGATGGAAAATGGGATTCTCCGGCGGTAAATCGCCGGTGCGAATCAGAGCGTTCTCTTCCAGCGTGCACACGTTGCAGAAGCAAACCGGGCAGACGTCACGGCAACCGTAACACTTGATGCATCGGTCGAACACTCGGGACCAGTATTCAAGCCTCTCAGGCAGGGTTTTCGAGTCAATCTCCTTTACAGAGGCATTCATCACCGGTTGCGCCTTTTCGCCTGCCACGCATTCATCAGGGAACGGCTTGCGGCACTCATGAGCGTCCGCGAGCTCCTGCGGGCAAGCGAATCCGACTTTGACAAACCGATCTGCCGCGCCGGGGAGCTGGTTCCAACGCACCAACTCGTAAAGCGCACGTTCGTCACACCCTCTGACCAGGATGCCGAACTTCTTCTCCGGATCGGCGCTCACAAGGACCATGAGGAGCTTTGCCAGCGGGTATCGCGCAGGCAGCGCTCCTTCCACTTCCCCCAGAGTGAAACCGTCATCGAGATCTTCCGGCTTTTCAAAGACATACGGCACTATATTGCCGTCCTGGTCTTTCAGTCCCAGGAACGCGCTTATCTGCCCTTCGGTCAATAATTTTCGGACGTGTTCTCGTACTTGTTCAACCATGTTCATATCCTGATGGATTCACGCGGCTATGAAGCTTCTGCCGATGTCTTCGCGGCGGGTTGCTTGCCCGCGCGGGCGTCGGCCAGAGGCGAAGGTCCAAGGCTCCGGATCTTTTCAGTAAATTCAGTGACCACCTTGGCAAAACGAGGACCCTCCGCGGACGACACCCACTTGAGGAGCAGGCGTTCCGGATCGACCCCTGAAAACGCCAGCAGCTTCTGCATGAACCCGATTCTTTTTACCGTCATGTAATTACCGTACAGGTAATGGCAATCTCCGATGTGTCAGCCACCCACGAAGACCCCGTCAGCGCCTTTCTGGAACGCTTTGAGGATCTGATGCGGTCCTACGGTAGCGGAACATAACGTCCTTATCGTTCGCAGGTTGGCCGGATACTGGAGACGGCTCACACCCGCCAAATCCGCTCCTGCGTAAGCGCACCAGTTGCACAGGAACCCTACGATCGTCGGTTCAAATTGTTCCTCGGACATCTGCTCTCCTACAAAACCCTCACTGTAAGTTGCAGTGGATTCGTGCGAGGGCATTCAAATTCAACCGGGAACGGCTTCAGCTCGCGAAGGCCTGCTCGATCTGAGCGTAGATTTGTTCGGCGGAAAAGCCGTCCAACTTAGCGCTTCCTGAAGGGCAGGTGGCCGCACAGCCGCCACAACCCTTGCAAAGCACCTTGTTTACCTGACAGATTTCGTCTTCCTCTACAAAGCTGATAGCGCCGTACGGGCAGACATTCACGCATCCCAGGCATCCGCAGCAGGTCTCGGGATTGATGTCCGCCACAATGCCACTGGTGAAGAGCGCCTCTTTCGACAAAATGATAGCAGCTCGTGATGCAGCTCCCAGACCCTGAGAGACAGCCTCCCTGATCGTCGCGGGGAACCGGGCGTTGCCGCACAGGTACACTCCGTCCGTGGCGAAATCAAGCGGCTTGAGCTTTACGTGCCCTTCCAGGAAGAAGCCGTTTTCGTTCAGCGGCACTTTCAGCATTGAGGATATACTTGCCGCGTCCTCCTGCGCGATCAGCGGCGTGGAAAGCACCACCAGTTCCGCAGGAACCGCGATCTCTTTACCCATGCGCTGATGGTAGACCGCGACACGGCCCTCTCCAACCTGGGGAGGCTTAACCGGGTCGTACGCCACGTACCGCACTCCAAGCTCCTTGGATTTTCGGAACATGTCTTCGTTTTCCACGCCGTACATCATCATGTCCCGATAAAGGATCGTCACTTTGGTTTCGGGGTCGGATTCTTTCAGCAGGATCGAGTTCTTTACCGCGGTCATGCAGCAGATGCGTGAACAGTAGGTTCGTTCTGCACAGCGGGAACCCACACATTGAACCATAACCACGTTCTTGGCCGCAGGCGCGCCCTGCTTGAGCAGGCCTTCAAGCTCCAGGTGAGTGATGACGCTCTTGCCGTTGTACCCAAACAGACCATCGGGCTTAAGCACCCGTGCGCCGATCGCGACTATGATTACGCCGGCCTTCACCTGATTTTCGGCGCCCTTTTCCTGAATGGTGACCACATAATTGCCCACGTAACCTTCGGCTTTGGTGACTTCCGAAGAAGTGTGGACTTTGATCTTCTCGTTCGCGGAAATCCTGGCTGTGAGATCTTGCAGCAGGCGTGAAGAAGGCTCATTCGCGGGCAGCACGACATTGAGGCTGTTCAGGAGGCCGCCCAGCTTTTCATGCTTTTCGACAAGGTCCACTTCGTAGCCCATGTTGCCCAGGGCCATGGCCGCGGACATGCCTGATATGCCGCCGCCGATCACGACAGCCCGATGGGAAATGCCCAGCTCGATTCGACTCAGCTCTCTGAGCCGGGCAGCTTTGGCCACTGCCATAGCGATCTGGTACTTGGCTCTTTCAGTGCCTTTTTCACGTTCCTTCATGTGGACCCACGAGCACTGGTCTCTGATGTTGGCCATCTCAAACAGGTACGGATTCAGCGCCGCTTCTTCGCACGCGCTCTGGAAGAGCGGCTCATGAGTTCTGGGTGTGCAGGACGCAACCACGACCCGGTTGAGGTTATGCTTGGGAATTGCTTGCTTGATCTCGTTAATGCCGCTCTCGGAACAGGTGTACAAGTTTTCCTGCACAAAGACTACGTTGGGTAAGGTCCGGGCGTAGTCCACCAGTTCCTGCATGGTGAGATATCCCGCGATATTGGAACCGCAATCGCAGATAAAAACGCCGATGCGAATTTCCTCTTTCTGGTTCCCTGTCAATTCTGTCTCTCCCTGAGAGCTTATCCCGAAACTGGCTAGTCCAGAGGATGCGGTTCGTCCCGCTCAGAACGCGGGACTCACCACATCCTACCCGCTGCGCCGCAACTGCCGGCCACCAAACATTGCAAGCGCTGGAAGCGCTTGCCAAGGATAGAAGTTTTTGGGGAGGGGTCCGGGGAGGCCCTTTTTACAAAAAGGGCC
>JBMOME010000260.1:0-6192 GCA_049323095.1 Thermodesulfobacteriota bacterium
ATCTCTCAGTGAGCTGGATTCCATCGATGTGATCCCCGACGCGCACGGTGAAAGTATCGCTATGAATGAGAACCGGCCACCGCTTAAGCTTGGCCTCGAAGCCCCACACAACCATACCCGTGAGGACAATCCCGTAAGCCCCAATCAAGGCGACAAAGACGAGAAGAAATCGCTTAACCAGTGAGAGAATCTTTTTGCGCCGGGATGGCAATCGTTCCACCTGTTGCGATGGATCTCGGCAAGGCCGATGAGCCGGCCATTGAGGAAACGCCGATTCCGGAGAGGTAGGTACAATAAACAGAGCCCAGGATCAACCATTGATAACGAATATTCATTCGCTCCTGGAGGGCAACTACCTTAACAGTGTCGTTGAGAGGACGCCGGACTCGATCCGGCGGACGAAGCAATCTCCCGCCGATTATGCAGGTCGCGCTAGTTCTTGCTCATGAGATGAGTCACCGCCCGATCCAGGCCGTCCAGGGTGAGCTCGAACATGGGGAAGACTTTCATGATCACCCCGATGGTGCGCGTCATCTGCCATAGACGCAACGGAGTGGGGTTGAGCCAGGCAGCGTGCGGAAACAGATCCGCCAGAAGGTTTAGTCGATCGACGCTCGGACGACCGCTGCGCTCGTCCACGTATATGGAGCCGTCCGTGGCCATCAGTTCGTACGGGGCCATGCTTGCGTCACCTACGATGACCAGCCGGGTGTCGGGATCCCAGGTGGAGAATTCTTCGACACGCTGAGGTTTGTATCTCCTGGGCGCGTCTTCCCACACGAAGTCGTAGATGGTGTTGTGAAAATAGAATGTTTTCACGTCCTTGAACTGAGCGCGTGCATAATTGAACAGGGTTTGGACCACCTCGACGTACGGGTCCATGGACCACCCGCCGTTGTCGATCATCAGGATTACCTTGAGTCGATCTCGGAGCGCACGATCGAACACGATTTCTATTTCTCCGCAGTTGCGGGTTGTGGCGCGAATCGTTTCGTCAACGTTTACATTGTCCTTGGGGCCGACAGGAATCATCCGCCTGAGACGCTTCAACGCTTCCCCGATCTGAGCTTGGGTCAACGGGCCTTCAGTGGAATAATCGCGGTAGCGCCTTTCCAAAGCCACCTTCACCGCGGACTTCCCCATTGACCGACCACCGACGCGCATGCCTCCCGGGTGAAAACCGGAGTGTCCGACCGGCGAGGTACCGCGTGTCCCGATCCACCTACTGCCGCCGTGATGGGCTTCCGTCTGCTCTTTGAGGCGGTCCAGGAAATACTTGATGAGCTCCTCCGGAGTGAGTTGCTGGAGTTGCTCCTGGGTCATGCCAAGGGCCGCGGCAAGTTCCTCGGGCATCTTGAGCCACTCATCGAGCAGGGCCCGAGCGGCTTCCTCCAACTCGACCCCTTTGAAATCCGGCAGCTCCGCGCCGCGAAAATAGTGAGCAAAGACCTGATCGTACAGGTCGAAATACCGCTCGCTCTTGATTAGTATGGACCTGGCCGCGGTATAAAAATCGTCCACGCCCTGAATCATTCCCACAGAGAGGGCCTTCTGAAGTCGCAGGAAAGAGGTGGGTGACACCAGTATTCCCGATTGCCTCAATAAGTAGAAGAAATCCACAAACATAGTCGTGTCCCGTCAAGACAAAGATATCAGGCAAACAACATTACATGCGCCAACGCCGAATCTGCTGTACGGCTTGCTGATAATCAGGGCTCTTCTTGAACAACACGCCAAGGTACGGGATCTTTCCCACTACCAGATCCTTCGGTCTGAAATCGGGATCCTGCCTCAGCGTTCTGACCCAGTTGATCAGCTCCCGCGTCGCGGGTTTCTTTTCGATCCCCTGGAACTCTCTCAGTCGATAGAACGCGTTCACGCAGTTATCCATGAGATTCATGTCAATATCTGGGAAGTGCACGCGAATGATCTGCCTCATCATGTCCGGTTCGGGGAACGCAATGTGATGGAAATTGCACCGACCCAGGAAGGGATCGGAAAGGTCTTTCTTTGCATTGGACGTAATGACGATGACAGGACGCTGCTTCGCGGTCATGGTCTTATCGATTTCGATAATGTCAAATTGCATCTGATCCAGCACGTCGAGCATGTCGTCCTGAAAATCGGTGTCCGCCTTGTCGATTTCGTCAATGAGCAACACGCAGCGAACGTCGGAGACGAATGCCTGTCCTATTTTGCCCATCTTGATATAGTCTTCGATATTGCTCACGTCGCGCTTGGAATCCCCAAAGCGGCTGTCATTGAGCCGGGTGAGGGTGTCGTACTGATACAGACAATCCACCAGCTTGAGGCTTGATTTTACGTTGAGGACCAGCAAGGGCATTCCCAGGTTCTCTGCTATAGCATGAGCCAGCATCGTCTTACCGGTGCCGGGTTCCCCTTTCAGCAAAAGGGGCATCTCTATGGCCATGGATATATTGACAATTCTGGCGAGCTCCTCATCCAGCACGTAACGTGAAGCGCCGGTAAAAACCTTTGACTGATCGTTCTCGGACATGGGTAATCGCTCCTCTTTTCCTTTCCACAGCTTGTATCGAGTCAGCTTGGTAATCATCGACCCGCTGTCTGTAGCCTGCACATCGGCACCGGTATCTGACGGCTTTCAGCGAACGATACCCAAGCCACGGCAGTACCGCCGATCCGGTTGAATTCACTTCCCGGATTGAGGGAAAGCCATCCGTATCCGCGTACCAAAATCCTGAAGATTCGGCAAGCGCTTCCACGAACCAGGCTCGCCTGTGGGCCTGCTCATGAGGCTCTGCGAGGCGGGGCCGACGGCACACCATTTTAAGGCCCCGGCGGGGTCAGAGTCAACCGTGGGCGTGGGCGCGTTGAAACCACAAGGTCCGCAGATTACACAGATGGCCGCAGATACCCCTGCGCGGCCGCGTGGAAAAGCTGAAACATCTGTGAAATCTGCGTAATCTGCGGATCATTCTTCAGAGTGCTTAGCCATGCGAGCCAAGAGGATTCCCGACGGGAAGGGTTGGTCGAAAGGGGAAGTCGGTCAGCGGCCGGCGATGCGAAGGAGAGGGTCCGGGGGAGGATTTTCCTTGACACCCCAGGGAGCTTCCGGCTAACGTAGGTGCCCAGAGTTGATGAGAGGCCCCGTTTTACCGACGCGACAGCCAAAAAAATGGTTGACAAAACGGGGTTCATCTGCAATAAAGTCTAAACACATCCAGAATTGCGTCATTTTGGAGGCGTTCCAAAATCTGTGATTTCACCTTCCTCGTTGAAGGATTTAGGAAAGGAGGATGAGGGTATGGTTAAGAGGACTTTGGCTGTTCTCGGCATACTGTCGCTTGTTGTGATGGCGGCTGGGACGTCGCATGCATTCCTGTTCGGTGGCGGCGGCTGCGGTGATGGCGTTGATTGCGGCATTTCTAAGCCGCTCTACGTCCCTGTGGATTGCCCCCCCATTCCCAAGAGCAAGACCATAGTCAAGAAGTGGGAGATGAAGATCGTGGGTCCGTGCCCGGCTCCTGCGCCTGCCTGTGGGACCACCAAGTTCGCAGGTGACTGCAAGATGGGGCTCTTTGGCGGACTCTGCGCTGCTATCGGGATGCCGGTGCTTGACGCCCTCTTTGGTGGTTTCGACGGCGTCTATGGCTGCTGCCCGAGCCTGTTCGGCGGCGGCTGCGGTGACGGAGAGTGCGGCCCCTGGTATGGCCCACTACCCGCTGCGCTCGCGGCTGTGCCCATGGGCCTTGGCTATCCGACCACCGTGTTCGGCGCCTTGTGGTAAGCCTGTGCCGGGAACGGTAGTTACGGATTTGTAAGCTAAGCAGGACCGGGCTTACACAGTCCGGTCCTGTTGGCTTAACCCGATGTTTCCACAGCGGAATTGTCGCTCCAAGCATGAAAAGCGCTCGAAAAAGTGCTTGACAGCAGACGGTTTTTCAGATAAATACAGGGCAATATCCGCCTTATATCTTAGAGATTAGATACGATTTTCGGAACCAGCACTCTGTGAAGGTTTTAATGAAAGGAGGATGAGGGTATGGTTAAGAAATCCGCAGCGATTCTCGGAATCCTCGCCATTCTTGCTCTGTCTGCGGCTGTATGTTCCGCTTATACGGTGAGCAAGTGGCCGGCTCCGGGAGTTCCCAACGTCGTATATCAAGCCGGGGGCGCCCAGCTTTGCGGCCCCGATCAGCTCGTGCTCAAGGGCCCGGTGGCTCCCTCCTGTGAGCCGCCCTTGATCCCTGGCGTGATCCACGGCGCACTGTCCATTCCGGCGCGTGCGATTGGTCTGGTTGCTGTTCCTCTCTTCACCGGGCAGTTCTGCCCCCAGGATGACGCGTGCAAAGTGGAACTCGGCGAGCCTGCGTATGTCACGGCAGCCGTGCCCTGCACCCCGGTGAACGCTTATGTGCCCCCGAAGGGCTGGTAAGCAACCGAGTAGTAGCTGACTGATACCCAATAGCATTTGGGAAAGGGACCGGGAGATGATCCTCTCGGTCCCTTTGCGTTCTCGAAGTTCCAACCCAAGAACTTCCGCACCGCAAAAGCGGCCCCTCGCACGACCGCAGAAGGCCACCGCCGCACCAAAGTGCCCCCAAAGAAGCCGGACGGCAAGAACCTTATTACAAGAAGGTTCTCCCAGTCATGCTCGCTTGAGAGCATATTCCTCTGAAAGCTGATGGCATGGGGCGCCCCCGGTCAAGTCTACGTATGGGGAGGTTTGGAGGGGAGATGAGTCTCCCCTCCAAATTATTGCGCAACGATGCGCTCTTGCCGCCGATCTCCGAGGCGAAGCCCCGGAGTGTTCGTCGAAGCCGAGAACCTTCATGATTCGTCGTAGGTTCTTTGCTCTCACTGTTGGCCCAGAGTTTGTCGAGCGCGTTTTACCAGAACTTTGCAGACCGCCTTAATGTTCTCGGGTGAGTACAGAAGGAAGGCTTCCGCGTACCATTCCTGAAACAGCTCATCAGCCACGGCATCCACGTCATGGGGGGACTTGAGTATGCGATCTCGGAGCGCGTGGGCAGCCTGCTGAGCCTGTTCAAATGCTGCCGCTGCGACCTCACGGCCTATGAGAGGGCCCTGGTGGGCGATACCCAGGACGCGGGTGGGAAGCCTGCTTAGCCTGCGGATCGTCTGCACGTACGCGGCATAATCGCCAAGAAAGAGGGACAGGAATCCTCGCTTGTCAAAACGGAATCCAAGTGAGTCGGATGCAACCAAGGCTTCCGCTTCCGGGATGTAAACATTGATGCCGGCTGGGGAGTGACCCTGGACCTCAAGAAACCTGAGCGTCATGCCACCCAGATCCATCTCGTCCCCGTCTTGCGCGATCAGGCAGTTCATCAGGCTCGGTGGCTGGGATATTGGCGGCCTGCCCGGTTCGATCCCACGGTCTTTCAGCGCTTGCCATATGTGCCGATCCTCTTTCAGGATTGCTTCTTCGGAGCGAGGGTTCGCCAGGAACTCGGACGCTCCTTGGCCCGCCACAACCAGCGCGTCGGGGTATCGCTCTGTCAATGCCTGAAGACCGGTGACGTGGTCCGCGTGGGGGTGCGTTACCACCAGAAAAGAGGGGCGGATCCCCAGCGAATCCAATTGGTTGATAACGGCATCCGCCGTGGCGGAGACTCCCACTTCGATAAGCGCGGAGGCCTGGCTTCCTGTCGCCAGATACAGATTGAAATAATGATTCCCGAGAATCCAAAGACCTCCCGCGAGCGGCCTGGGGAAGAAGTCGGTTCCTTGGTCTTCCGGCAGGCCGGGCGTCATTCTCCGTCCGAAATGGTCAATGTCCATGCGGCAGCCTCCAGAACCATAGGTCGGATTAAGTCTCGCCAGGTGCCGCTGCTAGCTTACTAGCAGTGTTCTTCGGAAAGCACTGCTGGACAAGCCGGCAGAAACTCTCTCAAGACTCCAATCCCACTCGAAATCGTGCCACGCTAGCCGAAACAGGCCTCAACTGGGTGGCCCCGACGTCATACGTCGGGGTCGCGTAGCGACAGGAGGTTTATTGGGGAGGATATGCGACTTTTGGATTAGTTGCTCGACAAACTGGCAAGAGAATGAACCTCCTATGCCTTCGGCACCGGGACGTATAACGTCCCGGCCAGTGCGCCTGCGGGCGTACTTAATCAGAGAGGTGCAAGTCCTCTCCAGGTATACCTTCTCCGGCCTGTAACCGACTGTAACTGCGTCGCCGCG
>JBMOME010000261.1:0-20531 GCA_049323095.1 Thermodesulfobacteriota bacterium
GGCTCGAAGAGCGATACGTGCAGGTTCGGCGGCTTGGGGCGCGGTTGATTGCTCTGCACACGCTGGAGCACCGGATCAACGACGTCTTCGACGATCACGGCATGGTCCGGGAAACTGCCAGTCGTGAGCTCATGGCGATCCGTGAAAGGCTCAGAAAGGTTCGCCGCAACGTGCAGAACGTCCTGGACGACGTAGTCCGGAATCAAGATCTGGCTCACGTGGTCCAGGAAGACTACGTCACCCTGCGCAACGACCGGTACGTGATTCTGCTCCGCCCGGAATTCAAGGGATACCTGGATGGAATCGTCCATGACCATTCCAGGAGCGGCGCTTCGGTCTATGTGGAGCCCCTGCGCGTGGTGGAGCTGAACAATCAGGTCGCCTCGCTCTTGGACGAGGAGCGAGAGGAAATCCGCAGGATCTTCAAGGAACTCACCGGGGAGATCCGCATCGTCCGGGAAGAGCTGTCGGAAAACTATCGTCTCCTCTCTCGGCTGGACGCGTTTCAGGCACGTGCCAAGTACGCGTCGGAAACGGATTCTGTGGAGCCTGAGCTCGTCGAGCGGGGCTTCAGAATCCTGGGTGCGCGTCATCCTCTACTGCTGGCAGCCGCGGACACTAGGGTTGTGCCTATGGACGTGATCCAGGTGCCGAGCACGTCCATCGCGGTGATCAGCGGCGCAAATATGGGCGGCAAGACCGTGGCGCTGAAGATAGCGGGGCTCTTCCCGCTTATGGTTCGCTGCGGAATGATGATTCCCGCGCTTGAAGGAACCAAGGTCCAACCTTTTGCGCGCATCATGGCTGATATTGGGGATGAGCAGGATATTCGCACCCGCGTCTCCTCGTTTTCCGGGCACATGCACCGGATCGGGGTCATCCTTGCTACCGCAGCCAGAGGTGATCTAGTGCTCCTGGACGAGCTGGGGAGCGCGACCGACCCTGAGGAAGGGTCTGCCCTGGCAATGGCCATTATGGACGAACTGATCGCAAGGGGCGCACAGGTGGTGATTACCACGCACCTCACGCATTTGAAGGCTTATGCGTTGGGACGGCCGGAAGTCGAGAACGTGAGCGTGGAATTTCATCCCCAAACCATGCAACCGACATTTAGGCTTCTGTACAACGTACCGGGAGAATCTCACGCAATCGAGACTGCCGAGCGGATCGGGCTCCCGGAGCACGTGATCGCAGCGGCTCGTTCGTATGCGGACAAAGCAGCCGGCGGCAGCTCCAAGTTGATCGAGCGCCTTCGGAACGAGATCTCGGCTGTGGAGCTGAACAAGAAGGCTCTTGAAGAGGAACGGGGAGCCGTTGCACGCGAGTTGGAGGACTTCCGAACGGCCAGGGAAGGGATGCTGGAAGGCTTTCGCAGAGAGGCTCGTGAGGCTGTACGGACTGCGGAGCGCCGTATTGCGGAGCTTCAGAAAGCCTTGAAGACCGCGAAGGGCAAGGAGCGCCCCCGTGTGCGGGAGAGCATGGCCCAGATCAAGGCGGACCTTGAGCAGGGACTGGGCGTGCCGCTGGAGAAGCAACTCCCGGAGCTGAGCGTCGGAACTAGGGTCCGCGTGGGGCGCCTGGGCAAGGAAGGGGTTGTTTCCGAAATCCTGGAAAAAGGACACGCCGAAGTTTCGGTAGGTAAAATGAAGGTCCGGGCCGCAGTAGAAGACCTGGATATCCTGGAACCGGGCGTCTCGACGAAAAAAAACACTTTAAAAATGGAGCAGATTAGGGTAGATATCCCCCTTGCCACACCGCGGGGGGAGGTGAACGTGGTGGGCCTCCGGGTTGACGAGGCACTCCCCGTGGTGGACAAGGCGCTCGATGATGCAGTCCTGGGCGGCCTATCCTCAGTGCACGTGATTCACGGAAAGGGCACGGGCCGTCTGAAACAGGCGATTCGCGACTATCTTTCCCAACACGCTTTGGTCAAAGGCATTCGTGGCGGAGATATGCGACGGGGTGGAGAAGGCGTCACAATCGTGGATCTGGACACGGAGTGATCCGGACGGATTTCTTCTTCATCACCCGCAGAACGCGTAGGCTGTCCCAAAGTTCTCGCAAAATCTGATCTAGAGGCATCGAATGCGAATCCCCGACTCGAAGGTCGCTGAAGTAGCTGCCGCAGCCGACATCGTGGAGGTAATCTCCGATTACGTCGAGCTGAAGAGGGCGGGGAAGGACTTTCGCGGGCTCTGTCCGTTTCACGGAGACAAGGACCCGTCTTTTTATGTCTCGCCTCAGAAGGAGATCTTCCACTGCTTCGGCTGTACCGCGGGTGGCAGTGTCTTCAGCTTCCTGATGAAGATCGAGAATATCACCTTTGTGGAGGCGGTTCGCAGGATCGCTACGCGCTACGGGGTACCGTTTGAGTTTGAGCAGGTCGATCGCAAGAGGGATGACCAGAAGGAAAGGCTGACCAGGGCTCTCGGCGTGGCTCATCGGTTCTTTAAGGATCGGTTGGCCGCGGACGCGTCTGCTCAGGACTATTTGATCGCACGAGGCGTGTCTCTTGAATGGGCGCAGCGTTTGGGGCTCGGCTTTGCTCCGGACTCATGGAACGGGCTGTACGACCACTTGAGCGCCGCGGGCGTCGATCGAGGAGACGCGGTCGCGGCGGGTCTGGTTAGGCCCCGGCCCACAGGAGGGTACTACGACTACTTCCGTTCTCGGATCATGATACCCATATTTGATCTGGGCAGCGGCCTGGTAGCCTTCGGAGGTCGCATATTCGGCGAAGGAGAACCAAAGTACCTCAATTCGCCGGAAAGCGCGATCTTCAGGAAGAAGGGAGTGCTCTACGGGCTCGAATCAGCTCGTGAGGCCGTCCGCCGCGAGGGGCGTCTGATCCTGGTGGAGGGCTATTTTGACCAGATCTCTCTCAGAATCAGAGGCATGGAAAACGCGGCCGCGCCTTTGGGCACCGCGCTGGGCGGCGAACAGGTAAGACTCGCGAAGCGCTTCTCTCAGCGTGTCGTTCTGGTGTTTGATGGCGATGAGGCCGGCATCCGGGCGGTAAAAAGGTCCATACCGTTGTTCCTGGCCGAAGGCGTGGAGCCTGACTGCGTAATACTCAGGGAGCACAAGGACCCGGACGAGGCGGTCAACGGGCTGGGTATCGACGGATTCCGCGCGTTGCTGGACCAAGCGGTCTCGCTGATCGACGTGTTCATCGAGGATGTGGAGACCAATTACGACCTGAAGTCGTTGCACGGGCGAAACCTGGCTGTGGAAGAGTGTCTCCCGATTCTGCGTGAGATTGCTGATTCCCCGGAGAGAGATTATCTTATTGAGAGGTTTGCATCCAGGTTCCGAGTTCGAGAAGATCGTCTCCGAAGGCTCCTCACAGCCCGGAAGTCGCACCGCGTCGGAAGCGCTGCGTCATCGGAGGCCGGGAGGAAGAGTCTGTTCGATTTTGCTCCGGGTGAACGGGACGTGGTCCGTGGCATGTTGCTCAGGGCAGGCTTCATAGACCGGGTTGTTGAGAGCGGAGTGCTCAAGGACCTGGAAGATCCGGTTTTGCGGTCCATTGCGGAACGGATAATCGCTTTCAGGGACAGAACTGGGAAGTTCGATTCCGTCGCGTTTTGCCGATCCCTGGACGAGCAGGAGTTTGCGTCGGTGGTCGCGAGCTGGATGCAGCCCTGTCACGAAGAGGATGACCTCAGGCCGGAAGTTGACGGCGATCTGGCTATGGATGAGTCCCTTGACCGAATACGCTTGCGCAAGCTCGAGCAACGCAAGCAGGAAATCATGGAGCGCATGAAACGCTGTACTCCGTGTGACGAAGAGTACAATAGACTTGCACAGGAGTTGCTCACCATCGGGCGACGCCTGCGGAAATGAGGCCGACAGAAATCTGCCGATCCACGCGTAGGGGCGCACGGCCGTGCGCCCCTACACGATCCGAAGGTTGAGAAGAATGACCGTGGCTTTCCGGCCACTCTGCTGAAAAAGCCGGACCCCGAACGTTGGCTCATGCACACCAGGAGCCACGAGCTACCGGGAGTTCCTGAGCGGTCGGTGACGGTCTGGAAGAACGAATAAGGAGAGTCCCCTATATGTCCGATTCAACAATGCCTGAAGTTCAGTTCAACGGTCTTTACGATCTGGCGCGCAAGAAGAAGTACCTGACTTACGACGAAGTCAACGAGCACCTGCCGGAAAATGTAGTCGCGCCCGCGCAGATCGACGAGATCTTGACCAAGCTCATGGCTGATTTCAGCGTGGAGCTGGTGGCTTCTGAAAAGAAGATCCCGCTCTCTGAAAAGAAGCTCAGGAGATTCGAGGCGGAAAAGCCGGACGAGGAAGAGGAGGAGGAAGAGGAAGAGGAACTCGCGCCCGAGCCCGACGCGGTGGCCAGAGGAAACGATCCGGTGAAGATGTACCTGCACGAGATGGGCTGCGTCTCGCTGCTCACCCGTGAGGGAGAAGTGGAAATCGCCAAGCGCATCGAGCAAGGCGAACAGCAGGTATTCAGCGTCATTATCGGATGCCCGGTCACCATCAAGGAAGTGCTGGCGCTGGGCGAGAAGCTCCAGAAAGGAACCATCAGGCTCAAAGAGGTCGTGCGAGGCTTCGAAGACGAAGAGATGCCCGATGGAGACGACACGGCCCAGGTTGAGCGTGTCCTGCAACTTATCCAGGACATTGGGGAGCAGGACGCCCAGTTGCAGGCCCTGTACGAGGAGCGCGACGCGCTCGGGCCCAATCCGAAGGAAAAGGCCCTGGAAGATGTTCGTAAGCGAATCGACAGTCATAAGGAACTGATTGTCACGAGCCTGAAGAACATCAACCTTAACAGCAACATGATCGACCACATCGCCAGCAAGCTCAGGTTCCTGGTGCAGAAGCTCGATGCTGCGGAAGACGAGCACCGGAGTGTGGAATACGAACTGAAGATGCCGATCGCGAAGGCACAAGAGCACGTGGGTTTTCTCAAGGGACTCGTCGAGCAGCGAAAGTCCTTGAAAGAACACACCACGCTCAGCGCCCAGAAGATCATGGATCTGGATCGAAAGATCGAGAACGGCCTGCGTAAGATTCAGAAACTCGAAGCCGAAGCCGGAATGCCGGGCAATCACCTGAAGAAAGCACTCAAGGAATGCCGGGAAGGCGAGTATTTGGCCCGAAGAGCAAAGAGCGAACTGGTGCAAGCCAACCTTCGCCTCGTGGTCAGCATCGCAAAGAAATACACCAACCGCGGCCTTCAGTTCCTCGATCTGATTCAGGAGGGGAACATCGGCCTCATGAAGGCGGTGGACAAGTTCGAGTACCAGCGCGGGTACAAGTTCAGCACGTACGCTACCTGGTGGATCCGTCAGGCCATTACCCGTGCTATTGCGGATCAGGCCCGGACCATCCGTATCCCGGTGCACATGATCGAAACCATCAACAAACTCATCCGCACCTCTCGCTATCTGGTACAGGAGTACGGTCGAGAACCCACTCCTGAAGAGATCGCGGACAAGATGGAGTTTCCTCTGGAGAAGGTCCGCAAAGTGCTCAAGATCGCCAAGGAGCCCATCTCGCTGGAGACTCCCATCGGCGAGGAGGAAGACTCGCACCTGGGCGATTTCATCGAGGACAAGAAGATCCTGTCTCCGTCCGAGGCTGTGGTCGGGATGAGCCTTACCGAGCAGACAAGGAAGGTTCTGGCGACCCTGACTCCGAGAGAAGAAAAGGTCCTGCGGATGCGCTTTGGTATCGGTGAGCGTGCGGACCACACGCTGGAAGAGGTCGGACAGGACTTCGATGTTACAAGAGAGCGGATCAGGCAGATCGAGGCAAAAGCCCTCAAGAAGCTGCGCCACCCCTCTCGAAGCCGACGGCTGCGTCCATTCATCGAAGGGTAACCGCCCCATCTGATGAGCCCGGACAACGATTATCGGCCCAAGTTGAGAAACGTCGAGCCGGTCATGGTGGTCCTTCAGGGCCGCCAGGCCGTGGCGCTGAAGGACCCTCTTGCGCTGACGGATCGGATGGTTTGTGTGGGCACGGAAGCACTGCCGGTGCTCGCGCTCTTGGACGGTCGACACTCCCTGCGTGATATCCAGTGGGAATTGACTCGACGCACGGGCAGCCTAGTCTTCAGCGACGCGGTTGAAGGACTACTCAACACTCTGGACGAGGCCTTTCTGCTGGAAGGGCCTCGATTTCAGGAACATCTAGCCAACAAAGTCGCGGAGTATCGCTGCCTTCCGTCCAGACCTGCCAGCCATGCAGGCTTGAGTTACAACGCGGACCCGGAAGAGTTACGCTCGCAGCTTTTATCGTTCTTCGAGGGCCCCGGAGGTCCCGGCCCGCTGAAGTACTTCTCCGACCCGCGGCGGCCCACGGCTCTGATAGCGCCGCACATCGACATACGATCGGGTGGACGCTGTTTTGCTCACGGATATCACGCGCTCGCGTCCGGGCAATCTTCGGATCTGTACATCATTCTGGGAACAGGCCATTCAGGTGTACAGGGCCTTTTCACGGCCACTTCGCTTGATTTCGAGACACCGTTGGGCATGGTCCGAACCGATCGGGATTTCCTCCAGGAGCTTGCCCGAGAATTCGGCCAGGACCCGTGCGCTGAGGAAATTCTGCACCTTAAAGAGCACGTGATCGAATTCCAAGCCTTATTTCTGCAATACATCCTTGGCGGTCGCCGAGACTTCCGGATTCTCCCTGTGCTTGTCTCCATTTCACCGACGATGTTCGGCAATAGCGCGGAATGTGAAGCGGAAAGGGCGCTGTTCGACCGTTTCTGCACCGCGCTCAAAGAAGTCGTGCGCAAGAGCTCAAAGTCGGTCTGTTTTATAGCCAGCGCGGACTTGGACCATATCGGCCCCCGATACGGGGATTCATTTGTTCCTCATCAGGGCACGGTTCGGGAGTCTCTGGAGAAGGACCGGTCCATGATCGCACATCTGGAGCAATTCGATGTGGAGGCTTTCATAGGACACGTAGCCCGCGACAATGATGCACGGCGGATTTGCGGGTTTTCGCCCATAACCGCGATGGTCCACTGCATGGATGCCTGCACCGGGACCCTTCTTGACCTCGATTTTGTCCATGTGGATGACCGGAAGTCCTTTGTCAGCTTCTGTTCCATGATCTTCCATGAGAGCACCAATTCCGGTTGAAAGGTGTGCACGAATGCCGCGTCGATTGGTAATTTGTTTGTTTGTGTTTTTCATGGCTTCCGCGGGAATCGCGAGCCACGCGGATGAACTCCGGAAAGACATCGAGACTAAAGTGGTCCGCATTCTTTCCACCAAGAAATCCAATTACTATCACAAGCCGTGGAAATCGCCTGATTTCACCACTATGCGAGCGAGCGGGTTCTTCTTCAAGGATGAAAAGAACTTCCCCAACCGCAACGGGCTTATCCTCACCAACGCGCATGTGGTGGAAATGGCCGAGAGCGTCAAAGTTTCCAACGGTCGCGAAAAGCGTCAGTACACCGTGAAACCTATCGGGACCTGCAACATGGCGGACTTTGCGGTTCTGGAGATGGAACCGAGAGATTTCGAGGTGTACGAGTCCCGAAACGGCAAAGTGGAGCCTCTGGAGCTTGGGGACAGCGACACGCTCCGAGTTGGGGACAAGGTGCGGGGATGGGGTTATCCGCTGGGAGGTGAAGGCATCAGCAAGTCCGAACAAGGGGAGGTCAACCGGATCGAGGTGAGCAGGTTTGCGTACTCCCTTGAAGACTGGCTCATGGTGCAGGCCTCGTTGCAGCAGAATCGGGGCAACTCCGGGGGCCCGGTGCTCAAGGGAGACAAAGTCATCGGCATGGCCTTCCAGGGGATTCGGCAAAGCGATCGTATCAATTACTTTGTGCCAATAAACCTGGTGAAGAGCCTCATTCCGCTCCTGGAGCATCAGGAAAAGGTCCCTCGATGGCGTTATGTGGTCCAACACATGTTCCCAAGGCTCAAGGCATACTACAAACTCAAGCCGGATGAAGGAGGCGTCCTCTTGGACTACGTGGTCCCCGGCGGAGGACCTCATTCCTTCGGTTTGAGGAAAGACGACATACTGATGGAGATTGACGGACACGAGATCGACAATTTTGGGGACATATTCTTCAAGCCGTTGCAGCAGAAGGTCTTTTTCGGCGAGATCCTCAACAGGAAGAAGGTCGGCGACCCTCTAACGGTCAAGGCAAAGCGAAAAGGAGAGATCCTGGAGATTTCGGGCGCGGTCACTCCCGGACTGCCACGGCTCGTGCCGAAGATCTTCACTCCGGCTAATTACTTCATTTTCGGTGCGGTGGGCTTTGTGGAGCTCACATACAATTGCATCGAGAACTTGGGCAAATCCGGAGAGAGCTTCAAGGAAAAATACTTGGACGGCCATCCTGAAGAGCCGTACGAAAAGATTGTTATCGTTTCGGAGATCTTTCCTGAATATGGGCTGGATAAGACAGCCTCCTATGTTAAGCGTGTGGAAAAGATCAACGGCGTCAAGGTGATCAACATCGAGCACCTCTACGACACAATACAGTCTCTCAAAACCAAAGGTGCGGAAAAGGCCATCCTGGAAATTGACGGCAAGCTTCAGCTCCCGCTCGATTTGAAAGATTCAGAGCGGCTGGACAGCGAAGTAAAGGCCAAATACGGCATCCTGTATTCCAAGACCCCCGGCGGCTTCCACAAGTAGTATCGTGGAAGAATCGGTAGGGGCCGGCGTCCCGAAACTGTCTCAAAAGTCATGATTTCGCCATCCATTCGGTAGGGGCGGTTCGTGAACCGCCCGAAATCAGAGCGCTTCTCGAAGCGCCCCTACCAGGAATATCATCTATCTTAGGGTTTTGAGACAGCTTCTCCCTGCCGGCCCGAGCTGGTTGATTTTTTTAAGAAGAATATGCCGGCACGGAGGCCGGCACCTACCAAAGCCCACGCGGCAACCGGACATTATGCTTGACACTTGCATAATTCTGAAACGGCGTCATTTCCCGTCGCCCAGAACATAAATGACCCAGGGGGCTATCTTTGTTTCACTAACCCACGCGTACGGTTCGGAATGTCTCGCTAACGGCCGGTAAGCAGCAATGGGCAGCAAGCCTGCACGCCTGTATACCTCGTGGTAATCCTCGTCTGTCCAAATGATGTCCTCGACGGGTCGCTTGTCCTCTACGTCGAGCATGACGATCCGCACCTTGTCTCCGCTCTTGGCAGCCCGGTTCTCAGGGAAATCCTTCGTGGAAAATGAAGCCCACTCATTGACATAGATCTGCGGTGACGAGACAAGATTCACGATGCGACCGCCGTCCTTCAGCAGGCGCTTAAGGGACTGGAAGAGCGCGACCTTGCTTTCTATTGTGGGGACATTATCGAAGGTGAACGCGGACAATATCACATCAAAGGTCTGCGGCTCCAAGCTGCCGAGGTTGCCATCGGATACCAGACGATAGTCTCCCTGCGGGTCAACCTCGCGAGCTCGTCCGAGCATGTGCTCTGCGATGTCGACTCCCACAACATCAAAGCCCAGCGCACGCAAGAACCGCGTCGAACGCCCCGCCCCACACCCGAAATCCAAGGCTTTCCTACCTTGGACGTGCTCGCCAATGATCGCCGGCAGGTCCCGGTACGCCAAGTAGTACGTGCCGGGGAATTCAAGTTTGCTATACGCGATCGCGCGCGTCTCGTCCTCATACACGTTGGAAAACTTTTCTCTCATGAGCATATCCCTTGAACTGTCGGCCGATTGTGTTGCGGCGCGTTGATCTTGAGCCTTTTGTTTGTGCCCTACACCCCCTCTCCAACTCACCCCGTAGGATGCGGTGAATGCAATGAACCGCATCGGTCGCGGTCTTGCCTAATTCGGAACGGTGTTCGCTCGGTACGCGGGTATCCACATCCGGCAGCGGCACAGGTGGATTGGTTATGGAAAACCTCGACAGATGCGGTTCCCCCGCGTCCCGCGGTGTCACCGCATCCTACGCGCTGGGCGCGGCCTCATCTCCTTATTGTGGGCCGTTTGAGCCGGCTCATGTTATCGGCATGTCCTTGAATTCCAAGATCGCGAACCTGTCGAAGACATGCAGCTCGATTGGATCGGAAGAGCAGAGAGAACACTTTAGCCACAACATTGTTGAACTTCTTGCAGTCGTTTGGGTCTGAGAACTGCTTGCAGTCTACGCATGTGGCCAGGCCCTCGTCTATGCAACAGGACCGAATCTTGCACCAGGATGCCTTCTGGTTATCGTGGCAGCCAGGACAGCCCTCCTTCAGGTATGCTCGGCAGGCTCCACAGTACAATCCGCAGTACGCCACTAGACCGGGATTTGACACGATCTCTCTCATCTTTCCTCCGTATGCATCCGGTTATCTGGGGGAAAATCCCCCCAGCCCCCTTTAGGAAAGGGGGGTATGTGACGCCTTTCCCCCTTTTCTAAAGAGCCTGCCCCGGACCTGATCCGGGGGGGATACAGGGAGATCTTCGAAGCTACAAGACCAAGCAGTGACCGGCAGAGATTTCTTCCGCCTGGTGTAAATGAATAGTTACTTTCCTCCACTTCTCATCGCTTTGATTAAGCCGCGCGGCCGTAACCGTAAACTAACATGCAGCTGACTCTAGATCAATGGAGAACAACTAATCCCTTTTGTTAGGGATTCCTTCGAAGCCGCTGACAAGTCGCTTCTGTAAAAAGATATTGTAGCGGCAATTGAAACGAGAGACCGCCCGATAACATTTTGAGAGGTAATTATGCGTATCGATTTGCATGTTCACAGCAAGCACAGCACTCACCCGAATGAATGGATCTTGCGTAAGCTTGGCGCCCAAGAATCGTACACCGAACCCGAGGATGTGTATCGTATTGCGAAAACCAGGGGTATGGATGCTGTAACAATCACCGATCACAACACCATAGACGGCTGCTTGGCCATAGAGCGTCATACCGATACTTTTATCAGTTGCGAATACACGACATATTTTCCGTCAGACGGGTGCAAAGTGCACGTCGTGTGTTATCACATTACTCCCGACCAGCATCGACGAATACAACAGCTCAGATCGAACATATTCACCTTGGTGACATACCTCAAGAAGCACAAGATTGTGCATACTTTGGCACATGCACTGTTCAGCCCCAATTCGAGGTTGACCGTGGATCATTTCTCACACCTATTCGAACTGTTTGACACGTGGGAAATAAACGGCGCGAAGGACACCGTGGCAAACCACTATCTGAAACAAATTCTAGATTGCGTCAAGCCCGGGCACATTTTGACCGCGGGCTCGGACGATCATTCGTCTCTGACCATCGGCCGTATGTGGACGGAAGTGCCCGGAGTGTCCACCATCAGCGAGTTCTTTGAGGGCGTGCGGCAGGGGAGGGCAAGCATCGGAGGAGAATCTTCCACACCGCATACGCTGGCGTGGAACATCTACTCCGTGGGGTGGCAGTGGCTGAAAGATACGGGTGTGGTCAATGGGTCTCTCAGCGTGCTCGACCGGTATCTGCTGCCTTCGGAACGTACGGTGAATCATTCGCTCGTAAGAAAGATTTGGCAGAACACGAAATCCATGAGCCCACGCAACTGGGGTCGAGAGATCGCTCTGGCCTTCGTGAGTCGTGAACTGGAACGGACGCAATCAACACAGGAAGAGGGGATGCCCCCATGCAAGCACTGGTTCAATCTTGTGGACGCGGCCACCAGTAAGCACATGGTGAGGTTGGGTAACAAGATCGTCAGCGATCTCGCCACAAGGAACTTTTACGATCTGTTCTCTACAATTGGACTTCCCGTAGCGCTGTACATGCTACTTGCGCCTTTTCTTGTTGCTTTCGGAAAATTTGCTTCGCAGAGAGCGCTCGGCCGAGAAATCCTTCAGCGCTTCGGGAACGCCGAATCCGAGCCCATCAAAGTCGCGAAATTCACCGACACATTTGGCACGGTAGACGGGGTTTCCTGTACGTTGGACGAGCAGCTTCGAGAAGCGAGGCGTACAGGAAAAGATTACACCATCATCTCCTGTGTGGGAGAAAACAACCGGCCCGGGCTGAAGCTTTTCGAGCCCCTCGGAATGCTCGACACTCCTGAATTCGAGCAACAAAAGCTCTGTTGGCCTCCTCTCCTACGGATCCTGGAATACTGCTACACGGAGCAATTTACCCATATTCAGGCCGCCACGCCTGGTCCAGTGGGCCTGGCCGCCATGGTCACCGCGAGAACACTCGGACTGCCGTTCCAAGCTGTGTATCATACCCAAATCCCCGAATTCGTAGGGAAGGCAACCAACGATGTCTTGCTCGAAGAGCTCGCTTGGAAATATTGTCTCTGGTTCTATGAATCCGCAGACCAGGTCTTCGCTCCTTCCGAGTCTACCAGGCGGCACTTGATAAAACATGGGCTGCGTCCCGAGAAAGTGCAGTCTTATCCGCGTGGGATCGACACTGAGCTCTTCAACCCGGCCAAGCGCTCGGATTACTGGACCCGCCGTTGGGGCATATCCGAACGGAACGTTAAAGCATTGTATGTCGGCCGTGTCTCTGTTGAAAAGAACCTTCCGCTATTGGTCACCGCCTTCAAAAAACTGACCGATTATCTGCGAGCGGATGGGAACGCTTTCCATTCTCGAGGAATAGACCTGCTCGTGGTGGGAGACGGCGCATACGCTGCTGAAATGCGACAAGCTTGCTCGGGTTATCCCGTGGTCTTCACCGGCGAACTACACGGCGAAGAGTTGGCCGAAGCATTCGCGTCCGCTGATTTCCTTGTCTTTCCCAGCACAACCGATACCTTCGGCCGGGTAGTCCTGGAAGCGATGGCATCGGGCATTCCTTGCATTGTCAGCGATGTGGGCGGTCCTCGCGAAAATGTAGCTCACGGCGACCACGGTCTGATTGTTCCGGCAGACAATGAAGCAGCGCTGGTCAATGCCATGCGATTGATGGCTTTCAGCCTGGACCGAGCAAAGATGGGACGAGCAGCAAGGTTATCCACGGAATCCAGATCGTTTTCCAAATCATTCGCACAATATTGGTCGCTGTATGCGGCGTAAGGAGTGGCAAATGCGCCTTGGCCGCACCGCGGCGCGGGTCTTTCGTTGCGACACCCGGACGAGGGAAAGAGCGCTTAAAGCTACGGTGAGCACGGTGATCAGAAGACAAATGCGCACTTCAAGCAGTGGAACTCTTCTCAGAAAGCGCTGCAAAAAGGCGCCTTCGGAATCGAGCATCCAGTGACAGTAAGATGTTATCAAAAATAAGGAGCGAGTCAATTCATGCAACAATTCAGTCTCAACAGCACAACAATCAGTGAGATCTTGGAACATGCCGCACCTTTTGGCCACGCGGAAGGGCAGAAAGACCTCAATTTGGGATTCGGATTCATTTACTATGGAGTGGTGCGAGTGTTGCGGCCCAAGCATACTCTTGTAATCGGGTCAGGATACGGCTTCAGCGTGGTATGTTTAGCTCTGGGTATGAAGGACAACAGCGCAGGAAGCCTTTCTTTTGTCGATCCGTCTTATTCAGTTATCAAGAACGGGCCCCTCAAGACCATCGGCGGTCGAGACCAGTGGAGCGATCCCGAAAAGGTCAGGTTTAGGTTTCAGCGCTTCGGGGTCGAAGATATCGTCACACACTACAAGATGCGTGCAGACGAGTTCTTTCCTGCTTTTGAACGATTGGGCCTCCCACCGATCGATCTCGCGTTCATTGACGGCAGCCACGCATACAAAGACGTAGTGTATGATTTTACCGAAGTTGCAGTTCGTTCGAGACGAAACTCATACGTTTTTCTGCATGACAGCAACATTTACATTCGTGAACTGCTGCATCATGCCGGCGTCAACAGGTGGCTCCGAATCCTCAAGAAAGAGGAAAAGGCTTTTGAGGTGATCAACTTTCCCTTCTCCTCGGGCGTGGCCCTGGTGAGAATTGTGGAGCCGAGTGCATGGAAACAAATCCCGGCGTCATCCTCATTGGCTTGTGCACAGTAGTATTTGTCGCGGCGATCCTCTTTTGGCGATATGTATGGTTCTATCGTAACCCGGAGCGGATTGTTCCTCAGGGCGATCACGTGGTATGCCCCGCGGATGGAACCGTGGTTTACGCGAAGAAGTTGGACGCGACCGATCCCGTTATCGTCATCAAGAAGGGCGTTGAGGCGTCAATAAATGACATAGTCCGCGAAGACAGTGCGTCGCCCAAAATCTTGATCGGCATATTTATGAGCCCGTTTGATGTGCACTACAATCGCGCCCCACTTGCGGGCGTGGTTCAGTTTGTGCGCCACTACCCGGCTCGCACACGCAATTTTCACATGACCGCGATGCACGTGCGAACTCTATTGAAGCGGATCCCTTATGAGATCGGCAGCCTCCATATACTGGAAAACGAACGAACGGTCACTCGGATCGCCGGACTTTTCAAAGGATCGTGCATCGGGTGCTACGTAGTCCAGATCGCGGGCGGGAGTGTAAGCGGCATTGACAGCCATATCCACGAAGGAGATAGCGTTTCCAAGGGTCAGATATTCGGCATGATTCGTATCGGTTCACAAGTGGACGTTGTGGTTCCCGCGTTGCCGGATATGCGGGTCAGAGTTCGTCCAGGAGACAAAGTGCGCGCCGGCGAGACAATCCTGATCGACTAGGCAACCATGCATTGAAACCGACTCGATCTCACTCTCCCCTGTCCTCTCCCCTGGCGGGAGAGGGGGATGAGGCAGGAACAAAAGGCTCAAGCTCAACACGTAGCTACGAAGCCGTATAACATTATCGTTCCAGCCCGGTTAAGATCCCGTGGCAGCGGCATGAAGTCGCGAGCACATTCTTTCCTTTGGTGATGCGTGCAGGCAAGTCGTCAAGATCGCCGAGGAGGTACCCACCAACCCCGGGGAGTATCTGAAAACTGCGCTGTACCACCACGCGGAAATTGCGAAGTTTGAGTCTTCTGAGCGCTTCGTAGAGAGGCTTCGATCGAGGCTCACCGGTCACGGTGCACACATCTCCTTCAGGGCAATCGTCGGGACAAATGAAATCAGCACGAGAGCACGTGACTGTAGATGGATTCACTCTTACGGGATTGGGAAGCAGGGCTTCCAATGCAGGCGGCAGAGGGGTTTCTCGTATATCCGGATCACGGGCGAGAACATAGCGTGCAGCCAGATGGAATGGGACCATGGAAATGACGATATCACTCTCATCGAGAAAGGCATTCTGCATGAGGAATTCCACCGCGTCCTTGCTCGCGCCCCCCGCATAGGGAAATTGCTGAACATCGGTTAAATCCGCGCGATTATCCACCACGAAGATGCGGCTTTCCGGTTTGCACTTTGACAAGCGCTCCAAGGCGATGCGGCCGAACTTGCCAAATCCCGCAATAATGTACGTCGTGTCGATTTCCATAACTAAGTCCACAGGGTGCAGTTCCCCCGGATCAGGTCCGGGGTTGCCGGATCCTACGTTTTCTTCAGTTGCCTCAATTTATTATAGTCTTCGTGAGTGCCGATCCAAAACCAGACCATGAGATCACGTTCGCGACGCGCTAGGGCTCGATAGTGATCTCCGAGACGTATTCGCCATATCCCCGGCTGAATTTCTTGAAACTTAAAGGACGGATGGAAGGGGTCTTTTTTCCACAAAGCATATTTGGCTCGAACAAGCCTTTTGATATGCGGGGGAAAAGAGTGAAAAGCATCCCAGAAGCGTCGGTTGCATTTCGATCTCAAGGCATGTCTTGCAGTTTGCCTGCTTTTATGTCCTCATCTACTTCATCGACCAGCCAAGCCAAGTCTCCGGTGGACGAAAAATCTGCCTCCATCTGCTTGTCCCAGTCATCGGGGCTGTAAGGATGAAGGAGAGCTTCGAGTTGGGCTCTTTCCTCGACATTCAATTGCTCAATAGCCTCTTTGAGTTCCGCAACAGTCATAATACCAATCTACATCTTTTCAGGCTTGGAGGCAATTCGAATCGAATGCCTGCATTCCAGTTCATTGCGTAAGTGCGTCCCTCTATTGAAAAGAAGCATAGAAGGCGGTACGCGCCGGGTGCCACCGCCGGCTTAACCAGCAGTGGCACCCACAAGTAAGAGGGTGTGATGAATCACACCCCTACCGCTGATCGGGATTGATAGTTTCGTGTTAGCTGCGTCCCTTCACCACGCGCGGTATTCCGGCCAAGTCTTTGAAGACGGTAATCTCTTTATCCAGGCCCGCTGATTGAAAGATCTCTCGCACCGCCTCTTCCTGTCCCGCACCCATTTCCAGGATCAACGCGCCTCGTTCTGCCAAGAACTCCCGCGCTTGCGACGCAATAGCCCGGATCACGTCAAGACCGTCAGGCCCGGCTGCGAGTGCGGATAGAGGCTCGAAATGAATGATCTCAGGAGCGAGTGTCATCATCTCGTCATCAGACACGTACGGAGGGTTTGAGCAGATCACGTGAAAATGCGGGCCGGGTTTGAAGCACGAAAAGAGGTCCGCGGAAAGCACCGCCATGTTTTCCGCCGTGTCCGATTCTTTGGCGTTCGTCCAGGTTAGTTGCGCGGCTGCGGGGTCCCGGTCGGTCGCAATCACGCGGGCGTCGGGTCGGTCGTGCGCAATGGCAACGGCCACCGCGCCCGATCCTGTGCCGATATCCAGGACACGTGGCTGCCGAAGGTCTCGAATCTCATCGAGCACCGCCTGCACCAGCACTTCCGTTTCCGGCCTTGGTATGAGTACTCCGGGACGCACGCGCAGATCGATGGACCAGAACTCCTTTCTTCCTGTGATGAGCGCGACCGGTTCGCGGCGGGCGCGTCTGGTCACCACTTCGCGGTATTTGTCCCTTTCCTGCTGAGAGAGCGGTTTGTCCAGGTTCAAGTACAGGAAAAGCCGATCCGCTCCCAACGCATGGGCGAGGAGCACCTCAGCGTCCAGCCTCGCGGACTCGATTCCTTTCTGTCGGAAATAGTCCGTGGTCCATTGCACGACTTCCCGTATGGTCCATCGACTGGAATTTTTTGCTGATTCGTCCATGTAATGAAGCTACCCGCTCGATGTGTGGGCCTTTTTCGCTGATTGTAATCGTCCTGCCGTGTGCAGTCAAAAGTCCTCCTCGGGTACCCATTCAGTTACGCGAGACAAAGAAAGGCTCTACTGGCTACGGCTAGGTCTTATAGTCTCGAAAATCCCCCCAGCCCCCCTTTTGGAAAAGGGGGGTATGTGGCGCCTTTCCCCCTTTTCTAAAGGGGGATACAGGGGGATTTTCCCTGGAATAACTGCATTCATGCCTCTTCGGTTCACCACGACCTTGACATCCTCGCCGCGTTGACGGTATTTTTTGCAGGCCAGCCTTGGCTTTTCTGCGGGAGTCTTTCCAATGAACATTGTGGTCCTCGTCAAACAAGTCCCCAATACTACCGACGTTAAGATCGATCCCAAGACCGGTAACCTTATCCGAGAAGGTGTGGAAAGCATAATCAATCCCGAAGATCGGCATGGGGTTGAAGCCGCGTTGCAAATCCGGGAAAAGTTGGGAGGAACAGTCACGGTTATCTCCATGGGGCCGCCTCAGGCGATGGAGACCGTGTGCGAATGTCTGGCTATGGGAGCGGATCGAGGCATTCTGCTCAGCGATCGGGCTTTTGCCGGAGCCGACACATGGGCTACTTCGACCGCTCTTGGGATGGCTATCAGAAAGCTGGGGGATTTCGACCTGATCCTTGCAGGGCGACAGGCAATTGACGGCGACACCGCTCAGATAGGGCCGCAGGTGGCCGAATTTCTGGGCATTGCCCAACTTACCTATGTGCGACGCCTGGACGCGCAGGAAGGAAAGGTGATCGCGGAACGGGCTTTGGAAGACGGCTGCGAGCACATAGAAGCTCCCACGCCCGTGCTGGTTACGGTCCTCGGAGCGCTCAATAAACCGCGACATCCTACGGTGGAAGGTATTCTGTCCGCGACGACGGAACGCTCGCCCGTCGAAGTCTGGAACGCGGCAGACATCGGCGCCAAGGTGCAGGACGTGGGCCTGAGTGGATCGCTTACTCACGTCATACGAACCTTCACGCCCAAGGGAGCGCGTGACACCCGGCGGTTGGAAGGCTCCCCTGCGGCAATTGCCGCGGAACTGATCGAAGCGCTGCGCCAGAAGGAAATCCGGCTCGGAGAGTGATATGGGCACGATCGTCATCGATCTGGAAAAATGCGATGGCTGCACCATGTGTTCGCGGGCCTGTCCGTATCAGGCCATCGAGATGGTAGACAAGAAAGCTCGATGGATCGAAGACCGGTGCACTCTCTGTGGCGCGTGTTTGGAATCGTGCAAATTCGATGCGTTGACCGGAGAAATGCCCGTTCCCGAGGTCCCGGATTTCAGCGATCGTCTGGGGGTATGGGTCTTTGTGGAGCAGCACGATGGCGAATTCCACCGGTCCGCGTTTGAGCTATTGGGATGCGCACGCGGTCTTGCAGATGACTTGGGCCAGGAAGTGGTTGCCGCGGTTTTGGGGAACGATCTCAAAGAGAAAGCAGCGCGGCTGATTCATCATGGTGCGGACCGCTGCATTCTCGCGGAAGATCCATTGCTGGCATACTATCAGACCTGCACGTACACCCACGCGCTCAGTGAGCTCGTGAAGCAGCATCAGCCGAATATTCTGCTTATCGCGGCTACTCATCTGGGGCGAGATATGGCTCCCAGGCTGGCGCGACGGCTCGGACTGGGGCTCACCGCGGACTGCACCCGGCTCTCCATCGATCCGGAAGAGAAGATACTCCTTCAAACACGCCCTGCTTTTGGCGGCAACGTCATGGCTACGATCGTTTCTCGGTTTTCGAGACCCCAAACAGCTACTGTGCGTCCGGGTATCATGACGCCGCTCGTGGCAGACTCTGCGCGCACAGGCGATATCTCGACAGCTCCGGTGGACATGGCCGCTTGCCGTGAATTCACCAGAGTCCTTGAGTGCGCGGCGGCCGAGGACAAGGGCGTGGATTTGGCTTCTGCGAATATAATTGTGGCCGGCGGACGCCCGATCTGCTCGGAACGAGGTGTGTCGGTGCTCAAAGAATTTGCCGACGCGGTGGGTGGAGAAATGGCCTGCACCCGCGTGGTGGCGGAAGAAGGCTATTTGCCTGCTCAGCGGCAAGTAGGGCAGACCGGGCATTCGGTGAGACCCGCGGTGTACTTTGCGTGTGGCATATCCGGCGCGGTGCAGCACAAGGCAGGGATGGACAGCTCCCGGTATATCGTGGCCATCAATAAGGACCCGGATGCGCCGATCTTCGAGATTGCGGATTTTGCAATCGTAGGAGACCTGTTCGAGATTCTGCCCGCGTTGACCAGAGCGATCAAGGAGCGTTAGAGGCTTCCCCAAAAGCTGTGCACTCTTGCACTATCATGCTGATTATACCGGTTGCCAAAATTCTTGGCTTCTTGGACAGCCCGCGCTTGAAGAAAGACTGGTAGGGGCCGGCGTCCCCCGGATCAGGTCCGGGGCAGGCTCTGCCGGCCCGAGCTGGTTGATATTTTTAAGAAAAATGTGCCGGCACGGAGGCCGGCACCTACCAAAGCCCAAGCGGCAATCGGACATTATTTTTTACACTTGCTATACTATTCCACACCCCAGTTTGGCGAGGAACTCCGGTGAATAAGATCCCAAGACCGACACCCGAAGAGATGATCCGGAAGAGCTTTGCCCGTTTCACGGATGAGGAGATCATTCCCAAGGCACGGGAAATGGACGAAGCCGACCAGTTTCCCCGATGGATGTTCGAGAAGATCGCCAAGACCGGAGCTTTTGGGATCCGCTACCCCCGGTCGATCGGCGGAGCCGGCGGCAACACCACCCAGTTTTGCATCATGGTGGAGGAGCTGGCACGCGGATCAATGAGTGTGGCCGCGTTTACCGCTATGCAATGCCTGATGGGAACCAATTTCCTCTTCGAGTACGGCACGCCCGAACAGCACGAACGGCTGCTCAAGCCTGCCATGCGCGGAGAAAAGGTGGCTTCCTTCGCGCTCACCGAAGCGGACGCGGCTACGGATCTGGCCAATGTGAAGACCACAGCCCGAGCGGACGGCGACGATTGGCTGATCAACGGCTCCAAAACCTGGATCACCAATGCTCCGGTTGCCGACTTCTTCACCGTCCTGTGCCAAACGGACAAGGCCAAGGGGCTCAGGGGCCTGGACTTCTTCCTCATCGAACGCGGCACACCAGGGCTGTATGTTTCCAAGAAATTCGAGAAGCTGGGCACAAGAGCCACGGAGATTGCCGAGCTGGCTTTCACCGACGTGCGACTTCCCCATGAGAACCGCCTGGGCAAAGAAGGTCAGGGTGTAGGGAATCTGATGCGCATTCTCGCGGTCATTCGAGTAATGACCGCAGCGCTCTCTCTGGGCTTGGCACGAGCGGCATACGATCAGTCTACGCGCTACGCCATGCAGCGTACCCAATTCAAGAAGCACATCGGCAGCTTTCAGCTCATTCAGCAGAAGATTGCGAATATGGCCACAGAGATTTGGGCATCACATCTCATGACCTACACGACTGCCGGCATGATCGACAAAGGGCAACGGCCCTTGAAAGAGGC
>JBMOME010000261.1:20541-49452 GCA_049323095.1 Thermodesulfobacteriota bacterium
CTTCCATGGCAAAGTATTACGCGTCGGAAGTTGCGTGCAGATGTGCGGACGAGGCCACGCGAATCTTCGGCGCGTATAGCTATTCGATGGAATATGATGTCCAGCGTTATTACCGGGATTGCAGATTCCTGCTATTCGGCGGGGGTACTTCGGAAATACTTCAGACCATCATCTCGCGGGAATGCGGGGTTTCCTGATACACCGTCTATAGGGTTGCACGGGTGCCACGGACCTGAGCAGGCTCAGGTCCGTGTTTCGTTTCGGCGCGGTAGGGGTGAGTTTCAAAGAGGCTGTCTCAAAAGTCTTTGTGCTTAGGCCGCTGTGCTGCGATGGGTGGGTGGCCGGGACGTCATACGTCCCGGTGCCGAAGGCACAGGAGGTTTATCTTCTTGCTCGCTGGCCGTGCACAAGGCCAAAAAAATTTCAATGTGCGCCCGAATAAACCTCCTGTCGCTGCGCGACCCCGACGTGTGACGTCGGGGCCACCCAGTTGGAACCTTGATCACCAGCCGTGGCACGATCTCGTGCGAGATCGTAATCTTGGAGGAGGCTCTCCAAATCCGTCCGTACAAAGAATTCCTAGATGCCTAAATCCGCGTCCAGAAACGCTTGCAACTCTTGCTTGAGCATTTCCAATGGGATCATGGTGGCCTTGCGAGATGTTGTCACCTGTTGCCCGTTCACCAAGCCGTATTCCACGGTTTGCGGGTAATGGAACTTTCGCCTGGAGGTCCTCCGTTTGTCCATCCAGGGCGCCTGGTGAATGGGGAGGTAGAAAGAAAAGCGGAACGGCTCCACAACAATGTGGAAGTTGTAAAGGTCGAAGTAGCCTTCTTCGTATTCCACCTTGCACTTGCCACTCAGGTACATGCGCACGTGGTGTTTATTGCTGCCGGTTTCTTCTTCCCATTTTTTCTTTGCTTCAGGACTGAGATGATAGACTTCACGATCTCCTCTGCGGATATGGTGCACTGTCAGGCCGGGATGGCCTGTCCTGAATATCTTCTCGAGCACATTGTGTTTCAAAGGGAAGAGCTCAGTGTTGCTCTTGGTCTCGTGAACCAGGTAGCACATGAAATAGCAGACCCTCGCAATTTCCTTCTCCGGCGAGGGCAGTGCCTGTATCAATTCCAGGTTTTGCGAGTGGAGCCGGACCTTCTCCGGGATCACCGCCTTGGTCTCTTTTGGCTTTTTCGGCCTTTGCGGAGGCTTGGGCGCATGATCTCGCCCAAATCGGAACCCTCCCGTCTTGGGCAGGAAGGGCCTCATCCTCTTATCTTCCCTCTTATAAACAATGACGGGATCCCGTCTAGGCGGTTTCTTGGTCATTTTCCTCTCCTTCACCTGGATGCATTTTGCTGGGCCGAATCCGGCCCTTGTGCGCGCCGGCGACAACCGCCTTGCCCCGGCGTCCATCGATCCAGCGACTCTCTAGCATTCGTTTCGACACCTTGAGTCGGCCGGATTATCCGCCGCCAACCGTGAATAATCGTTCACTGCGCCGGCGGAATTAAGTCCTGTATGCGCGGCCAACGCCCCTCGCAATGAATCACTGCTTTCAGCAGCCGTGAGATCCAGGGTGTCCGCAATGGAGTTATACTCCAGGACCCCCAGGGGGCAAGAAAAATGTCTATCGGGTTCTTCTTATGGGCCTCAGGGGGACGTCCACGTCGGACGGCTTCACTCTGCCCAATGGAAAGCCGGCCCGCACGTACTACGTGCCGCGCCTTTCTCTCTCACCTCTAAACGTTTAGCCTTCAGGAATCAAGCGAAATATGTCTTGGTCCATTCCACTGGGCTGTACGACACTTCGGTGTTCTTTTTGTTGCGGAACATCCTGTGGCAACTTCTCGTCTTGCGCCTCTGCCGGGGAGCACGCTATAAAGGTGGAGTGGGAGGAGATCATGCACATTATTGAAAAAGCGCTCAATGAAGGCAGAACCGTTCTTTCTGAATACGAATCCAAGCAGCTCCTAAAGGAGTACAGGATTCCCATAGCCGGCGAAGTGCTCATCCAAAGCCGTGACGAGTTGGCACAGGCCGCGGCCGGCATAGGCTACCCCCTGGTCCTGAAAGGCTGCTCGCCTGAAATCAGCCACAAAACCGAACGAGGGCTCGTGCGTTTGGATATCCGCAGCGAGCAAGAGGCCCTCAGCGCGTTCGATGAAATCGCCGCGGCCATGAATTCAGGCACCGCGGCAGTCCTCGTCCAGGAAATGGTCAAAGGGAGCCGAGAACTCATGGTGGGCCTGACCCGTGACCCACAGTTCGGCCCCTGTGTCATGTTCGGGCTCGGCGGGATTTTCACGGAAATTCTCGAAGATGTTTCTTTCAGACTGGCCCCGCTTGAGAAACGGGATGCCCTGGAGATGATGAAGGAGATCAAGGGCCATAAAGTCCTCGGCGCGGTCCGTGGCATGGAACCTGTGGACCTGGACGCGCTCGCGGACATCCTGATCAACGTGGGACGAATCGGGCTGGAGCACGAACGAGTCAAAGAAATAGACGTCAATCCGCTCATCATCAAAGGACGCACCCCGCTGGCAGTGGATGCCCTGGTGGTGCTGAATCCTTAGCGTTCCTTCCCAAGAGCGTGCTGACATTTTAGGCACCGAAAGCGAAGAGCAGGCTTCGGTAGGACGGGCGTCCCGCCTGTCCAACTGCACTTCGTAGGATCTGGTGACCCCGGACATGATCCGCGGGAACCGTATCTGTCGACGCTTTCAGCAGTTCCACCCCCGGCAGTAGAGAAGCGACAAAACCGAGACCGATGCGGTTCATTTCATTCACCGCATCCTACGCGATCCAGCGTTGCACACACTGAGAGTCGTCGGTGAACATGGTAGGGGCAGGTTTCAAACCTGGCCCTACGAGGCGATTCCTGTGATGCCGCGCCGCAAGCGTGGGCGCGCGGTCGCGATGTCATCTGGACGAGCCCGTGGAACCGCTCCCATCCAGATCCGGGTGCAACGCGGATTCGAGCGTCTTCGCGACCACTTCGTGGCCGAAGAAGGTGAAATGGTCCCCGAAGATGAGTTTGCCGCTCTCTTTCTGCGCGCTCACCATCGGTTCCAGCAGCGAAGTGAACGGGATATCATTCCTTCGACAGAAGTCCTCTACTCGATTGACAGACCTCATCATATCCCACTCAGTTTTTCGATGAGGTCCGTCCATGTTCCTCAGCTCCGCGAGGGTCTTCTCAGGATCGAGCGCGTGCTTGAGCTCCAGTTCGGAACCAAGATAGACCAGCCGAAACCTGATTCCTCGTGTCCGACAAAAATCGTGCGCATCCTTCACCGCAGCTAAAGTGCGCTTCCAAGCGGCCTCGGTCTTCGGCGTATCCGAAGCGGACCACTGGAGCAGCTCAGGGGAAATCCCCAGCCGATTCCGTTCAAGCTCACGGTATCTGAACAGGGCGAAGGCAAGCCCAAAATAGCCGTGCCGCACGAGATTTCGCAGGAAGGGTGTGGCTTCCCCCAAGTAGAGATTCCGCTCCCGATTGAGTTCCTTATCGTCGTCGCAGAAGTCGTTGTGGGCCAGCGTGAAGACCACCAGATCCGGGGAATACCAGACGGCGTCGGTCTTGAGCACATTCAGGTGCGCGACCTGACCGGTGCCCGAATTGCCCAGCGCGATGACCTCAAATCGAGGCCCCGCGGACGACGATTGCTTCGTGGCCTCATTGATGCCTCTTTCGAGCAACTTGTGGAACGTGCGGTTCAGTGGGGCCTGAATCGATTCGACGTATGAATCGCCGATAATAACTATCCGGAACACGTTGGGCGGCTTGGTACGCGCATAGTCGCGGTCGAAGTGCCCTTGAGAATTCCAGCGTATCACGTTGATGTAACGTATCTTTTCGTTCGGATCGTACCCGAAGTAATCGAAGTCTTTCCCCGGTTTATGCCACGCGATTAGTCTTGGGCCCTGGTCGTGGGGCTTGGTGGGAAGCGCGCCGGGCTCGCGATCTGTATTGGTAAATACTACCGCAAACCGCGCCCTGTCCGTATCCGATATGCCCGTGACGGCCTTAGAAAGGTCTCGTGTCTGCGCGTACTGCGCGGGAAGCGCCCAAGGGAAGACTATTTCGACCAGATATATTGCAGCCACGAATGACAGCACAGACACAGAAGCTGCCTTTGCGGGCGCGAGCCTCTTGTCCATCCCAAGTCTCTTGCCAGGTAGAGCGAGCACAAGAGAGTTCATCACGATGAGCGCTACGAGTATCAAGCGTCCTTGATCGGAATTATTGTACAACACGAGAAAGAGAACGAGGGTCAGCAACGGCGGCAATAGCGCCACGAAGACAGGAACACTCCACGTGAAGAAAGGCGATCGCGACCCCGGATCTTTCATGGCTTGCGTCCCGCTTGGTGAGCACCCACCTTCTGATGAAAGCAGGTATCCGGTTCGGAAAGCGGCAACCCGATGAACCCCACCTGTTTCCAGGCGATTATACAGAACCTCGCCGAAATCGGAACCGCGGGAATGCTCTTTTTTTCACCTGGGAGGAGCCAGGAAAGGCGATTCCTCGAGAAAGGAGAAATCAGTCTAGAATTCAGAAGATCGTAAAGACCTCGGCCGCGTGATCCGGTAGGCAGATGGATCGATCTGTTCCAGGAAAGCCCTGTCCAGGTCTTGCTGCCTTGGTTTTAGGAGCGCTAAGAGGCCTGTCATTTGGGTTTCGGGATTACGCGACGCAGTCACGGATGCGCGTAGGTGAGGCTGAGCCTGGATTTGAGGGGGCGCGGCAGATGCCGCCCTATCTTGACCCTGGTTCGATGGCCGGTCAGGAGAAGGGTGGAGAGGCTCCGGGTGAGGGGGCTGAGGCGCAACAGCGGATCCGGAAGAGGGGAGCGGCGGCAAGGGAGCGGAGAACTCCTCAGAAACAGGGATGGTTTCGCTTGCCGGCAGCACGGCAGGCCAAGCGGACAAGAGCAGAACAATAAGCGCGGCGATGGCTGCGAGGGGTGCTCGCATGAGGTCCTCCTTTGCCGATTCGGGCGAGTGAAAATAATAATGTTATAAATTAAATTATAAATAAAACATATTGAAATGTCAAGATATACTCAACGTTAACAACTAGCTTAAGGTTCGCGGAGATTTGATCTTGATAAATGATTCTAGGCTTCCAAAATAACGTTTCGTTTCACGCGGTTAAGAGTATAGTTCAATTTTCCCGCGTGGATGAAGAATTTTCACGAAAAAAGACTTGACAAAGAAACCCTATCCTACTAGAAGACCCTCACCTGCATCAGTCCTACCATATATACCTTCCTAGCAATCCAGCCCTTGAATTTCCTTTCCCGTAGCCCCGGAGGGGGTCCCGCCTTTTTTTGGCCCCCTATGACGGCTTTTTGCTGTCGAATAAGAGGTAGGTCGGGTTGAGCCCAGCGAAACCCGACAGGTTGCTTCGGGCATGGTGTCGGATTTCGTCCCGCTGAGAACGCGGGACTCAATCCGACCTACGGCCTGGCGCTGTCGAACAGGCACAGGGCTGCCCGCTACGCAACCTCGAATCAATCAACGATCAGACAGGCGTCACCGTAACTATAAAAGCGATATCCGACGGCGACCGCTTCCCGGTATGCGGCCATGGTCGGATCGATGCCGGCAAATGCGCACACCAGCATCAGGAGTGTGGACTTGGGGAGGTGAAAATTGGTGATCAATCCGTGGATCGTCTGGAACTCATACCCGGGTCGTATGAAGAGGTCAGTTCGGCCCGTTCCCGCGATCAAGCGCCCTTTAGGGTCAGCCGCAGATTCGAGGGTTCGCACACTGGTGGTTCCCACCGCGATGATACGCGCTCTTTCGGCGGCAGCCCCGTTGATCAATTCGGCGGCTGATTCGGGCACTTCGTAGTATTCCGCTTCCATGCGGTGCATTCTTATGTCTTCGTGTTTCACGGGCGTAAAGGTGCCCGGTCCCACATGGAGCACGATGCGCGCGACGCGAATGCCGTTCCCTTCCAGTTCCTGCAACATCTCTTCCGTGAAATGCAGCCCTGCTGTGGGCGCGGCCACAGAACCGGCTAGCCGCGCGTACACGGTCTGGTATCGTTCCCGGTCTCGTGCTGAATCCCGGGCCGCATCCTTGATATAGGGCGGGAGGGGAGGGCGGCCATGCTCTTCGAGGAATCGCAAAAAGTCGCACTCCTGCACGGGGAAACGGACGCGGACCCGACCGGGAGCCACGGTCTCTTCCGCAATAATCTCGGAGCCGTCTCCCAATCTAAGCGCTGAACCGCTGCGCAGAGGCTTGCTGGAATGGAAGAGGCAGATCCGCTCGGCCAATGTCGCCGGACGCGCGCCGCGTACGATTGACGCGGGCTCAAGGACCAGGAGGTCTACCCGGCCTCCGGTAGACTTGTGCGCACGCAAGGCTGCGGGTATGACCCGCGTTTCGTTCAGCACGAGCACATCAGATGGTTTCAGGAAAGAAGGGAGCTCCCGGAAAGCGTGATGCGAAATCCGCGCCGATTGGCGGTTCAGCAAGAGCAGTCGGGATTCGTCGCGCCTTTCCGTCGGCTCCTGTGCGATAAGGTGTTCCGGCAGCTCGTAGTCGTACGTGGACAAGCGGCATTCGTGAGGGATGGGATTTGCGCCAGTCGATGGGGGATGAGCGGCTTGTCTCGTCTTGGTGGGATTCATGACGTGCTGAGAATTGTCCTGGCAATAATGATAATGGCGAGCCCGATAGCCATAGAGACGGCTCCCATCACTCGTAGCGTAGAATCATCCTGTTCCTGCATATAGGCCATCAGCAATTTCATCTTATCGGGAAATCCGAAGTACGGGATACCCTCGATCACAAACAGGAGACCAATAACGCATAGTAACAGTTCCATGATCGCGCACGTTTCAGGGGTTGATCGCGCCGGGGAATTCGGGGCTCTGAGGCTCGCTCTTACGGAGAGCCAGCGCTACGACCGCTATGAGCCCTGCATAAATCAAGAAATACGTGAGAATGGAGGTGCGAAAAGGAACGCCTGAGAGCATTGCAATCACGTCCAGCGTTACAGGCGGGATCAATGCGAGGATTGCAATCTTGAAAGCCTGGGGAAACGTAACGCCTTTCGCCTGCGCGGCCAGGTATGGCACGAGGCCCAGGATGAAGGCCTGAAAGAGCTTGGCAAAGAGAAAAAAGACAACCAGCACGGCCGCAACCACCTCGACGAGCAGAGTGAAATAACGATTCTTGAACGCCCTGAGATTTGCCGAGTTGAGCACCATGTCCGGGAGGTTGCTCAAAGCAACGACTCTCGTTTGATCAGGGCTCTTGAATATGAAGTTCGTACGGGTGAGGAGCGCAACCTCTTCGTATTGCTTGAGGAGCTCGAAAGCTTCCTTACGGGTTTCCCGGCGTGTGTCAATGATGACTACCGGCCCCTTGCGAGGATCGCTATTCACGAAATAGGGTTGCTCTTTATTGATGCTTGCGCGACCGCCTTGAATGGTAATTTCAGGCGCGACCGAATCGTATTTAGCTATGACCCGATCCAGGATCCGCTCCACTCGATGACTGGCCACGTACGTGACCGCCCACGCGCTGGCGATTGCACTGGCGAAAAGAACGACAACAACGACTGCCCAATGAACCTTAGTCAGCGATCTTAGGAATCCCATAGTCTTCTCCCCGACCCGATCAGCTAGTCACTGCGACGACCAGGTCCCGAAATCCCCCCGGTCGACGCTCGCCGGATGGCGTTTTTTGAAAGGGGTTCGGGGAAAACTTTTTTGTAATCAAAAAAGTTTCCCCCGAACTCTCTTCAAAAATCGGCTGCCTATCCGGTGGGCTCGGCTTCGCCGGAGTTGATTTCCACGCGGCGGCCGTCGGAGGCTCTTAGGATGAGGCTGCCCAATGGCCCGATGCCTTCCGCTCGTCCTTCCAATCCATCACGAGTCAACATTCGGCCTTTGTGCGCCCATCGAGCTCCCCAGAGTGACGGTATAAAGCCGCATCCTTCCTTGATCACTCGATCGTACAGCGCGTCCATTTCTTTCAGAAGGTCATGTGCTGCCTCTTGAAGGTCCCATTCTCTTCCGGTGACTATGAGGACCGACGTGACTGAATCATGAAGCTCGATCGGGAAGTCCGAAAAGCGTGAATTCACGTTCAGGCCGATGCCGATAATGACAAACTCCAGCGTGTTCCCTTTCACACTAGCTTCGGGCAGGATACCAGCGATTTTTCTGCCATCAACGAGCACGTCATTTGGCCACTTCAAGGCGGCTGAAGGGACGCGTTTGGCTTCGAGCACGCGGGCAACAGCCACCGATGCCAAAAGTCCCATCAACGGAGCTTCTTGAGGTGCGAGCTTTGGTCTGAGCAACACCGAAAGGGCAAGGTTCTTCCCCGGCGGGGAGATCCACGGACGCCCCGATCGGCCTCGTCCTGAGGTTTGCCTCAGAGCCATAACAGCCACGGGTCCACGGTCTCCCTCTTGAGCAAGCTTCCGCGCGATATCCTGAGTGGAAGCCACCTCTTCATAGACGATGAGTTTGGTTGTGTGAACCATGGTTCTTGCCAAGTCGAGCTATGTAGGGCCGAAGTCCAATAGACGCTGGATAAGATCTCCTTGCATGACCTTGGAAGGCCCCGGAGGGGCAAGAGATAGTAGCCCGGCGATTCATCGCCGGGAAGATGCTCCGCCATCTCCGGTTTTGAGAGTCCCGGAGGGACGACAGAAATCCGGAATTATGTGGGAGAATAGAGTCTGCGTTACAGAATAGCTCTGCCGTCCCTCCGGGACTCGGATACGTTATTCGTTGGCCCCTCACCCGGCAATGAATTGCCGGGCTACTCTCTGATTGTCCCTGCGGGACATCAAAATCGAGAAGACACGTTGGGCCCTATTTTAACTCCGACGGAGCGAACCCCTGTGTGCGTCCTTCTTAACCCTGTTTCAGCCGTTGCATTCGTCCCAGGCTCTCTTTGAGGCCGTCGGTCTTGCCCGCGAGCTCGTGGCGCCTCGTCTTCTGCTTTTCAACCGCCTCTGGCTTGGCCTTGGCCAGGAAATCTTCGTTCGACAGCTTCTTCTGAACGCCAACCAGTTCTTGCTCTATCTTGGCCAGCTCTTTTTCCAACCGGGCGATTTCCGCATCCGGGTCCACAATGCCTTCCAGTGGAACAAAGACCTTCATGTCTCCTACTACCGCGGTGGCGGACATGCGAGGCGGCTGCGGGTTGTGAGCAGATCCGGCCACATCCAGGGTGGAAATGCGCCCCAGAGAAAGGGCCATCGTCCTATTGTATTCGATAAGCTCGCCATCTCGCGAGGAACTTGGGAATACAATCGCCGGAAGAGGCGTGGACGGCGGAAGATTCATTTCAGCCCTGATATTCCGCACCGAAGTGATCAGCCCCATGAGGAGCGTCATTTCTCTCTCAGCTTCGGGATCTGCAATCCGTGGATCTGCTTCAGGCCACGGCCCGAGCATCAAGGTTGTTCCGCTCAGAGGGATTTTGGACGAGATCTCCTCTGTGATGAAAGGTGTGAACGGATGGAGCAACCTCATGAGCGAATCCAGCACGTGCCTTAGGACTGCCCTGGTGCGGTGGGTTGTCTCAGCGTCGTCTCCACTAAGAGGCGCCTTAGCATACTCGATGTACCAGTCGCAGAATTCATGCCACGTGAACTGATAGATGCTCTGTGCCGCGTCGTTGAATCGGTATGTACGGATCGCATCAGCCACTTCGGTTGCTACTGTGTTGAGGCGAGACAGGATCCACCGTTCCGGCAATGGGTAGTCTCGGACCGCGGCCGGATCCAGTTTCTCCTGCACGCTTTCAATGTGGGGCAACGCGAAACGGGCTGCGTTCCAGATCTTGTTCATGAAGTTACGGTAGCCCTCGATCCGCTGCTCTGAAAGCCGTATGTCACGCCCCTGAGCGGCCATTGCGGCCAGGGTGAAGCGGAACGCATCCGTGCCGTACTGGTCCATGATCATGAGCGGGTCAATGATGTTGCCCAGGGACTTGCTCATCTTCTTGCCGTATTCGTCTCGAACCAGCGCATGGATGTACACGTCCTTGAACGGAACGTCGCCCATGAATTTCAGTCCCATCATCATCATGCGTGCGACCCAGAAGAACAGGATGTCAAAGGCCGTGACGAGACAAGACGTGGGATAGAATGTCTTGAGGAGTTCCGTTTGATCAGGCCAGCCCATGGTGCTGAACGGCCACAACGCAGACGAAAACCAAGTATCCAGAACGTCGGTCTCCTGCACCAGACGCGAGCCCTTACACGACGGGCATTGTGTGGGATCGCCCAGAGAAACGACGACTTCGTTGCAATCCTGGCATGTCCATGCAGGGATGCGATGGCCCCACCATATCTGGCGAGAGATGCACCAGTCGCGGATATTGTTCATCCATTCGTAATAGGTCTTGGTCCAGTGTTCAGGGATGATTCGCGTTCGGCCGTCTTCAACCGCGGCGATGGCTTGCCGCGCGAGAGGTTCGGCCTTGACGAACCACTGTTTTGAAATGAGCGGCTCCACTACTTCTTTGCAGCGATAGCAGCGACCGAGGCCGACATTGTACGGCTCTGTGCCGACCAGGTATCCCTTCTGATCCAGTTCGGCCACAATGGCTTTGCGGCATTCGTACCGATCCATACCCTTGAAATGGATGCCGTTCTCATTGATACGCCCTTCGGAATCCATCACGGTGACCCGCTCCAGATCGTGCCGCAGCGAAAGTTCGAAGTCGGTCAGATCGTGGGATGGCGTCACCTTGAGCGCACCGGTGCCGAATTCCGGGTCGACCACCGGATCCCCGATGATTTTGAGGCGCCTGCCCACCAGCGGAAGTATGGCGTATCCGCCGATCAGGTGTTTGTAACGGTCGTCATTAGGATTGACCGCCACAGCGGTGTCGCCCAGCATGGTTTCAGGTCTGGTGGTGGCCACCACAAGGGAAACGTCCGAGCCTTCCACAGGGTAGCGAATGTGCCACAGGTGACCGGGAGCCTCCTGGTGATCGACTTCAAGGTCCGAGAGCGCCGTATGACAGCGAGGACACCAGTTGACGATGTAATCGCCTCGATAGATCAGTCCATCCTCGTAAAGCCTCACAAAGACCGTCCTGACCGCGCGTGATAGCCCTTCGTCCATAGTGAAACGTTCACGGTCCCAGTCACAGGAAGAGCCCAGCCTCTTTAGCTGGTTGAGGATCACGCCTCCGGAATGCGCTTTCCAAGTCCAAACTCGTTCGATGAACTTCTCTCGTCCCAGGTCTTCTCTTCGGAGGCCTTCATCTTTGAGTTGTCTCTCAACCACGTTCTGGGTCGCAATGCCCGCGTGGTCCATGCCCGGCATCCACAGTGTGTTATACCCGGCCATACGGTGATAACGGATGAGAATGTCTTGCAACGTATTGTTGAGGGCATGGCCCATGTGCAGGGAGCCGGTGACGTTCGGAGGCGGAATGACAATGGAATATTCTTTGCCGGTTTTACGGTCGCTTGCATGAAAGAGCTTCCGTTCTTCCCAGATTGCGTACCAGCGACGTTCAATCTCTTCCGGGTTGTAGACTTTTGGTAAGAGGTCGAGACCCATGCCAAGCTCCTCGAAACTACTTAAGCGGCCCGTGGCCGAACGAATCAAATATATTACCATCCGACCGCCCCAAACACAACTTCTCGTGGCTCGCGGAACCGAACATGGCATGTCACGCTCCCAAACCGTTTGCTGGCAGAAGATTGCTGACAGAGACGAGTTCAGGAGATATCCGATCCGAAGAAGACTGAGAGGATTCCCTGAACCAGTGGGCTGCTGTAGCAGCGGTGGACAAGGCTGCGGAAGAGCGGAGAATTAGAGAAACAGGAATCTCGTAAAAGAATGTGACTTTTGCTTCTAGCTTGCGGGCATTAGCGCGGGTCCTTGAAATTGGCGAAGGAATTCTACCCCATCTTCCTTCTCACTAAACTGAGCCACAATTGAGTCGCCGTTGTTGTACTTGACCGCAACTTCATACCTTACCACCGGATGGGAATTTGCTGCCTCGTCATAGCCAACGATGAAATTGATAGCTTCCTCTATGGATGTGCACTCTACCGGTGTTCCATGAAGTGGCAAAACCCGGATTGCGCCTACTTGTCTCGTAATCGCGCGGGTGAGACCGTCAACGAATTTAGTGACCTCGTCGATTTCTTGCTTCAACAGAGACTGCGCTACTGCTACCTGTCTCCGTTTGGACAGTGCGCCCCATTGTTTCACCTTCCGAGCGAACTCTGCGTCGGGAGTATTCTCTGTTGACGTCGCATCTATGCCAACGCTGGTAAACGCTTGAATTATCGCCTCATAAGGGAAGTACAGAATTGAGAATCCGAGTGACCGAAGCTGCTCCAGCGAGCCCTGGGTAAACTCGCCGGCGAGCACAACACCGACGAATGGCGCGGCTCTATAATGGGTTTCGCGCAACGGCAATACGGCCCCTTGAATCTCTTGCGCCTTATTTCTGGAGTGTTTTGTGTAGCGTCGCCAAGCTGACTCGATGAAGGCCACGGGCACTCCGATCTTGCGCGGTGTGCCACCTCGCTCCAGGACGTAGTCCAAATCATGCACGTTGCCATGCTGGTCCTTCCAGGAAACTTTTTTCCCTTTGCGAGCCGGCCGTCGGCCTTTTCGATCCAAGTAAAGGCCGTGTTCCTGCGCCACCTTTCTCAGTAGGGGTTCAATGGCCGCCTCCAGAGTCTCACCTATGATCTGCCCGAACTTATGCGCCGGTGACTCAGCCATAGATCAACCCTCAATCCACAGGCAGCCTTCATGAAGGGGAACGCGATGCTTGCGATTCTTCCACTTTATGTTTCTGGATCGGAGTTTTTCAAAAGAGAAGGACTTGAAACCAGCAGCGACAGCTAATTCACCAAGCCAGCGGTCAACAGGCACATATATGCCATAGGGTGCCGAATCGCCCACGACGAAGCAAACTAAAGCGCCTCGCGCAGTCACTCTACGCAATGCTACCCATACCCTGGCCATATCAGAGAAATAAGCGGCGATCATGGTGTGGTACGGCTTCTTTCCTCCGTGATGTTCTCTCTCAGCTTCAAGGAGTGTGCAGACTTTGGCTATCTCTTCTCTTATCGGAACAAGAAGCGGGTCGGTGAGCATTTTGTTTGTCTGGCCGTTGAGCTCAGCGACGTGCTGCGTACAAGCACGGATCAGATGCCGTCTCACCGCATCCTGGAGGTCACCCCAACTCTGGACTTCACCGAAGAAGCTCATCTCAAGCCGTGTTGCATCTGCGTAATCGTAGTTGTTGGCGTACGGGGGCGACGTTATGACCAGGTCGGCCCAAGCATCGGGAAGGGAAGCGCAAGAGCGAGCGTCTTCTTGGAGCAACCTCGCGCGCGCAGACAGCGAACGCAAACGGCGCATCGACATGTCCGAACTCATCAGAATGACTTTTGATTCAAAAGCCTCGTATGGATCAACCGTGCGAGCCTTCTTCTTTCTGGGAAGGACATATTGCCACGGCGCTGTTCCCGCGGTGGAGCATTCTCTGAGAATCGATGTCAAGGCCAGCCAAGTGAGCTCTGAATTAGGTGTCTCGTCATTGTCTTCTTCCCAGGCCCTTCTCAACGTATCGAGCTTCTTCAACGAATCAGGCGCAAAACATTTCTCGATAAGTTTGGGATACCCATTTGCGGTTCCTGTCATCCGCTTAGCTCTGGAAAGAACTGCCACGGCATAATTCAGGAATTCACGATGGCTTGCGTGCCATAAGAGTTTCGCCTTGGCCACTCGTGCGACGAAAGGGTGGGATTCGATTCCGACTGTCTCTACTCCGGATGCCTCACCTTCCAACAGGACAGTGCCAGAGCCGACAAAGGGATCTAGCACCGTGCGACGTCCGCCAGTCATTTCTCGCCCGATTAGCTGGCGCACCCAAATAGCAGAAAAGCCAGCAGGGTAGCGAAACCATCTGTGGATGGGCAGGGTGAGATTGTCTGCAAAGGTCGAGGTAGTAGCGTTCGTCGCCGGCAGACTGTCGTCAATGAATAAGCTGGTCTGTCTCATGATTCATTGCCCTATATCACCGTATCGAGATAGTTTCAACTTGGCTTGATGCGCAGCAAAACTCTGTCACTGCTCTTATGACAAAGGGCATATCTGCTTTGATTCTTGACAATTCACGTGCCAGAGGCTACCTCATAAGAGCCTGGGAAGCCTGTCATGCGGGTCTCGACACGCATACGTGAGCGGACTGGATTCCCGCTTTCGCGGGAATGACAGGACCGGGTCCTGGCACGCAACAATCAACAAGGTTAGCCGTGCAGACAATCGAGAGCCGAAAAAGTGATCGCTCCACTGGTTTGAAAGAGAAGCCGGGCTATACTTGGCGCTCGGTCGCTGTCCCATTCATGCGGCTCACGCTGTGTGTCCTGGTCATAGGCTTCTCTCCGTGGCTCGGAGCCTCCCAGGCGGTTTACGGCGGCGGCCCGACCTTCCAGCCTTCGTGCCCGCCTTCATTCTGTTACGGTATGTCTCAAAAGCGTTCCATGGTGGAGGGTCGATTCGGGTACTTCTGGGGATGGCACGAGATCAGGCTGCGTGAAGGGGACAATGAACTGATCCCGCCATCAAAGAAAGAGGTCACGCTTAGCAGCCCTATTTTCAGCGCTCAGGCGGAAACATTCCCGATGAAGGATCTGGCCGTGCGGGTCCAGGGCTGGCTCAACGTCCCACAGACTCACCGGAACGAAGTCTGGTTCGATCGGAGATGGACCGCATGGGATACCAGGAGCCGCTATCTGGCCGCGGATCTTTCCGCGGTGTACCATTTCGGCATGGGTGGGATGCCATACACAGCAGGCCTGGTCGGAGGCTACAGGTTCTATGATTTCGATTACACCTCTCAGGCGGTGACCGGTCCTGCCGGTGATTTTCAGGACCACCTGAGCGTGCATGTTCCCTATGTGGGCGTGTATTACGCTCACAGTCAGTTCATCGGATCCGTGGTTCGGCTGGATATCCTCGCGGCTCCCATCACCCTTGCCCGTTATCGATCGGATCGGAGCTTGAGCAATTCCATGTTCCACATAGACGGGCATGCGGTAACAGGCTTCTGGTTCGAGTCGCTCTTTGAATGGCTGCTGCCGCTCACCGAGAATGCTCTGGCAGGTGTGTTCGCTCAGTACAACTACCTGGAGCTCTCCGGAGGCGCCACGGTGGAAGCTGACGGGCGCTCGACTCGTTTCTCCATGGATTCTCGGCATAACCTCATCGTCCTCGGCCTCTCCGCCACGTACACGTTCTAGAAGCGCTTGCATAGGCTAGGAGAATTTGAAGAAGCGGGCGGGAAGACCCCTTTTTGTTCGGGCCTCCCCGCACCCCTCCACCAAAAACTCCTGTCTTCCCAACCGCTTCTAGCCCATGTGCGAACGTAGAGACGACGAAGGAAATGTGCCCCGCCGGAAGCTTCTACACGCCCCATCGCACCGACGCGATTTCGTTACGGCAGGTTGGCTCTAGCGGCAGGATGGAGGTCTCCTGAACGAAGGTCCGACGACCTTGCGTCGTCCGAAGTGAACGCGATTCCCAGCCGGCAGCCGCCCACAAGACACTTGTTTGCTTATCGATTGGTGTTATACCAATGCGCTTTCAAAGAAGTAAAGCACGGGGGAAACTTCTTTGTGTAAAGAATTTTCCCCGGAACCCCCTTCAAGAAACTCTATATTTCGTTGGCATTTCTGCTTCCTAGATGGAAGCAGGAATGCCAACGGCGTATAGAAGTTTTTGGAAAGGGGTTCGGGGAGGAACCTTTTTACAAAAAGGTTCTCCCCGTCTTACTTTCTTAAAGGCCCATTGGCATCAGCGGCCCTCCCGTAGAAGCCGCGCTTGGCGCTCGTGACGGCCTCCTCTTAGGAACATCTTGATTTTCTTGCATAATATGTGTATGATACATTGATCCCATTACTATGAGGAGAATCACCATGCGTTCCTTTCTTATCGTGGCCGCGTTATGCGTTCTTCTGTCCTCGGTTCTGCCGGTGGGCGCACAAGCAGCCGGAATGATTGTAAAAGGGAAAGAGGAATGCAAGTGTTCACCGTTGGTGGCCCAGGGCGTCGTTCCGGACACACTGAATAAGCTCAGCCATGCATTCTTGTTTCCGTCAGTGTTTAGGATGGTGGATCGCATTGCGGGCGAGGTGAAGAATATGTTCGCCCAGTTCGGAGTCGCGACTCCTGCTCATGCGGCCGAAGCTCCTGCACCGCCTCCTCCTGAGCCTGCGATAAAGGAGAAGCAAGAAAAGAAGCCGAAAAAGACTACCGCCAAGAGAAGAATTAAGGTTCCACCTCAAGCGAAATGAGCCCCACGTCAGGAGGCTCTTGCGAACTCTGAACAGGCATGTCTAAGAAATAGTCCCGAGCCTGGCCAAGGTAGGGAGTCGGTAAGCGGGCATCGTGAAAAAAGCCGATGAGGTTTTCGGGCTGGGGGTCAATGAAGGTGCATTCATGAAGAAACACGTGCCCTTCTTAATGTGTGCAGTACTTGTCCTCCTGCTTCCGTCGGCACTTGTATAGTCCGAAAGACCACCTGATCCCACATTTTCTGATTTCCCCGCCAAGAAGGTGTCTATTAAGAAGATAGCCAAACCCGACGTTTCGAAGGAGAGGGCTCGCACATATCGCACACGTCTTCGAGAAGGAGCAGCAAAGGGCCCAAATTTTGCCGGCCACTATACAGTGGTGCGATGGGGGTGCGGAACCGACTGTATCGAATTCGCCATAGTCGATGTGATAAGTGGTGCGGTATTTTTTCCACCATTTCTCACGGTTCAGAGCGTACCACCGTACGATCAGGACAATCCGACGATGATACCCAGAAATGTCGAGTTTCGGCCCGACAGTCGATTGCTCATTGTCACCGGAACAATAGACAAGAGCAGCTCAGACAAGCACTTTTACGAATGGACGGGCAAAGAACTTAAGTTGGTACTGGCGTATAAGCTAAGGCCGTGAATTACTCTCGGTAACCAGCTCGCAGATTTGGCCGAGGTCATCTCACGCGAAATCTGCAACTTCGTGCAGTTTGACTCTTCCTTTTACCCCTCTGAGTCTGGTGGCGCCTACCGGTCGGGTGATGAAGAGTTCCTTGTCCTTGATGTTCTCGTATGTTTCGTGTCCGATGACGATCCGATCGGGGTCTGCGTAGCGACAAATACGAAAGGCCAGGTTCACGCAGAGTCCGAGAATTGTGTAATCCATCCTGTCGGAAGTGCCGAAGTTCCCTACCACTGCCTTGCCTGTATTAATGCCGTACCGAACTTGAAAGCGCAGATCCGGGTCAGTGGCAGCCTGCGCGCGGGCAAGTCGCTCGCGAATCTTCAGGGCTGAGCGTATTGCTCGGCCGGCCGCGTCTTCCTGCGGTACTGGAGCGCCGAAGATGGCCATGGCGGAATCGCCGATGAACTTATCGAGGGTGCCCTGTTCTTCAAAGACCACTTCGTTGACGGTCTTGATAAAGAGGTTCAGTACGCCCTGCAATTCAGACGGTGGGAGTTTCTCGCACAGGGCCGTAAAGCTCACGATGTCACAAAAGAATATAGTGGCAAGGCTCTCTTTTGGTTCTAGCTCAGCCGCGCCCTGAAGGATAAGATCCACCACCTGCGGGGAATGAAAGCGGCCCAGGTTCTGCCTGATCACCGCATTCTTTACTGCGCCTTCTCGGAGTTGTTCGGTGAGCTTCCAGCGTTGAATAGCCAGCGCGGTCTGATGGCCGATTGCCGTAAGCAAGTCCAGGTCTTCCGTTTGATACCCGGCTGCAACATCTAAGCTGTCAACGTAGATAACGCCCAGAATCGACCGATCCTCCCAAATGGGTGCAGCCATGACGGATCGAATTCCATCAATGACTACACTGTCGCCTGATTCAAAGCGCGGGTCTTCCAGGGCATTGTCGGTAAGGATGCCCACCTTGTCTTTCAGAATCCTTCGAACAATTGTATTGCTGATGGACCGAATATTTCCTTGGCCTTCAGCGCGTTTTTCTTTTCGGGGAAGCGGAAATCCGCCATCTTCACGCAGTAGTATGATGGCCTGGGAAGGCATGAAAATTCGGAAAACCTGGTCCATGATGTAATCAAGGATCTCGTCAAGGTCCCGGGTGAGCACGAGCTCCTCGGTTATGCGGTAGAGCGTTACGAGGTTTCGGTTGAGCCGTTCGCGTCTGACGCCGGCAGATGTCTCCTCTTGCTTCGCGGTAGTTTCCGCGAGGTAGTTCGTGATCATTCCGAGCGGCTTTACTACTTTCTCGGTCTCGTCTTTATGAACGTACGTCTCCATCGGATGTCTGGGCATCTCCACGGTGGTGCTGAGCAACCGCTCCATGTCCGCGGAAGAAGACTTGGGACGGAAAACGAGTCTGAACGGCCCAATCTGGATCATATCCCCCTGTCTTATGTAGCGTTTGCTCTTGATCTTGCGGCCGTTCAGCCACGTTCCGTTTCGACTCTCCAGATCCTTGACGGTAACACGGGTGCCCTCCCTGGTGAGCAGGCAGTGTTTGCGAGATACCTTCGTGTCTACCAGGCGAAGGTCGCACTTGTCATCACGGCCTACCAGCGCTCGCTCGTGGGTGATTTTCTGTTCGATGGTCCGGCCGTCAGGTCTGATGATGGTGAGATGGAACATGGGTTGTCCGGGTTGCCCTCTCCGGAGTTCTTAGGAAAGATCTCGGCATCTAGTAACCCTGGTTGAGTTTACGTATGGGGAACGGTTTACCCTATGGTCAAGAACTCAATCAAACGCCCGAGGTTCCTTCGGGATTCCTCGCCGATGGATGTAATCTCGAAACCGGAGACATAGTATCCCTGAGTGCTTTCTTTCCGGGTCCAGCGACACTGGGCTTCGAACTGTAGGGGGGCGCCTTTGATGTAATCGGAGGCCTGAATAATGAGTGTCCTTCTTGCATTGACCCCCACTTCCACACCGAAAAGCTGCACACCTTTCTCGCTGATATCCTGCACCAGGCCCAAGAACCTCCTGGACTGCGCGTCATACGCGGGGATTTTGAACAACATGTACTTGCGGCTGAATCGCCGCCGATTGCTCGCTTCAAACACAGGATTGTCTGCGCTCATATCTTTCCCCTGCACCTCTTGAGGGTCGTCTGCTTTTTGAACGATCCCCTATTCGATTGCCCTCGTCCTGCGCCAGGGTGACACCCCCATGGTGTCATACGCTCACCCCATGAGTCACCATTTGGAGGGCGTCTTTTTCTTTGCTCGCGATGGACGAGACGCCCGCTGGAGTGAGTTTCCGTGAGTGTTCTCCAGTATCTGATTAACAGCCCGGTTGACCAGGAATCTGAACGAGCGGATGAGATTTTCCGGATCTCCGGTCGAGGGGAGTCCTTTGGCAAGAGATCGACCGGCGCTCACGAGAGTCTTGGCACGATTCTCGACCAAGCGCAGAAAGGCTTCAGGATCCTGGATCTCGAGCCGTTTGCTGATGTCCGGTTTGGGGTCCGGCAGGCCCTCAGCTCGCCGGATCAGCGACTTGTATCGTTCGTAGCGGATCAGAATCTCATGAAACGACTGGAGTGGGTCCGACTCGGAAAGTGACAGGCTCGAGTCAAGGAAGTCGGTCATCTCCAAAAGGAAGCGTATGGATTCGGGATGTGCCTTGGACATCCTCTTCACAATGTAGTCCAGAACCACTCTCATGGAGATCGCAGCGAAATCCACGGTCACGTTGTCCCGGTACTTGAACCGCAGCCCACGCAATTCCTGAGCCAGCGTCGTGACAGATCGCTTGGAGATCTCCCATTCCAGAGTCAGAATGGCTTCCTGAAGGGTGCGCAGCGGAGACGCTGCCATGATGCTGGTGGCGGCTCTAGCCGACAGGGCTTCATCCGCGACTTGGGCCTCTTGCTGAGTGCCGGCTTTATAGACAGAGTCCAGGTTCTTTTGGACTTCTTTGGCCATAGCCTGGTCGTAAGAAGGGCTTTCGACCGCGGGAGGAGGTTGCTGACGAGCCCGCGCGGCTTGGCCCGCGCTGGGGGCGGACCAGTCGATATCAGCCAAAGCCAATTTGCCCACCACCTTATCCTCGAAGGAAGGTCCACTCACCACCTGGGCTTCTAATTCCGCGGTGTCCGGGGGAGCCGTTTCCGGCTCTTCAACAAAGAGCGTTTCCACGGCCAGGTCTATTTCGCGATCCGTGTCAGGATCTCCGGAGGTGACGGCACTCCGCCCAAAGACGTCGGTGCCACCGGTCTTGAAGAGGGTGTCGACAGCATTCTCGAAGGAGGGTTCGGATGCAGACGCACTTTCAGACGAGCGTTCGTGACCGCCACGCTTCGTCCTCTTCTTCCCTTGGCGATCCACGAGATCGTCGTCGAAGAAGCCGTCGAGGGCTTGGTCGACCATAGCATCAAAATCTTTTGTGTCGTCTGAAGAAGCCATGGTGTCGGCAGTGTCGGTTCTCAGCTCCTGAGCTTATAGTGCACCGATTTGATGGTTATCTTGCTGATTTCTCGCAAGGTTTCGAATACGCCCGGGCCCTGGAGCGCGCTCGCGCCCATAATCGGCGCGGGAAGCTTGAGATGCTGACAGAGGTCATCCCTCATGATCTCTTCACTCAGTACCGGGATGACGCTCCCTTCCAGGTCGCGTTTATTCAACTGAAGAACCAGCGGTATCTCCTGCAAGTCCAGATTGTCGTCCGCCAAGTTGTCACGCAGGTTGAGAAAACTCTCCACGTTGGCCTCTCGCTGAACCTCCATGGAGTCCGCGACGAAAACGACGCCATCCACTCCTTTGAGTACCATTTTCCGGCTCTCATTGTAGAGAACCTGGCCAGGCACGGTATAGAGCTGAACTCGGATACTGAAACCCCGAATCTTCCCGAGTGACAGGGGAAGGAAATCGAAGAAGAGGGTTTTGTCACCCCGGGTGTCGATGGAGATCATCTTGCCCATGAACTTAGCGCTCATCTTCTGATTCACGTAGAGGAGGTTTGTAGTCTTTCCACCTCTACCGGGGCCGTAGTAGACGATTTTGACCTGTATTTCCTTCGCGCTCTTGTTTATGAACGCCACTGTTATCCCTCTCTCTTGGGCAGCTTTCTTTCCAGGACCTGAGCAACCTCCGCGATCTTCAGCCGGATAAGTCCCAGAGAAAGCGAGTTATTGAAGATAGTGACAATAATGTAATCGGTCCCCAATCGCCTGAAGTGGAATGATTCGTTCCGTCCTTTGTAAAAGAGGAGCACAAAATCGCGCTCTCCTATGAGTCGGGCGATCTTCTCCGTGGCTGCAAAGTTGGCAGCGGCAACCGCCGCGAGAGAGATCGCGTCCAGGTCCACCTTGTTGCCAACGTTGACGATGAGTGTCCCCGCGTTATCGATTATGAGAATGGATGAAATCTCGTCAGTCAGCACTTTGCCGGTGAGAAAGTCGCGGATATCGTCGAGGATCTCACCGCTCACGACTACATCCGCGCTTCGCCCTGCCTTGACCTTCTCAGCTCTTTGCAGCTCCCGCTCGACAAAGTCTTCAGGCAAGAGGCTGTCTGCGGTCACGTTAGGCCGATTACCAGCCACCTTTTCCAAGGAAGCAAGCTCGGAGCCGAAAGACTGCGTGAAGTCTCCATCGGGAATATCGCCCTTTCTGTACGAGGTGATGATCCGGCTGTGCCCTGCCAGCCGGCCCTTCAGTTCCTCGTTTCCCAGATGGTCGGCGGCTGTTCCCAGCACCCCGAGCATTCTTTCCATACTCTGGAAGGAAGAGGACAGGTCGGCCGAGCTTGAACCCATATCCTGGATCAACCTGCGACCGTGATTAATGTACTCCCAGAGAATGAAGGGGAGTTTCCCGAGGATTTCGATTCGGTCTGCTCCCTGAAATATGTCCTTGACGTCTCTCTCTGCTGAAGGCATCGCAGCACAATCCTTTGATTTCCAGAGGCGTTGGCCTTACGGGGTGGTGGTGTCGGCAATGATGAACCGTGCCAAAGAGGCGCCCTGGCGAGGCCTGGGCAACAACGAGTCGTCGCACGTCTGCGCCGGCATCTCTTATCGAGGCGGACCGGCGGGAGACGAGCACCTCGCGGACACACCATACCCAGTCAGAGCTTAGCATATATGGGAGTTTTCTGGAAGCTTGTCAGGAAATCTGTGTGCTGCGTATCCGAATTTTCCTGGCTATATATGCCGATTGCCAAGAGTAATACCGGATAGCGGGGACAATTATGGCAAATCGCAAGGATTTGCCCAATCTGCCGAACCTAGTCTCCAAGCGGTCCTATCTTTGAGCCGATGCCATCTGGGGGCTGATTCGGAGCCACCAAAGCTTCCGGCTAAGCATAGCCTTGGTTCTGTGCCACCATGCGCGCTCGGCGTCGTCGATAGGCCTGGACCCTCTTTTCGTAGTGAGACCAGAGAAGCTTGTACACCCCGGGGATTTTTCCTTTGGCGAAGAAGCCTTCCATGATGCGCGCAGCCAGACGCGCTCGTTCCGGCGATGAGATCGTATCCTTTACCTTTTGGTACTCTCGGACCTCATCGTACATCACCATGGGGATGCATCCCGTGGAAGGCCTGGGAAACGACCGTCGCGCGCGCTCGTAGATGGTGAGAAAATCCTCCTCCTGAATGTTGCCGAACGATATTTCGGTTGCTTCGCACGGTTGGACTTCTCCCCGTGAGGTGACGAAAAGGTACTCGAACCGGCATTGACATCCGAACGCAGGGTCTTTTTCAAGCCACGTGGAGAGCCCGCTCAACGGCGGGTAATCCCGATACGCGGAAGCCCACGAGAGGTCTTTCTGAATCGCGGACAACTGCGGGCTGTGTGGAGTCACGCCGCGACAGGCCTCCCTGCCGGAAGGCTTCATTTCCATGACCCGGATCTCTGCCACACCGAGCTCTTTGGCCAGGTCGTAGTACTTGAGGAAATTCGCCCGCTCCGAGAATTCAGGCGGCGGCACCAAAGAAAGGCAGGTGTACAAGCCCGCGTCTTTGAAATGTTGCACAGCGTTGCATGCGTTGTTGAAGGCTTCCGGATGGCCCCGCAGGTGATTGTGGACCTCGGGGTCGAAGTGGTCTAGGCTCACCCATACACCGAACATACCGTTTTCTTTGAGCTCTCTGGCGCGCTCCAACGTTGCGCCGTAACCGGTGGTGAACATCCACAAACAGGTATCCGGGCTCACATGCTTTACCAGCCGCAGGAACCGGTCATACATGTATAGGGGTTCGCCTCCATGCAGGATAATGCTGGGCACACCCAGCTCCTCCACTTGCCGAATCGTCTTTTTGAGAAGCTCCTCGTCGAGGTCGTCTTCCGTGCGGCGACGGGCGTTGGTCGAACAGAATGCACAGGCATACGGGCAGGAATTTGTCGTGGAAACGGAGACAATTCCTGACGGGATTTCGGTCATATCCAGGTTATTGACGTAGTTGGAAAGCCGTTTTTCCAGAGCAGCCGACGGATAGGGCGGAAAGGTGCTGTCCAAGACTACTTTGTCCCCGAATTTCACCGGATGGCGGTACCTCAGGAGCACGTTTTCCAGGAACGACAGCTTAACAAAATTAAAGAACGCGTCCCCGGGACTCACCCCTTTTTCCCTTCGGATTGCCCGATTTTCGCCGTCCACCAACATGGAGAGGGCTTTCCAGAAGAGCTTGGCCACCACCGGGATTAGTCCGGGCCCCTTGACGTTGACGGTGTGCAGAGGCTGAGTGTTCATGGTACCTCCTCACGAAATGTTCAATTCCGATGGTCCACCCGAGCTGAAATTCATCAGATCAATTGAGCATCCGGGTGTCCACTTGCAAGCTCATACGAACCCAGCCGCAATGGAGCGTTAACTCCGCAGTCCCAGTGCCAGGTTACCATTCCAAGCTTGGACTGTCAAAAGAGCTCCGCAGATTTTTGCGAGATTTGGCTTGCCCGTGAGCCAGGCAAGGATGTGGTGAGGTACTGGGGTGCCACTGCTGGCTCGTCCAGCAGTGGCAAAGACCCTTGCGAACACCGGCCGCTCTTATTGTGCAAGATCAACGCTCGCCAGGTGGCGTTTTTTGAAAGGGGTTCGGGGGAAACTTTTTTGTAATCAAAAAAGTTTCCCCCGAAATCTTTCGGAAAATCCCTCCTACAGCAGCGTGCGCAGAGTGCCGGCGACTCGTTCGAGTCCGAGCACGTTATGTCCGGGAAGGAATGCATCCACGTACGGCAGAGCGGTTCTCATGCCTCGGCACGTGGGCTCGTATGAAGCGCCTCCGAGCAGCGGATTGATCCAGATGACCCGGTATGCCCTGCGCTGAATCTTAGCCATTTCTCGTTCAAGCACTCGAACGTCTCCCCGGTCCCACCCATCAGAATGAATGAGAACTACGGTTGACGGCCGCAGGAGCGATTCAGCGAAAGACGAGGTGAATGTTTCCAAACAGCTTCCGATGCGCGTGCCGCCGGACCAGTCACGCACGGTATGGCCAATCTCTTCCATTGCTCGGGGGAAAGGCAAGCGACGCAGGAGCGACGTGATGCGGGTAAGCCGGGTGGCAAACACAAAGGTCTCGACCTTGGTGGGCATCTCCTGGAGCTCACGGATAAATCTGAGCATGAACCGCATGTACGGATTCATGGAGCCGCTCACGTCACACAAGAAGACCAACTTCTTGAGTCGACGTTTAGGCCGCAGGCGAGGGATCTCCACGATATCGCCGCCGTACAGGACATTTCGGCGGAACAATTTCCGAAAATCCAGCGTCACGCCGCGCCAGAACGGCCGTTTCCGCACTCCGACCCGTTTGAACAGCGGCCGGACAATCTCGCGGATCAGCGATTCGATTCTGGCGTCATCTCCGGCGGGTATCTCTTTGAAGTCCCGTTCCTTGAGCACCTCGTGAGGCGAATAGATAACGTACGGCCGCGCGCTCCACGCTGCTTCTTCCTGGGACGGAAACATGCCCGCTGCGGCTAGGATCATGTCCGCTTCGGAGAAGGGCTCGGAGCCTGCCGGGCCCTCCGAAGGCTCTCCCGCGGCCTCGGCTTCTTCTTGCTCCAGGCGGTCTCCCGCCTTCAACCAGAACTCGGCGAACAGGCGCTCGAATATGGGCCCATCCTCGACGCGGGTCATGAAGTTGGAGCGCAGAACCGTCTTGAAGTCATCGACGTTGGAAATGCCTGTCACAGAGAGTCCCGCGAGCGCGTCCATCACCGCGGGGACCGAGATGGTGAGCCCATGCTCTTTGAGCAATCGCCCAAAGGATATGACTGTTGCGGCCAAGGAGCCCCGAGGCATGGAAGAGGCTGCATCGAGCCGATGTGAGGCGTTTGTCATGGTGTGGGTTTGCGACAGGGCATCCGAACACTCAGGGGGAATAGATGCCCATAGGGGTTAAAATAATGTGGCCGGGCCTGTATTTTCAAGGAATTGTCACCCTCCCCCTGCCCCCTCCCATCGAGGGAGGGGAGTTAGAATGCCCTCTCCTTTTGTGGAGCAGTCCCGCGTCCTCGCGGGATTCTAGCCTGCTGGCGGCCTGGAAAGGCCGCCCCAAAAGAGGGAAGGGTGTCTGCGGCCATCTGCGTAATCTGCGGATCACACCTCTCCCCTGATGGGAGAGGGTAGGGTGAGGGGGGAGTTCCGAATGCAAATCAGCGTCTCGCTTTAGCGCCTATCGGCATATGAGGCCACTTTCGGTCAGCACATGCTCCGCCGAATCTGCGTCAGAAGCGGTTCCCTGAATTCAGGCCGATCCCACAATTCCTTGAAACTGACCAGGTCTTCACGATACTTGAGGATGCAGCCCAGGGTTTCGGCCACGGTTTCTTCGTCCAGCGCGGAGCGGTCGAGCGCAAGGAGCGCCGCGGCCCAATCAAGGGTCTCTGCAAGGCCGGGTCGCTTGACCAGGTCCTCTTCACGGATTCGCTTCATGAATGCGGCAACCTGACCGGCTAGTTCCAGAGCCATTCCCGGCACGCGAGCCATGATGATGCGGCATTCCTTCTCTTCGTCCGGATAGTCGATCCAGTGGTACAAGCAGCGTCGTTTAAGCGCATCATGGATGTCACGAGTGCGGTTGGAAGTCAGAATCACCACGGGGCGACGGCGAGCTTTGATCGTGCCGATTTCAGGGATTGATATCTGGAAGTCTGAGAGCACTTCCAGCAGCAATGCTTCAAATTCTTCGTCGGAACGATCTATTTCATCAATGAGCAGAACCGGGCCTTGTTCACGAGGCGATAGGATGGCCTCGAGCAGAGGTCGCTTGATGAGGAATTCCTCAGCAAATATGGTCTTGCTGACCTGTTTCGGATCTGTGCCGCATTGCTCGCCGAGTTTGATTTCCAGGAGCTGCCGGGGGTAGTTCCATTCATACAGCGCGTGGTTCGCGTCAAGCCCTTCGTAGCACTGCAAGCGGATGAGGTCGGTCTTCAGCGCCCGGGCAAGGACCGCGGCCACCTCGGTCTTGCCCACTCCGGGCTCGCCTTCCAGGAAGAGCGGCTTTTTGAGCCGTGCGGCTAGATAGATAACCGTGGCGAGGGATCGCTCAGGGATGTACTTCTCGTCCAGGAGGCTTTTTTCGACAGATTCAATGGAATCGAACATGTTGCATTCTCAACGCAGAGGGCCCGCTATCAATTGAGAAACCGGTCTGCCGTCGTGGACTGGGAATTTCCTTCACTTCGGACGACGCAAGGCCGTCAAACCTTCGTTCAGGAGATTCCCAGTCCACTTCGAATTCTCTGTTCAGACTAAGCCTGCCCGATCTTATGGTCAAGTCAAGAAACAACTGCATGGTAGTCCTTTGGTCACAACCGGCAAATTGTCATTGCGAGGAGTCCCGTGGGCGGCGGGACGACGAAGCAATCTCATTCTTATGCCGATGCGCTTTCAAAGAAGTAAAGCACGGGGGAAACTTCTTTGTGTAAAGAAGTTTCCCCCAAAGCCTTCTTCAAGAAACTCCATATTCCTCTGGCATTTCGTCTTCCTGTCCAGGAAGGCGAAATGCCAGAGGCACATAGAAGTTTTTGGAAAGGGGTTCGGGGAGGAACCTTTTTTCAAAAAGGTTCTCCCCGTCTTACTTTCTTGAACGCCCATCGGTATTAAACGTTCATCCATTTCCTCATCGCGCGGGTGAGGGCTTCCACTGCTGTGTGCAGATCGTCTTCCGTGTGTTCGCTCGTGATGGTGAACCGCAACCGCGCAGTCCCTTCAGGCACTGACGGATGCCGAATCCCGTGCGCAAACACACCTTGTTGAAGGCACTCGGCCGCGATCTTCATGGTCAGAGCAGAATCACCGATCCTGACCGGCACAATATGGGTGTGAGAGGGTCGCGGTCCCAGCGATTCAGTCAAGAGCTCACGGAACCTTTGGACTCGCGCGGTCAACAGAGCCCTCCTGCGATCGCCTTCTTCCGATGAGATGATCCGGAGGGCTTTCAGCGCAGACCCTACCACGCCAGGCGGCAGAGCAGTCGAGAAAATGAATGAGCGAGCCTTGTTGATAAGCAGCTCTATCAAAGCGCGGCCTCCTGCAACGTATGCGCCCGCGGTTCCAACAGCCTTGCCGAGCGTGCCCATCTGGATATCGGGAACCACACCTTCTTGCGCGGCTACGCCCGCACCCGAGGGGCCTATGACACCGGTTGCGTGGGCTTCATCCACCATGAGCAACGCGTCGTGCTGCCGGCAGACGCGGTGGATATCAGCAAGAGGCGCCACATCCCCATCCATGGAAAAGACAGACTCAGTAACCACCAGCCGCCTGCGAAACGCGCCTTCGGCAAGCAGTGTATCCAATCGATCCAGATCCAGGTGCGGGAAAACATCTACTTTAGCTCGTGACAGACGACATCCATCGATAATGCTGGCATGGTTCAGCTCGTCCGAAACGATCTGGTCCGGCTCTTCCATCAGGCACGAGAGGACTCCCACGTTGGCCTGATAACCGCTGTTGAACAAGAGAGCGGCTTCAGTGTTCTTCCAGTCTGCTATGAACGCTTCCAGTTCCCGGTGCGGTTCGTTGTTTCCCACGATGAGCCGGGATGCGGTAGCGCCTGCGCCGTACCGGCGGGCGTATTCCATTGCCGCGTCCATGACCGCAGGACTTCCGGCAAGTCCAAGGTAATTGTTGCTGGAGAAATTGATTGCCTGGATCCCGTTCACATTAACCATACGACCGGGAAGGCCGGATACCGCAGGCATGGATCTGTACAGATCCCGATCTCGAAGAAGGTCCAATTCTTTGTTCCAGATAATGTCGTGCAATGAGCTATCTCTCCGAAGATTCATTAGACACGGTTGCAAGACCCATGAGCTATTGAAGGAGTGGCCGGGGAGGCCCTTTTTGCAAAAGGATTATTGATTCGCCTCCGCTGAAGCCCCAATGGGGCGATAGAAAGTAGCCCGGCAATTCATTGCCGGGTAACCGATGAGCATAGATCGACCTTTTCATCCCCAGGTGGCGCCCGAAGGATTAATCCTTCGAGCGCCACCTGGGGATGAAAAAAACCCTTTCTTGGTCGCTCATCCCCGGCGATAAATCGCCGGGCTACTATCGGGGCGTCCATCCTGGACGCAGGCCGCCTCAAACTCAGATGTAGGTCGGATTGAGGCCCGCGTTCTGCGCGGGACGAAATCCGACATCTCACGCAAAGCAACCTGTCGGGTTTCGTAGGACTCAACCCGACCTACCCACTATTGTAGCACGTCAAGGAGGTTCGCCGCGGGCTGTTGAGGGTAGGGGCAGGCCTTGTGTCTGCCCTTGGGCCAATCGTCCCAAATGGGGCAGGCACGAGACCTGCGCCGTACAGATTGGCTCGTCCCCTGGATCGAATCCGGGGTCCTCGCAATGTCAGGTTTTGTGAGGCTGTCCTCTCGGAACCGGAGTTCGACCGCCTGGCCGTCACTATTCAGTCTTCGGCGTGACAAATGCAGTGC
>JBMOME010000262.1:0-6185 GCA_049323095.1 Thermodesulfobacteriota bacterium
CGAAGCAATCCCTTCTTGTGCCAAGGGAGATTGCTTCGCTCCGCTCGCAATGACACTCTTCCCCCGCGTAACTGAATGGTTACTCAATGCCGCTCTCCGGACTTGACATAATTGAGGTCTTGAGTAAATTTATGGGTCTTTTTGAGACCTCTCGCGGAGACTAGTTCTTATGCGTGTGCTCCTCATTAATAGTAACCTGAAGGGCGATATCTTGGCAGCGCCTCCCATTGGCCTCTGTTACGTGGCATCAGCCGCGGAAAAGGCAGGCCATGAGGTTCAGGTGGTAGATTTGTGCTTCCAGCGGAGGCACGAAAAGAAATTGAAAGAGGCAATATCTCAGTTCGCGCCCGAAGTTATAGGACTGTCTGTAAGAAACATAGACAATGTTAATATGCTTTACCCGGTGTACTACCTCCCTCTGGCCAAGAGCATTGTTGACTATATCAGAACCGTAACTTCTGCGCCTATTGTGGTTGGTGGCCCGGCCGCAAGCATCTATCCACAGGGGCTGCTGGAATTTCTGGGGGTTGATTACGTCGTAGTTTCCGACGGTGAAGAAACGTTTGTGGACCTTCTTCAAACTATTGTGGCCGGAGCTGACTCCGGAACTGTGCCGGGTGTGTGTGCGAAAGTCAATGGAAGTATTCATTTCCAGCCGCGCCAAATGGCTCAGTTTCCTGATATCCGGCCCAGCCTGGCTAGATGGATTGACATGAAGCCGTACCACAGGATCGGGAGTAGTTACACGATTCAGACCAAACGCGGGTGCAGGCATCGATGTATATACTGTATATACCACATGGTACAAGGAAACACGATACGCATGAGATCCCCCGAGGAAGTGGTCGCGGAACTGGAAGAAGCCCACTTCAAGTTCGGGATCTCTCATTTTGAATTTGTCGATTCCATATTTAACGATCCGCCGGAACATGCCGCGCGGATACTTGAACTCCTCTGCAAGCAACGATGGCAGGCCAACTTCAGCGCCATCGGCATGGATCCTGCCTATCTCGATGACGAAACTCTTCAACTTATGTGGCGAGCCGGCTTCCGATCGTTCATGATAAGCCCTGAATCCATGTCTGAAACGGTTCTCAGGAATTATTGCAAAGCGTTCACAATTCCCGATGTGATTCGCGCGACAGAGCGGATCAACAAAACTCGTTTAACTACATTCTGGTATTTCCTGGTAGGCGGACCCGGGGAAACCAATCAAACACTTCAGGATACCCTTGATTTTATCATCAAGTATTTGAAGCACGAACAACACCCGCCGTACCACAACATCAACATGTTTCTCGGGGTGAGAATTTACCTCCAGACTAAACTGTGGGAAATCGCAACAAGCGAGGGTCTGGTAACTTCGAATACAAATCCTCTTGAACCGTGCTGGTACGTGTCTCCCGAATTGGACCTGGATCTTGCCGCAAAACAAATGATCCGGACTGCTGCATCATGTCCTGAACTGTATCTCGGGTTCGACGAACGTATATTGGGACTGTCCAGTATCGTGGCCTTGATCGGGCGGCTTTCCGGAATGCCCAGACCGTACTGGCGTCACATTTGGGGCATAAATAGGCTTATGCTGAAATTCGGCCTGCGCTTCAAACTTGAACCAACGGATGTAGTTTCTTTGATTAAACAGCAACTAGCCCACCAGTCCTCGTAACCGTCCCAGAAGCGCCCCTTATCAGAGTGAACGATCGTCGGCATAGCAACGTAACGGCTTGTCGTTCAGCACTGCCGCGAGGCATTTGTTGCACGACGTGCAGTTAACTCTAGTTATCTCGCCCTCTTTCATCCTTTTGACGAGGAGTGGATCTCGCACAAAGGGCCTGCTCATGGACAGCAAGTCTGCATAGCCTTGGTGCAAGATATCTTCGATGACGGCAAGGCTGCGTAGTCCTCCGACCAGTATCAAGGGAATGTTACCAAGCACTGGTTTGATGTGTTTTGCCGGTTCAAGGTGATATGCTTCTTCAAGTTTGAATTTGTCTCGCCATCCGTTCAGCATAATTCTTGCCCAGGGTCTGACCCACACCGGCATACCTTTTGCCAATTCGCGCACCGGCACGTCACCTCGACACACATTCATAAACGAGTAGAACAGTGTGCCTCCGCTCAGTTCTAACGCAGCTACGCCAAGTTGAGCCAATTTCTCGGCATATTGAGTGGCCAGTTTTGTGTTTATTCCTTCGCGGGGAGTATAGTCGTTGAAGTTGAGCTTCACGAGTATAGGCATGCCTTCCGGCATGATTCGTTTCACTGCATCCAACACTTCTTTCAGGAATCGAAAGCGGTTTCCGGCAGATCCTCCCCACGAGTCATTTCTGCGATTGAAAAAGGGCGAAAGAAACTGATTGATCAAATAGCCATGCGCCGCGTGCAATTCAATTCCATCCGCGCCTGCCTCCATCGCACGCCGTGCGGCCTCGCCGAACGCAGCTATAACCTCGTGAATTTCTTCTTCGTTCATCTCGTGTGGCTTAAAAATATTTATGGGATCTCTAAACGACGACGGAGCCATCGGTTTCCGCCCAACGGTCTTTCTTCTGGTCTGCCGTCCCGCATGGGAGAGTTGAAAGACGACCTTTCCTCCTTGTTCGTGCACCGCATCAGCAATCTTTCTCAGCCCCGGAATCATCTCGTCGGAGTGAATTCCCGTTTGATATGGCGCGGCCTTTCCGCTCATGTCAACGAACATAAATCCCGGTATAATAAGTCCTATTTCACCCTTGGCAAGGATTCTATATCGCTTCACCAATTCGTCCGTTACTTCTCCGCGGACTGTGGCCATTGCTTCATGGGTCGCAGAATGCACAAAGCGATTATTAATTTCCAAAGAAGCTATTTTGGTCGTCGAGAAGGCCTTCAACTTGTGGTTTGTTCCAGTAACCATCGCACCTTTTGCCGTGTGTATTGATCTGATCTCAGAGTATTGTCACTTAACCCGAATGGCTTGTTTGGGGCAGAATTCCACACATTCCATACAGCGAGTGCACTGGGACGCGAAGATTACATCAACAATCCAACTGGCGGCAGCCGTGCCGGGCGCTCTCCTGCGGCGAGGATGCGTCCCAAAAACTCCGGATGGACATCTTTCAAGACAGATCCGACATTCCATCGGATCGCCGCACGCGCTCGAATCGACCCGTATCTTCATAGGATTCGTACCTCTACCAGGGCAAATCGGGCGAATCAGTCCTACTTTTTAGTGTGATCGCGTCCGAAGGGCACGCAGCCCTGCAAACTCCGCAACCATAGCATTGCTTCGAATCGATGGTAGCCTTGCCCGAAGTGTAGGAGAACCGTATCGCGCCGAAGTTGCACTGCATCCGGCATGAACGACAACCCGTGCACAAATCCCAGTCCACCTGTCCCACGTACTCTGCACGAAACATAGTACGCATGAGGTTCTGTTTCACTTGAACTCGATAGGCCACACAGTCGTGATCGCAGTTGCACAGCCCTCCGATGTAGGGAGTCTTGAACGTCCAGATGGAGTGCATCAGGCCTTCCTGGTCGAATAACCGCATCAATTGCTTGGCCTCTTCCTTATCAATTAATTCGACGCCGGAATAATCAGGATATTTCCCCAAAATATTCATGGTATCAATGCCCAAGCCAAAGCAATATCTCGCGTCCCGCGCACCCGCGGTCAGCGTGCGGCAGCGACAAGGCAAACGAACTATGGAATCCTGTAAGTCAATAATCTGCATAATATCTTCAATTGGTACAACCTGCCCCCAGTGCTCGTGCTTCTGGTATCTTTCCGCCATACGCCGAATAATCCCATAGACAACAGGAATGTTCCTCACTGCATCCAGACCGGTTAACAATCTGCTGTACTTTGCTTCGAAATTCGCTCTCGTATCATCGATGAAACCCACGCGGCCGCCTTGCGCAACGAGCTCACGCGAGTAATTCTTCATCTCCAGATACCATCTCTTACCCTCACCGTGCTCATGGCAGAATTCGCACATTTGGCAATTTCGCTCCTTTCAGCAGCGGCCGACAAAAACTAACCTACCGCGAAGAAGTCCTACAACGGGAATGAAATCCGGAATGATATCGATGGCAGTGGCCGATGCATACGCAGCTCCGGGGAGGGTTCTTTATAGCCCCTGGGATCCGCGGGTGTCGGCACATAGCGCGGCCATACGGCGCCCCGGTCTCGAAGGAGTTCCGGATTTCTCCAAGAAATATCCTCGAACAACTCTCTTCCTTCGGCGGATCGGTTGGTACTCAGAATCTATTATACCACCGAACCGGATAAACTCGCTCTTTTCATTGCGATGGCCCCGAGGCCGTTTCCTTTCCAAAAGTAAGGCCGCCCTGTCCATCGCCTGCAATTCGTCTCGTCAATGAGTTCGCAATTATTGCCACTCGGCACAGACGGCGGACGTCTTATGAAATACGCGTTCGTCGGATGACCCAATTCTTGTATCGGCACGGGCGTCCGTCTCAGGATCGGTTATGACTTGACATCCCAATCCGAGTGGACGAGAATTAGAATTAGAGCGCCAGCTGGCCAATTCTCACAGACTGCGGATATTCTCTTCAACCCCGGCCGGGTGAACCTCTCCTCGGCTGCCATGCGGTCGGGCTTTCAGTTGCGTGCCTACAGTCAGAGGGCGCCCGTTGGCAATTGCACTGGTAGATCCACCGATTGAGGCATGGGCATGTCCGGAGTTATCCTAACACACCTTCGCGCTCCGGGTACGCTACTTTCTTCCATAGATAGCGCTGGATGTCTTTAGGGCGGTTTCTCAAATGCCCGAAGGAGGGGTAAAATGTCAAAATCGATCTTGGCAATGGGAGTAGTCCTGGCAACGGTTACGGGCATTCTGCTTGCCGTTTCAGCCGCAATGGCCGCCGAGGAGGATAGGTTCCCTCTCCGGAAGAAGTGGCCCGACCTTGCCCCGATCTCCACATCTGAGTTGGCGGCGGCAAGGTCCCTCAACGAGGCCGTCGTAGTCGATGTAAGAACGGCTGCCGAATATGACATTATGCACATAGAGGGGAGTCATCATTTTCCTCACGACGCTTTTCTGTTGCGAGAGCCTGAGCTAAGCGCCCTTACACAGCGACCTCACAAGGTTTTGGTATTCTACTGCAACGGCACGACGTGTACCAAGAGCTACAAAGCTGCAGAGCTGGCCACGTCACTACGGTACAAAGGTGTTCGTGTTTACGATGACGGCATCTTCGAATGGGCGAAGACCTATCCTGAAGAGACGCTCTTTTTCGGACGCAAGATGACGAGAGCGAATGTAGAGCAATTCTTGGTAAATGAAGAGGATTTTGCCAAAGGGCCCTGGCTGGTTGACACCCTCCAGTTCATAGAAATGGCCAAGAGCCGATTGTATACGGTACTTGATATTCGCGATTCCAGAGAAAAGGTTGAGTATCCTATTCAACTACCTGATCTGAAGGAGGCCACCATAGACCAATTAGTCAAACAGCTTAAGGCGGACGCGTTCCCTAAGTCAAAGGTCTTAGTGCTGGATAATGTGGGAAAGCAGGTAATATGGGTCAAGTACTATTTTGACCGGAATGGAGTCAAAGACTATTTCTTCCTCCGTGGAGGGGTACGACAATGGAGAGCCGATGGCCGAGATAGCAAAGGTGACAAGCTGGGAAAGGTCTACGGCCGACCAGCGCCAAAGTGATTTCTTTTGCGAATGCGCTGTGAGCGTCGTGGGTCGTCTCGATTGTCGGATCGGGAGGATTGTTATTCTGCCAAAAACTCGCTGACAACGGCTTGGTCCAAACGGTCCCGGTTTTCCGGAGAGACGAGGACAACATCCGCGTCGGGCCGCTTCTTGATTCCTTCAATGAACGGATTTCCTTTGAGAGCAATAGACCCGATCACGGTGTTCGGCCCATCCAGCGCCTGAACGAGGGTTTCCCGGAACAGCTCCGAAAAGCATTCCATCTTGCCGATTTCATCGACAACAATGATCTGATCCGGTTCGTGGGCGACCATGCTCGGCACCGCCACGCTGTTAAAATCTTCCAAATTCACCCCGTACTTCCCCACTCGGAACCGGCTCTTGATCTTCTCGTGGGCAAGTATGCCCCTTTTCCCGTCCAGCGTTATGATCTCAAACCCGGTGCGTCGGCCCTTCTCTCGTATTTCTCTAGTGAAGAAGCCCGTGGCAGGCCGCGCTACGCGGGCAACA
>JBMOME010000263.1:0-6139 GCA_049323095.1 Thermodesulfobacteriota bacterium
AATCGCCGGGCTACTTTCTATTGCCCCTCTGGGGCGCGCCAAGACAAAATACCGTGACCTTATTTTGAGACCTATGGGCGGGACACGTGTCCCGCCGAAGCATGTTCCACTCCTTCTGACCGTACGCGTCACCGAACTTGTGAAACCGGCTACCTTCGCCGTCAGTGAGCCTGCAAGCCGCACGGATAATTACGCTTTGAGTGAATTCGCACCACAATTTCGTGAATTGTCACGTAACACTTGACACTTTATAGTGCGTTGTGTATGGTCACGGCAGGGTCGCCTCGGAAAACCGACAGGATCCGTCTTGTAGAGCGTGCGTTCTGACAAGTGCTAGCTTGAAAAGGCGACCATCGCAACGGACCGGCATCTTGGCTATCTTTCCACAATTAACGGTGTCATTCACCATCGAAGGAGGTGCGCGATGTCTCCATTTAGCTTCAATCCGATGAATAGGAGAGTTTTCCTTAAGGCCTCTGCGTTGTGGGCCACAGCCGCGGCGCTCAATGTTCCTGCAGTAACGCCTGCCGCTGCTCAGCGCCCGAAGGAAGGGGAATACGACGCGATCGTCATCGGCGCGGGGCTCGGGGGCCTGGCCTTCGCAGGATACATGGCAAAGCAGGGCTTCAAAGTCCTAGTTCTGGAGCATCATGACGTTCCGGGAGGGTACGCAACCACCTTTACACGGGATCGAGGCCGGTTCACGTTCGATGTTTCGCTCCATCAGACTGCCGTGGGTGGCGCGGGAAAAGCGATCCTCACCGACCTGGAAGTGCTCAAGAAGGTTCGATTTTATAAAGGCCGCGAGCTGTTCAGGGTCCTTGGCACCGGGTTGGATATCGCCTGCCCTGGCGGCGATCCAAAGGCCATCGAGCAGATCCTCATAGAGAAGTTCCCGCAGGAGAAAAAGGCAGTTCAGGCTTTCATGGCCGATGCAGTAGGAGTGAGCGAAGAAACGGAGAAGCTCTTTGAGGAAGGAGCGTTGACCATATTCAAGAAGGCCTTGTTCCCGATACGCTTCCCGCGGCTATGGGCAGCGAGAAAGAAGACTCTGGCCGACTACCTAAATGAATACACGACCAATCCTTCGCTGAGATCCGTGATGTCGGTCTTCTGTGGATATTACGGGCTCCCTCCAAGCAAGCTTTCGGGCTTCTATTACATGACCGCAACAGGAGGCTATTTCCGGTACGGCGGTTCGTACCCGGCGGGCGGCTCCCAGGCTATAAGCAACGCGATTACCGAGCTAATCGAGTCCAAGGGCGGCCAGGTTCGAGTGGGTACGAGAGTCGCGGAGGTGCTCACCAAGGACGGCCGCGCGGTCGGCGTGAAGACGGCCGGCGGGGAATCCCTGACAGGCAAGGCGGTAGCTGCCAACTGCAGCATCGTGAGGCTCTTTTCGGACATGCTTCCTGCCGCGGTTGCGCCTGCTGACTATCTGCAGAGGCTCCGTGCTCTCAAGCCCAGCATTTCGTCCTTTCAAGTGTGGCTTGGGCTGAACAAAGACATCACGAGCACGGTCAAGGATTCTCACGTCTTCCTGCAAGCCGAACTCGATCCTGAGAAAGCTCATCAGTATTGCCTTGAAGCGCGGGCTGACAAGAGCAATATCGGCGTGTGCATCTACAACAACATCGCAAAAGAGCTCTCACCGCCCGGAACCACCACCCTGAGCATAACCTTCGTGTGTGGTTACGAGCCTTGGAAGCAGTTCGAGCAGGATTATTTCGCCGGTAAGAAGACGGAGTACCATGCGAAAAAGAAAGCAATTACCGAGATTCTGATCCGACGCGTTGAAGAGCAACTGATTCCTGGACTGAAAAGCATGATCGCGGTGCAGGAATCAGCCACGCCCCTGACGAATGTCCGTTACACTCTGAATACGGCCGGCGCTATTTACGGCTTCGAACAGAGTATGGATAACTCCTTTATGACGCGGATCTCCAACCGAACTCCAATCGAGGGACTGTATCTGGCCAGCGCATGGGGTGATCCGGGAGGTGGGTACACGGGCGTGCTTCTCGCGGGAAAAAGGGCTTTCGGACTGCTTATGGAAGATTGGACGTGATCGAAGATTGCGCCTTGTGGAAGATCGTCATCGCTCGAATAAGCGGAAAATCTCGTCAGTTTCGTCGACAGGTCCGAGAGCCACGAGCGAGCAACGTCCCGGGCCAAAGAGTTGACGGGCGGTTTCGGCCAGCTTCTTTGGGGTGACTCGTTCAAGCGCACCGATGATTTCATCTACGGTGATGTACCGGCCAAAATAAAATTCGCTCTTCGCAAGGCGGTGCATACGCGAATCGGAAGACTCCATAGAGAGGACGATGTTGCCCCGCATCTGATTCTTTGCCGTGCGAATTTCCTCTTCGGTCAAGCTGCCCGCGAGGTCCGTGGTCTCTTTCTTGAGGATAGTGAGCAGCTCTTCAACTCTGCCGGGATCGCATCCCGCGTACACAGCAAAGATCCCCGTGTCCGAAACCGAAGAGAGGTAAGAATAGATCGAATACGCGAGCCCCTTCTTTTCGCGTACTTCCTGGAACAGCCGCGAGCTCATGCCTCCACCTAGTATGGTGTTCAGGATGTGCCCTGCATGGCGTTTGTCGTCCACTGCGCTTGGGCCTTCCAGCCCTAGGCACACATGGACCTGCTCTAGGTCACGAGCAATTACTTGGCTCGACGGCTCGACAGCCGGCTTGGGATGGCTGTTCCGTGCTGGGCCCTGTGGCAGGCTTCCCATGTGTTTTTCGATCAACTCCACGAATCTGTCGTGGTTCACGCTGCCTGCCGCGCACACCAGGGTCTCTGCGGGAGCGTACGCACCATCTTTGAAGTTGATGATCGAGTCTCGCTGTATGGATAGAACCGTGGGTATGGTTCCCAGTACGGGTTGACCCAAGGGACTTCCCTGCCAGAGGCGATTACCGAGGATCTCGTGCACCAGCTCCTCAGGCGAGTCTTCGAGCTGGTTGATCTCCTGGCAGATCACCTGCTTCTCACGGTCGATCTCTTCTTCGGGAAAGCTTGAATTGATGAAAAGGTCGCTGAGCAGGTCTACAGCAAGCTCCAGATCCTCACCCAACACCTTGCCGTAAAACGCGGTCAGTTCCTTGCTGGTGAATGCGTTGAGAATCCCCCCAACGGAGTCCATTTCCCTGGCGATGTCGAACGCGGATCGCCGTTGGGTTCCTTTGAACAGCATGTGCTCGATGAAATGACAGATACCGTTGAGTGCGGGCTGTTCAAACCGCGAGCCGCACCGAACCCAGATCCCCATAGAAACGGACTTCATATGGGGAACTTCCTCGGTGATCACCCGAAGATCGTTATCGAGTACGGTTTTGCGGTAGGTATTAGTTTCTTCGTACCTGGTGTGCAAGGGAAGTCCACAATTTGAATGACTACTCGTCGGGCGTCTTTCCGATGGCATCCTTCCGGGAAAGCTTTATCTTGCCCTGCGCGTCGATACCGATGACTTTGACGGGGAAAACATCCCCTTCATTCACCACGTCCGTGACTTTACGGACCCGCTCCGGCGCAAGCTGCGATATGTGCACCAGACCGTCCGTGCCGGGAAAGATCTCCACAAACGCGCCGAAGTCGGTCACCTTTCTGACCACGCCGCTGTAGATCCTGCCCACTTCAGCTTCTTGGGTCAATTGCTTGATCACCTTGCGGGCTTCTTCCGCGCCCCTTACGTCCACAGCCGCAATGACCACCTTACCGGTATCGTCCACGTCGATCTTGGTATTGGTCTCTTCCTGTATGGCTCGGATTGTCTTGCCGCCAGGGCCGATGATGTCCCTGATCTTGTCCGGATTCACGTACATGACGAAGATCCTGGGGGCGTACGGGGACACCTCTTTCCGTGGCTCGGGAAGCGCCTGCGTCATGATGTCGAGGATGTGCCTGCGCCCCTCCCGTGCCTGGTAAAGGGCTTGAGACATGATTTCTCTCGTTATGCCCGTGACCTTGATGTCCATTTGCAGGGCCGTGATCCCGTCACGAGTCCCCGCGACCTTGAGGTCCATGTCACCGTAATGATCTTCCGCTCCGATGATGTCGGAAAGTATCACGATCCGGTCGCCTTCCTTGAGGAGCCCCATCGCAATGCCGGCCACCGGCTCCTTGAGCGGCACTCCAGCATCCATCAGAGATAGCGACGCGCCGCAGACAGTCGCCATGGACGACGACCCGTTCGATTCAAGGATCTCTGAAACCACTCGTATGGTGTACGGGAAATCCTCGTCACTGGGGAGAAGATACGCCAGCGCGCGCTCTGCAAGCGCGCCGTGGCCAATCTCCCTGCGGGAAGGCCCGCGCAGGAATTTGACCTCGCCCACGGAAAACGGCGGGAATTTGTAATGGAGCATAAACGATTTGTACTGTTCTCCGACGAGCGCTTCCACCTTCTGCTCGTCAGCGGACGTTCCCAGCGTGACGATGACCAGGGCCTGGGTTTCACCACGAGTGAACAGGGCGCTTCCGTGGGTACGCGGCAATACGCCCGCTTCGCACGATACGTCCCGGACTTCCGCGAAAGTACGGCCTCCGATTCTCACATTCTTTTCGAGGATCATGCGGCGGAGATATTCCCCTTCCACGTGCTCCAGGTAGCCCAGGACCTCCTGACGCCTCAAGTCGCCCTCTTCGCCCAGCGATTCAAGAATGCTGTGATAGATGCGCTCCAGAGTATCTTGGCGCTCCAGTTTGCGGTGGATGTCCATAGCCTTTTCCACCTCGCCTCCCCAATCTCTTCGGATCCGATCGAGGAGTTCCGCGTCTTCCACCGGCGAGGGGACCTCTCTCTTGGGTTTGCCCACTTCCTGACGGAGCTTGTCCTGCGCATCCAGGATCTTGTCAATTTCAGCCTGGGCCAGAAAGATCGTTTCCAGGATAGTGTCTTCCGGGACGCGATCCGCGCCCCCTTCCACCATCACGATTCCCTGGCGCCCTGCCACAACGATTATGTTGAGGTCCGAGTACGCATCTTCTATGGCTGATGGGTTAACCACCAGGTTCCCGTCGACGCGTCCCACCCGCACTGCTCCAATGGGTCCTTCGAATGGGATATCCGATACGTGGAGCGCTGTTGAGGCTGCATTTATCGCTAGGATGTCCGGGTCGTTCTCTCCGTCTGATGAGAGGACCGTGGCAATTATCTGAGTCTCTGCCTTGAATCCCTTTGGAAAGAGCGGCCGAATCGGTCGATCGATGAAGCGAGCGGTAAGGATTTCCTTTTCAGTGGGTTTTCCTTCCCTCTTAAAAAAACCGCCGGGTATTCGCCCGGCAGCGTAGGTCATCTCCAGGTAATCAACGGTGAGGGGGAAGAAGTCAATTCCTTCTCGCCCGTGTTTTTCCGATACCGCGGTGCAGAGGACCAGGGTCTCTCCGCACCTTATGAGACAAGCGCCTGAAGCTTGTTTTGCCAGGCGCCCGGTCTCGAGTGTGATTTGTTTCCCCGAAACATCAGCAAAGGCTTTATATTCCATTGTATTGGGAATCCTCTTCTGTCAATTCTGAAAGGCAGACGGGTGGAGAGCAATTTCCGGAATGGGGTTTACTTCCTGATTCCGAGCTCGCCGATGATCTTCTTGTACCGATCCACGCTCTTTGATTTCAGATAGTCCAACAAGCGGCGTCGCTGGCCCACGAGCTTTAGGAGTCCTCTTCGTGAGTGATGGTCTTTCTTGTGAATCTTGAAGTGCTCGGTCAAGTAAGAAATTCGCTCGCTCAGGAGCGCGATCTGAACTTCCGGCGAGCCTGTGTCGCTCTCGTGCAGTCTGTGTTTCTCAATAATGGTTCTTTTCTGGTCAGCCTCGAACATCGTACGTAAACTTCCTCCTCATGATACGCGCACAACGCGATCTAGACTTCATACCATACGGTATCCCCGAAGTAAAGGCAACCGCAGGGCTGTTTTTTCTCGAGGTGATATGAAGGTTCGCATGCGCATAAGGGGGCAATAGAAAGACAACCTGAAGAGCCTCGGTGTCGAGCAGATCCTGCTACGGCGGGATAGGGGTAGGAACAGCCAGTTTCCCGGCCGCTCCCCCCTCCGAACCGGACGTGCGGATCTCCCGCATACGGCTCTCCAGTCGGTGGGTCACCCCAGAGGGGACTGACTAACCACAGGAGGGTG
>JBMOME010000264.1:0-6022 GCA_049323095.1 Thermodesulfobacteriota bacterium
CCCGACTGGCCCCCAAAGGATTAATCCTTTGGGGGCCAGTCGGGGACCAACAGTTGCATCCGTGTTCGTCGGTCACCCGGCAATGAATTGCCGGGCTACTATCATGGAGCCCCTCTGGGGCTCACGATTTCGGAAAACGACGTTATTCTAACCCCCATGGGATACAGGGGGATTTTCGAAGGATCGTCATGCTGGAAGTATCCAATCTATTAGTCTTTTATGAAAATGCGCTCGCGCTGAATGATTTCAGCATGAAAGTCGACGCGGGCAGCATTGTTGCCGTGATCGGCTCGAACAGCGCGGGCAAGACCACGCTGATGAACACCATTTCCGGACTCATCATCGATACCCAAATCAAGGAACAGCGCAAGGGTGGAGAACGAATCACCATCTACGGGAAAATCTTCTTTGAAGGAGAAGACATAACCTACCTCTATCCCAGCGAACGCGCGAAGAAGGGTGTGGCGCTCTGCAGAGAACGTCATCCGATCTTTCCCGAATCGGACCTGCTGGAAAACCTCAGGATCGCGGGGTATCTGAGATCCAAGGCAGAAATCAGGGAGACCATCGACTATTTCTTCCATCTCTTCCCGTCCATGGCCAGACTCAAGAGTCGCAAAGCAGGCTTTCTCAGCGGCGGTGAACAGCAGATGTTGGCCATTGGAATGGCCTTGATGGTGAAACCCAAGCTGCTCTTGCTCGACGAGCCTCTCCTCGGACTGAGCCCGATTATGCAGACCACGCTCCTGGACGCGGTCCGGTTGATCATTCGGGAAACAGGCCTTACCCTGGTCATGACCGAGCAATTTGCCCGACCCATTTTGCCTATCATCGATCGAGGATACATTATTGAAAACGGAATGCTCACCATGGAAGGCGCAGGGCTAGAATTGATGGATAACCCTGAGGTCAAGGCCGCGTACTTCGGTGTGTGAGGAGGACGAGATCCGCAATGGCTGCACTCACAAACGGAACCATCTACAAAGCATTTGCAGCAAAGGCCGAGCAGTACCCCGACAAACCCGGAGTGGTTTTTCTCGGCACCACGTATACGTACCGCACCATCCGCGAAATGGTCGAGCGATTCGCAGCTTCTCTGCATGCGCTCGGTTTGCGGCCTCGCGACCGGATCCTGATGTACATCCCGAACTCGGTGCAGTTCGTGGTGGTTTGGCTGGGCATTCAGCGCCTGGGCGGCGCGGCTGTCCCAATCACGCCGATCTACACACCGTACGACCTCAGACATATCGCTCAAGACAGCGGCGCGACTGCAATCGTCTGCCAAGACCGCAACTTCGGCTATGTGCAACAAGTGCTGCCTGATACGTCCATAAAGCGAGTCATTGTCACAAACGTGGCCGACCTTCTGCCGTGGTGGAAACGAGCCTTTGGCCGTCTGGCGGATAAGATTCCGGTGGGAAAGGTCCAGAAGACGGAGTACACAACCTTCCTCGCACAGATGCTCTCCTCAGGCGAGAAATCCGCTCCCGAGCCTGATACCAAAGAGGACGACATCGCAGAAATCCTCTATACCGGCGGCACCACCAAGCATCCCAAAGGTGTTCCGCAGACGCACGGGCTCTTTCTGGTCTCGGCTGATGAGCAACTGGCTGTCAAAGATCCTCTCTTTCCCAGGCATGAGGATGTGATCCTTGGCGGCGCGCCCCTGTTTCACATCTTGGGACAGACATGCACGCTATCGACGCTCATCGTGGGTGGGGGCACGCTTCTGCTGGCGCCCAGGGTCAATCTGGACGCGGTCTTTGACAGCATCGCTCGAAATCGGGCCCGGAGCCTTATCGGAGTGCCTGCGTTTTACCGTATGGTCCTGGAACATGACCGAGTCGATCAATATGACTTGTCATCGCTCACATACTGCTTTTCCGCGGGCGACGTGCTTCCTGTGGAAGTTGCCAACCGGTGGACGAAACGCTTCCATCTCCCCATCTTTCAAGGCTATGGCGCAACCGAGACCTGCGGCGGCATTACCATGAGCCCCACCGATCGGGAAAGTCCGCCGCTCTCGATGGGTCTCAAGTTGGGAAGCAAGGACGTGATGGTGGTGGAGCCGGACGGTCTCGAACCCGTAGCGCTCGGACAGCCGGGAGAGCTTCTCGTGCATTCGGATCGCATGGTGACCGCATACCTCAACAAGCCCGAAGAGACGGAGAAATCCTTTGTGCAGATTGGCGGCAAGCTCTGGTATCGCACCGCTGACATCGTACGCCAGGACGAAAACGGCTTCTTCTATTTCGTGGACAGGACCGTAGACACCATCAAGCACAAGGGCTATCGGATCTCCGCATCCGAAATCGAGGCGGTGCTTCAAGAGCATCCCGCGGTGATAGAGTCCTGCGTGGTCGGCCTTGCAGATCCCAAGGTTGGGGAACGTATCAAGGCCTTTGTGGTGCTCAAGAAAGATATCAAAGGGGTCACCGGGTACGAATTGATCCGGTGGTGCCGGAAGCGGCTCATTGAGTACAAGGTCCCGCAGTACGTAGAGTTCCGCGACATGCTCCCCAAGTCTAAGGTCGGCAAGATGCTCCGCCGAGAAATCCGCAGCGAAGAACGCAAACGGCTCGAAACCTGAGCCGAGATAGGAAGTGTCACCAATGATGTCCGATGGCTGATCGGGCATCGGTAGGTGCCGGCGTCCCTGCCGGCACATTTTGCTTGGTGGGACGGGCGTCCCCGGATCACGTCCGGGGCAAGCTCTGCCTGTCTCTTTGAGGCAGGCGGGACACTTGCCCCACCCTAGCCTTGATTACAGCAGCTTCTGGAATTCGTCAGGCGCGCGGTCTGCTCATCTTTTCCAATTTACCTTTCTTCAACCACTCGCGCAGGGCTTCATTTATGCGGGTCTGCCATCCGCGGCCGGTAGTCTTGAAGGCTTTTAGCACGTCCGCGTCTAGTCGGATATTGACGTGAGTCTTAGTCATGGCCGCTTTGGGGCGTCCGCGTGGTCTCAGCATTCGAGCCGCAGCCTCCAGCCCGACGATTTCAGGCAGCACTTCAGCGGCCGGACGGGCGCGGCGGAAATCCTCCTCGGTCCACTCCGGGTTCTCTTTGTCGATTAGTTCAGGGTCGGGTTTCTTTTTCATATCGGAGCACCTCTCGGGGATTGGCCTTGCGCAGGCTGATAACCCTGATCGCCCCCTCGCGCGGGGTAAAAACCAGGGCGTGGAGACGGTTTTCAACGAAACCGAGAGCCCGGTAACGTGGCTCTCAATAGTCGTGCCGTGTGTCCGGGATTACGAGAGCGCCTTCCCATTCAAAACGAGCTGCGTCTTGTAAAGAGATCCCCCGCAGCTCCAGATTTCGGGCATCCTTTTCGGCATCAAATTCGATCTCCATAGCAATTATTGTATCCACAATAATTCGGACGTCAAGGTATTTGTTGCAGCCGTGGTCTAAAGCCGTAGGATGCGGTGAATGAAATGAACCGCATCGGTCGCGGTCTTGTGGTGGTACCGCAATGAGTCGAGGTCTTTTCTCCGCCCGGCGGTGAGGGGCCAACATCCGAAAGGCCTCGACCGATGCGGTTCGCTACGCTCACCACATCCTACATGCCCTTTTTGACAGACAGGCACCCCCTCTCTGCTCGCTGGACCCTTTTCGCTTTCTTCTTGTCTTATTGATTATTGTGCAATACAAAATAGATTATGATCAGGTCTTTTAAAGACAAAGAGCTGGAAAAGCTTTTCCAACGCAAGTACTCAAAGTGTCCTGAGAAACTCCACAAGAGGCTGAGAAATCGCTTATATCTCATGGACACCGCTGTGTCGAAACAAGATTTGGCCGCTTTGCCGGGAGGCTTTCTTGAAGAGCTTGGGGGTGATAGACAAGGGCAATTCAGTCTTCGGGTCAGCGGCAATTGGAGGCTTTGTTTTTTGTGGGATGGAACGGATATCTACGATGTGGAACTGATCGACTACCATTGATCGGAGTAAGAAAGCCATGAGCGATATCATATATCCACCGATTCATCCGGGAGAGATCCTGCTGGAAGAATTCATGGAGCCATTGGGTCTGACCCAGAATCAGCTTGCGCGAGATCTAGGGGTGGATCCCGGAAGAATAAATCGAATTGTGACAGGCAAATGTCGAATCACCGCGGATACTGCCCTACGTCTTGCCAGATACTTCGGAACTACGCCCCAGTTGTGGTTAAACCTACAAACAAAATACGACCTTGAGCTGGCTATGGATGAGAAAGCCGAAGAAATTGAAAAGAGAGTTAAGGTCTTCCCAAGAGAAGAGCTTGAAGCCTCATCTCACACGTAATGCCGCTATTACGGCTGGAAATGGGTTGTCGGGCCCTACAAGCTCTTTTTTTCTTAACAATCCCCGCAACGTCGTATAGTTTAGAGAAGACCCGTACCGTTGCTGTTATACGAGTGTCTTTTCCCTATTGAGGAGGTGGTTTTCATGCCTCAGCCTGTCACTGTGTCTCTGTGTGGCGATATCGCCAATGTGATCCTCGATCGACCCAAGCAATACAACGCATTCGACTTGGAAATGATTTCCGCTGTGGAGGAGCTCATTATCCCCATCGCGGCGGATGATACGGTCCGCGCGGTGGTTTTTTCAGGAGCCGGAAAAGCCTTTTGCGCGGGTGGAGATCTGCGATGGGCTTCGACTTGGCCTGAAGGCCAGCCGGCCGCGTTTCATAATCTTGCGGCGCGGTACCATCAGGTGATCGTCGAGATCCGGCGCATGCCCAAGCCTGTGATCGCAGCTATTCACGGCGCGGCAGCAGGCGGCGGTTTTTCGTTGGCGCTAGCTTGCGATTTCCGCGTCATGGAAGAATCCGCAGTTCTGAGGCAGGCATATACATCCAACGGACTGTGCATAGACGGCGGTGGAACGTTTACGCTTCCGCGACTCGTGGGACTCGCGCGCGCTCTTGAAATTGCCGCGTTCGACAAGCCGATTTCCTCGGCTCAAGCGTTGGAATGGGGCCTGGTCACTCGAGTGGTGGAAGACGGTAAGGCCCTCGAAGCAGCTCAAGAAATGGCAGAGGAACTGGCGCAGATATCGCTCCAGTCCTTTGGCGTCTCTAAACGGCTCCTGACAGACTCATTCAACAATTCACTGGAATATCACCTGGAATGCGAACGGGAAGCGCTCAGAAAGTGTGCCGGCCATAGGGACGGACATGAAGGCATACGGGCGTTCTTGGAGAAACGCAAGCCTGTGTTCAATCCGTCGTAAAATAACCCCTCAGTCACGGGCGGCCCGTGCCAGAAAATTCACAAGAATCTCACCGCAGAGAACGCGGAGAACCGGTTTCCTGCAACCTCCCTGCGTAACTGAATAGATACGCCGTACATGCATCCGGAATTGACTTGGACGGCGCATTGGTTTATGAGGAATCCCGACGTGAGGTTTTGGCCGGGAATTCCATGAAAGAAATCGAACCTGAAAAGAAAGGCCGCTCCAGAGTTTACTCATCGGTGCTTTCGCTGATCTTTCCGGGGTTGGGTCAGATGGCCCGTGGAAGGTTCATAGCGGGCCTGCTTTTCTTCCTGAACGTGGTGCTTTATTTTATCCCGCTTTTCATCCAGCAAGACATCCAGTACGACGTGAAGACCCCTTCGTTGCTCATTGCCGTGGGAGTTTGGATCTTCTCGGCAATGGACGCGTTCCTGTATCGCAGCTCGTTCCTGGTTTTGGCTCTCCTTGTTTGTCTTTTCTGTTTCGGAGCCGGCTTTTTCGGCGCTTATTTTATCCTTCCACACGTAGATATTTGATTCCTGCTTGCATAGTTCGGGCGCCCGCGAGGGGCGCCCCTACGATTGAACCACGAAGCGTGGAGAGATTTCTTGGTGGGACAACGGTCCCGCCTGTCGTCTTTGGGAAAGTCCCTGCGCGAGGAATCAGGACCGGCCGAGACGCCGGTCCCTACCGAAGAAAGCACCTCATACCGGTGCGCTTTCAAAGAAGTAAAGCACGGGGGAAACTTCTTTGCGTAAAGAAGTTTCCCCCAGAGCCCCCTTCAAGAAACTCTATATTCCTCTGG
>JBMOME010000265.1:0-5873 GCA_049323095.1 Thermodesulfobacteriota bacterium
TGGTGGGGGGGGGTCGGGGCCGCCCCCCTAACCCCCCCCCCCCCCCCCCCCCCCGCAACTCTTCCCTTAAACTCCCAGGCTTTGCAGCGCATTCTAACCCGGCTTATCCGCGACCAGGTGTGTGTGCAGGTGAAATATGACCTGGCCTCCACCTCTATTCACATTGACGAATATGCGATAACCCGCATCCGCCACGCCGAACTTCTGTGCGACCTTAACCGCGGCCTGTCCGATGTGCGACAGGATATGATTATCCTCCGGAACATCGTTCAGTGTCGCGATATGCTCGCGGGGCACTATGAGAATATGTATGGGTCGAGCGGGTCGGATGTCCCAAAACGCTACCACGTGCTCATCCGAATAGACCATGTCAGCCGGTTTTCTTCCCTGCACGATATCACAGAACAGGCAATCAGGTTCAGGGGGAGCCATATCAACTCCTGTAGCTAGAGAGCTACAACGAATTATGAAAGCCCTCGGCTCCGCCGACCACTCTGGGGCTTCGCCTCGGAGTCAGGCTGCAAGAGCGCATCGTTGCGCAATAATTTGGAGGGGAGACTCATCTCCCCTCCAAACCACCCCATACGTATATCCGTCCAGGGGTGCCCCATACCGACGACTTTCATACGAAATCTAACCTCCTCACGTTACATCGCGAATTCGGGGGACACCATACCTCATTCTGAGAAACGGGAAAACGAGGTATAGTCTCCCCCGAATTCAAGCGCGAGCTATTCCACGCCCGGGCGGGGCCTCTCAGATGTCGGCGCGGGTGGCGGTTGTGGGGCGATTTCCTGACCGGCCTTTGGCCGGGTCTTTGATCGCTTCTTGCCGACTTGTGCAATGAGCTTCCACTCTCCGCCAATCTTCTTGAGGACTCTGAGTCCACGCCTACTAGTGCTTTCGCCGTCATCGAGCGTGGCAATTAACTCCACTTCTACCCATGCCATCTGGCCGTATACCGGGTCTAGGCTCACATTGAGCGCCTTACATTCGTAATCGGTGATTCCGAATCGCTTTATTACATCCAGCTCTTGATTGATGAAAGCATCTTCTCCAGGGCCCAACACATACGCTCGCAGTCGATACTGATCGTTCTTCAGCAGCGCCTGCCAGATTTCATTGAGTCGCTTTTCGATACGATCCTTTTCCGAGGTCCACGGGAGGGACACCGCAACAGTCGGGGCAGCGAGCAACAGGGCAACCAAGAGCGCAAGAATTCGGATCATAGTTCTGTGCCGGTGCAGCAGGAACTGCCTTTTCAAAGGATCGGGAAAAAATGCTTGCATGGCTTGAATCCGGGGCTGAGGGGATCCGGAGCACAATCCAGCCCCCAATCTGGGCCAGTCTCATATCAGGCCCCACCGGATCTGTCCAGCGATCTTTGGTGCCGGTAGCGACTGTTCATTCACGTTGAACTAGGCGTCTAGGCCGAAAATGTCATTGCGACCCCGCTGAAAAGCGGGGGAAGCAATCTCATCTTCGGTGGGAGGGCCCCGCGCGGAACGCGGGATTGCCCGTCATCCCGACTGACAGGCGAGACGCCTGTCCCACCAATGGGATTGCTTCATCCCCCGGATTGAGTCCGGGGTCTTCGCAATGACAGAGTTGAACGAACGCGCCCCTTCCAGCCAAATGGCTACTATCAATTCGCGCCGTCAAATGCGTGGAGGGAAGCTTTCATCGCGCGGTCGCGTGCCCAGTTTTCGATCTTTTCTATGCGTTCTCGCATGGTTTGGGAGAGGGGAATGATGTTGCGGAGGGCATTTGCCAGAGTATGCTCGGAGAGGTCCGCGTTTGAGGACATGCTTTCGTAAACGGCCGAGATCACACCCTGTTCTATTTCAGCGCCGTTGAAGCCCTGCGTTGATTCCGCGAGGTAGTCCATGTCGAATTTGGACGGATCAACATTGCGTTTCTTCATATGTATCGAGAGGATGTGCTTGCGTTCTTCTTTGTCAGGGAGGCCCACGAAGAAGAGCTCGTCGAATCGGCCCTTTCTCAGGATTTCGGGTGGCAACACCTCTACTTCATTCGCGGTGGCGCCCACGAATACCGCGGCGGTCTTCTCCTGCATCCAGGTGAGAAATTGTGCCAGCACCCGCGATTCGCTGCCGCCTGCGGCCTTTTGCTGTTGATTAGCGATACCGGCCTCGATCTCATCGATCCAGAGCACACACGGAGCCATCGCTTCGGATGTCTTGATGGCTTTGCGCATGACCTCTTCTGGAAGACCTGCCAGACCGTCGTAAAGCCGGCCCATGTCCAGGCGCAGGAGCGGTAGCTTCCAGTACGCGGCAATTGCCTTGACCACAAGGCTTTTCCCGCAACCGCTCACGCCCATGACCAGGATACCTTTGGGCGGCGTAAGCCCCCACTTCGCGGCTTCGGGCGAAAAGGCTCTGGTTCGTTCTTCCAGCCATTTCTTCAGGTTGACCAGGCCGCCTATTTCCCACGTACCTGCTTCCGCGTGCACGAACTCGAGGACTCCGCTCCTCCGAACCAAAGCTTCTTTCTCCGCGACCACGCGATCGACCGTTGTCGCGGTGACCGCAGCCTGGTTTATCAGGGCCCCTCGGAACGCTTCAACCGCCTCATTCGCGGTGAAGCCCTGGGCCGCGATGGCCATCTTTTCCCGCAGCTCTTCCGTGAGTGAATTCCGAAGCGCTTCGGTCTTCGAGTGGGCATCGATGCACGCGTCAAGGAGCCGCTGGAGCTCATCGTGCTGGGGCAACGGCACATCTTCGATCTTGAAGATCGAATATAGATCCACGGGAAGGGCAAGGTGAGGGCAAACAAAGAATATCGTCTTTGCTTTACCGCGCAATTGCCGTGCGGATTCCTTCAACTGCCGGATCAGCAAAGGATTGTGGTCCAGGAATAGGTGCAGGTCTTTGAAGATGAGAGGCCCCGAGTCCTTGACGTGCAAAAAGAACTCAAGAGCCCGAACCGGGTCGGTTATTGCCTCGCTGACATCCTTACCCCGCGTGAGACCCTTGAGGCAGGACCAGATGTACACGGGGGCAGAGCTGCCCAGCACCTTCTCGGACGCAGCGGCAACAAGGCGCTCAACCCGTTCCTCTTCTTCTGAGATTAGGTATACGAGGGTAGCTCTCGTTGCGAGCAAACGCTGAATATTCTGAATGATCATGGCAGGGTCAGGCTCATCAATTTAACGTTGAGCACACATTGACATCATGCCACAGATCAGGATTTCCCGCAATGGGCGCGGTCGCGGCTACGTAAGGATTCAGTTATGTGCGCGAGTCAACCGCATCTAACCTGTCATTGCGAGGACCCCGGACTCGATCCGGGGGACGAAGCAATCCTCTGTTTTCAAGGTTGGGAGATTGCTTCGCTACGCTCGCAATGACACTCTCTCCCACGCGTAACTACACGATTACGCTGCTGTAAGGATGTCCGCGAAGGCAGGCCCGCAGTCCGAGCATTTCAACTTGCGATCTGTTCGGTGAACGCTCCGTCGACTATGTGGCCTTCCGACGCGATGACCCAGTCGAATATTTCACCCTCGTGCAATTGCACGCGACAACCCTTGGCCAGGTCTTTGCGAAGTACGGGGCTGTTTTCCAGCCGACCGGCCAAAGACGTTCCGCTCCAAGCGTCCACGGAGACCCACATCCATTCGTATTCGTCTTCCCGGACCGGGAAGCCGACCTTTACGGCATGTACCGCCTCGGTGATTTCCGTACTTCCGTGAAAGCTCCGCTTGAACTGATCCAATTCGGCTTTTGCCTTTGTGTGGGCCTCCAGGAGCCGCTCCTTAAGGTTTGTTGATACCGAGGGCTCTTCAGGAGCCGGCGGCCGGCGCGCACGCGCGCTTCGTCCTGCCAGACCAGGGTCTCCTCGCAGCTTGGACTGGAGGATTCTGAGGACATGTCGCGTCGTGTCCCGACTCCTCGGATCGTAATCCTGAACGTACGGGAGTATCTTGAGGCTCCCTACGGGGAAGTGGCGTTCTTCGTCGCCCGGTCTGGCCTGCATCACGAACCGCAACGAGGTGCCGCGAATGGAAAAGTATTCTTCCAAATCCAATTCCGAGCCCCGCCTATCCAGAAGAGTTTCGCTCACCAAGGTCATCAACGTGAGGGCCGGTGCTACCAGATCGGCAGGAATTCCTTCCAATTCCGTCTCGGGAAGCCCGAACTTCTGCATCCCGTGGCTGTGCAGCCAGACGATGCCGCTTTCGTCGAGCGCGTCCCACTGCACATGAGATTCAATGATGCGCGAAAGATGATTGCCCGGGATTTTGCTCTTCCACTCCGCACTGCCCCACAGCGTGTGTGAAATCGCGTCCTGGATCACGCCCCCGGTCAAGTCTCTCGCTGCTTCCACGTAACGGACCATGAAGTCCAGATAATCCAGTGTGGCCACGTCCGCCGTTACCAGGCGCATCCTCAGCACCATCGCGGCCGCATTAAGTGTATTGAGATCGTCCTTGCTGAGTTTGCGTGAATTCTTCGGAATGATTTCTCCCGGATAATTGAACAGCTCTTCCGCGTCGCGGCGGAAAATATAATCGACGCAGAGTTCTTTCCTGTCCACGAAGGTGTCAAGCATGCGCAGCACGCGATCTCTCGCCTCGGGCGCGGGCTGTAGCTCAGCCAGTCGATGCCTGATCGCCTCCCGCTTGGGAGCCGAAGGCCCAGGCACATAGATCCAGTATTCCAGCGTGGCTTTCAGCCTCTTTACTATGAGACGGGGAGGCGCGGGGATATGCTCCTGGGGCGGTTCGGGCTGGGGAGCAGGTCGCGCAGCCGCGGGACGAGAGGGTTCGGTGTCGGCGAAGGGAGGCGGTTCGTCGAAATCATCTGGGAGGGCCGCGGGGTGGGACCGAGCTTTCTCTGCCTTTCGAAAGAGGCGGTGTAGCGGGGTCAGCTCTTCCAGAAAAGACCAGATGTCCGATCCATTTACCCGTCTTAACAGCTTTTTCGCCTGTTTGACCAAGGGATTCCGTGGATCCAGACCTGGATAGGATCCGAGAAGAGCCTGTGCGTCGTCGATCCTGCCCAGGTTGAGCAACGCTAACGCAAACGCGGCGACCGTGTCGTCCGAGACCGCAGAACCCCATGTATTTACGACCATTCGGCCCGCTTTCACCGCGTCCTCGAACTGCCCGGCTCCAAGATAAGCCTGGAGCAGCGCGGCTTTGACCTCGCGGTCTTCAGGCGCCTCTTGCTCCGCCTGCACCAAGAATTCCAAGGCTTTCCGGTAATCGCCCAGCGCGGCGTACCCGACTCCCAGCGCTTGGGTGCTCTGCTTCAGGGGACCGTGATGGCGCACAAGAGACTCGAGCGCATACACCATCTCGCGGGTAAGATCTCCGCCGGTAAGGATGCGCCTGGAAAAGGCGAGCATCTTGTGGCGCACCTCTTCAGGTAGAGATTCTTCCGAGACCGGGTTCCATTCTTTGGGCACCTTGGCGTTGCAGTGAGGACATTGAAGGAAGTCATCCGAGACGGACAGGAATCGCTCTTCAGAGAGGGTCTGAAGGTATCCGCATTCAGGGCATCGGACCTGGATCATGGGCACGCTCCCCAAGACTGAAGGAAGGCGAAGAGGTGTCGCCGCACAAGATTACGGCTTAACACGGGAATCAACTTTCACAAAATGACCCAAATGTCAAGAAAAACGGAATAAATGACGATATGCAAAATGACGGCTTCGAGACACCTAGAATGGCGTACGGTACAGTACTCTTCTCAGAAGTTTCACGCAACATAAAAATGTCGTTCGTTTTCCGTTAGGGCATTCTTGATTCTCGGCCCTTAACGCTCCTTTCTGAGTTTCGCTTTGTGTTCCAGCTCCTGGAATGGTAAACGGAACGTCATGCTTTGAGCGACTAGTGGCGCCGC
>JBMOME010000266.1:0-5838 GCA_049323095.1 Thermodesulfobacteriota bacterium
AAACGAAGCTCGATAATTGGCAGGCTGGAAAGCCTGCCCCACAAGAGCGAGCTTACCGGCAGGGCACGGTTTTTTTGGTGACTTGGTGGGTCTTCCTTGATATGGTTGAATTTCTTTAAAAATTGCTTGGAGCAAGGGCTCAGCCGGTCATGAAAATTACCTTTTGGGGGACTCGGGGTTCCATAGCGGCGCCCGGACCTGACACGCTGATCTACGGCGGAAACACAACCTGCCTGGAAGTGACCACAGCGTCGGGCCGCACTATAGTAATCGACGCGGGGAGCGGAGTACGCCAACTGGGCGATTCATTGCTCGCCAAGGGAGAGCCCCTGGATATCTACCTGTTCATGACCCACATTCATTGGGATCACGTGATGGGTTTTCCCTTCTTTCGGCCGATCTTCCACCCGAATACCCGAATAACCGTGGCCGGCAGCACCAGGGGCATCGAAGGCCTCCGACACGTTTTCAACAACAAGTACATGGATGGGACCTGGCCGATCAGCTTCAAAGATCTCAAGGCCGACATCCAACATGTGGACCATCCGACTCAGGGACCTGTTGAGATCGACGGCATGGAAATCAGCTCGAACCGGCTTCACCACCCGCAGGGAGGTGTAGGATTTCGGTTCACTGAAGAGTCGGGCGCCTTCGTTTTTCTGACCGACAATGAATTAATGGAAAAAGGGTGGGTAGGGGCTTCGTTCAAGGATTTTGTGCGCTTCAGCCGTGACGCGGATCTGCTGGTTCACGATTGCCAGTATGTGCCTGAGGAAATGGAAATGCGCAGCGGCTGGGGGCATTCCGATGTGGCCACAGTGGCTCGATTGGCAATGGAAGCCAACGTCAAGCAGCTCCTACTCTTCCACCACGACCCTTGGCGAAGAGACGACCAGGTCACGGCTATGGTGGAACGATGCAGGGAGCTTTTCGACAAGGCGGGCACGGACGTAGTAGTGGATGGGGCCCGGGAAGGCTCCACGATGTGTGTCTAACGCGAGCAGGGCGCACACGTGCAATGTATCCTGGAAGACTTGGTTGCGGCCGTGTCGTGCTGCGAGGGGTGGCCGGCATAGGCGTTACATCAAGGCCGAGTTGTCCCAGTGTTCCGGAGGAACACATGATAGTAGGCCGGCGATTTATCGCCGGTCAACAGGACAATCAAGGAGTTCTTGAGTCCCGGAGGGACGACTGAAGACATTAGCAAGGGGGCTTACCGATCAGTCGTCCCTGCCGGGACTACAGGCCCCTTTGCCCCGCTTCCCCGGCGATGAATCGCCGGGCTACTGTCTTTCGTCCCTCTGGGACGACGAGAATGCCGATCTCTTCTGTCTCTTAATTTGACGCCCATGGGGGTGGCCGGGACGTTATACGTCCCGGCGCCGAAGGCACAGGAGGCTAATTTTTTTGCTGGCTTGGCGAGCAAAAGGGCCGAAAACAGCGTATGGGCATGAATAAACCTCCTGTCGCTTCGCGACCCCGACGTGTAGCGTCGGGGCCACCCAGTTGGAACCTGCTTCAGTAATCGTGACACGATTTCAATTGGGACCGTAGTTCCGAGACAGTCTCCGCGGGTCCGCGCCTACGTCAATGGGGATGGGGACTGCCTCTCGCGAAAGGCCTTCTCGAAAGTAACCAGAGCTTGGCCGAATTCTGCCGCGTGGCGTCTCATTGCCGCGGCCGCGGCTTCCGGCTCGCCCGCCAGGACTGCTTCCACGATGGGGCGGTGCAGCCCGGCGGGGTGCATCTTTCCCGGATCAGGCTGAACAGCCTGCACCACGAGTTTAGTCAAGGCCATTAGGGACCTTATGAGGGCTTCAAAAAAGCGGTTGCCGCACATTTCCACGAGAATGAAGTGCACCGCAGTCTTTCGCTCAATGTCTTGTTCCAGGGACCTCACCGGAAGATCTTCAGCTTCCAAAGCCTGTTTCAAGGCTTCAGCGTAATGAGGTGTGAGGTTCATGGCCGCCAGACGCGCCACTTCCGGTTCCACGAGCATCCTCACCTGGCTGAGCTCAGGGACGGAAATTTTTTCGGCTAAGAACAGGTCCAAGAAGGCATTGGCAAGTTGGTCGAATGACAGATCGGTAACGAACGCGCCGCCGCTCGCGCCTTGTCGGGTAATGATGAATCCGGAATTCTCAAGGGTCCGCAATGCTTCACGAATAGCCACACGGCTCACTTGAAAGTCTTCGGCTAGTAGGCGCTCCGCAGGAAGTCTGTCTCCTGCCTTGAAATGTCCTTGCAGGATGGACTGCTTGAGCTGCTCCGTGACTTCCTCGGATACCCTGGACTGCCGGATAGGCTTAAACCTGCGCATCTGCACCCCTTTTGCGATGTTAGGCATGACTCAAGCGCGGGTGATTTGCAAGAATTTTTCTTATCGTACCAAAATCTTTTTCTTGACACAAACATTTTATGATTGTAATGGTTAGACCATTCGGCCGTCGGTTGTTCAGATTCGACTCAAAATCCTTGTTTTAGCCATGAACTCAATGTTCACCATTGACAGTTTCGTGGCATTCTAATAAAAACTGAGAGTTGAACCCGGCCCTTCAGCCAGGAGGGCCTCTTCCCTAGCACCCAACGAGGCCGTAATCCGGTCTCTCTCACGTATGAGTGCTCGCGTGGCTCTGAGTGCACGCTTCATGAGATTCCAACAGCTTCCATGAAAAGAGAAGGAGGTGTGTCAATGAAGAGGCTCCTCGTTTCTGTACCTGCACTGGTGGTGCTGAGTGCGTGGCTGATGGCGTCCGCGGTCTTGGCCGCGGATCCTATTCTCGTGGGTGTGCCGACCGCACTCACGGCGGTGGAGGGCAAAGAGTCCTTGAAGGCCGTCCAGATGGCCGTGGAAGAGATCAATGCCAAGGGCGGAGTCAAGGTCGGCGCCGAAAAGAGGCCCATCAAGCTGGAAACCATAGACATACGCGATGCTTCACCGGGCGTGCCGGTTTCCGAAGCTCTCCTCGGGATCGAGAAGATCATCACCGACAAGAAGGTGAACGCCATCGTCGTCGGTCCGTTCCGTTCGGAAGCCTTGCTCGCCGGGATGGACATTCTGGCCAAGTACAAGGTCCCGATGCTTGGCACCATTGCCATGTCCCCCAAGTCTGAAGAAAAGGTCAGGGAAAACCCTGAGAAGTACAAGTACTGCTTCCGAGTTTGTTTGAATGCGAAGTTCTTGGTGGGGTACCTGGCCAAGTCGCTGGGCTTGATGAAGCAGGAGTTTGGCTATGACAAGCTCTATGTGATGGCTCAGGACGTTCTGTGGGCGCAGGGCACGGCAAAGGGCACCAGCGGCGTGGTTACCTCGAAAATGGGATTCCAGGTCGTAGGTTCGGAAGCCTATCCCACGGGTTCATCCGATTTCTCTGCCGGCTTGGTAAAAGCGAGGACAGCCGGCACGCAGATCATCTTGCCGATCTTCGATATGCCCCAGAGCGGCATCCTTCTCAAACAATGGAAGAGCATGCAGGTCCCCGCTATGCTGTGTGGGTTCATCTCTCCCATGGCCGGTCCAGGCGCATGGAAGACCTTTGAAGGCAAGATCGGCGGACTGATCAACCTGAACTTCGAATTGGGCAGCGGCATCTCAGTGCCAAAATATGAGCCCGCAAAGAAGTTCTATGACGATTACATCAAGAAATACGGCGAGGCCATAGAATCAGGGCACGGCCCTGCTCCGTCTTATGACGCGGTCTATATTCTGGCCGAAGCGATCGAGAGAGCCGGAACGCTCGACCCGGACAAGCTGGTTGCGGAACTCAAGAAGACCGACAGAAAAGGCGTCATCGGCCGGATCAAGTTTGACGAAGGCAACCAGGCGATCTACGGCGACGATCCTACCCAGACTGCATGTGGATGCGTGGCTCAGTGGACCGAAGACGGCAAGCGTGTGATCGTCTTCCCCGCGGCCCTTGCAGACGGCAAGATCGCGCTGCCCAAGTGGGTGAAACCGGCGAAGTAAGAAGACGTTTACCGTTTGAAATAGAATATACGAGGCGGCATAAAACCCTCTCCCCCGTGGGGCGGACTTTCCAGTCCGCCAGGAACGGCAGGCAGTCCCGCGAAGCGCGGGACTGCCCCACAGAGGGTAGGGTGAGGGGGATTCCAGCTATCTTGAGGCACGAATCTCAACGTAGGTTCCCGTAACTTCCTGAGACGGTGTGGCAGACACTGCTGGACAAGCCGGCAGTGGCACCCGGCGGTTGGCGGAGTGAAGGAGGGTGAGGTCCGTTCAGAGACAGGATTAGAGGACTTTTTCGTCAACGCGACGACGGTTTTGCCTGCGTCCGCTCGCGTGGGACACCCCACGGAAACCTTTTGGGGTCAGCGGGGCGACCTCTCTGCCCCTCAAGGCTGCCAAGACGGCCAAAAGGCGAGACCGCCGCTAATTCCGACCGAGGGGGAGAGTGATGAAAAAGATAACGATCATCTTGGCTCTGTTTCTCTTTTTTGCAAGCACTGGGGCGGCCGTTGCTCAGAATCAACTTACTGTGGGGATTAGCCTCCCCCGCACCGGTCCCCCAGGCATTGCTGCGACGGCCGACGCACTTGAAAGCGGTATGAAGGACAGTCTAGGGATAGCCAACGAGGAAGGAGGAATTAACGGCAAAAAACTCGAACTCGTGGCACAAGACGATCAATACAAGCCGGACGTAGGATTGAGGGTCTTCGAAGAAATGATGTCAAGAAACAAACCACTGTGTTTTTTTGGCTCAGGCACGCCTGTAGCATTGGCTACTGCGCCGCTGATTCGAGATCGCTATAAGGTCCTATACACCTCTACTTCTTTTTCGGCTCAAATAGCGGTCGGCGGTATTCCCTCAATGTTTGTCGTCGGACCTACGTACGGGGACCAATTCGCTGTTGCTCTTAAGTACATAGCCAAATCGAAGAAGAACGCGAGGGTAGCTTTCTTTTACTCGAAGGGCCCTTTTGGCGAGGATCCTCTAGCCTTTGGCCGTGTGATGTGTGAAAGGTTGAGATTGGAATTGGTAGGCGAGGTGGCAGGCGACATCAAAGGTGGCGACCACACGGCTCAAATTGAGGAATTAAAGAGCAAGGCCCCGGATTTCGTGATTTTTCACGGCTGGGTCGGCCCCTCGAACCCGGCCTTGATCAAACAGTGCCGTGATCTTGGACTGAAGAGCACATATGTGCTCACGCTCTGGAGCGCGGACAAGAATGTTGTGGAGGCGCTGGGACCCGACGGACCTACGTTTCTGGCAGTGAGCCCTTTTGCCTATTGGTGGATGGACGATGTGCCGATGATCAAGAAGATCAAGGCCTATACGGCAAAGCATTATCCCGATGTTACTTACCGAACCTTGAACTATCTGGTGGCATTCGCCGCGGGCAAGGTTTTTGTCGAATGTCTTAAGAGGGCCGACGCTGCCGGGCAATTGAACGAGGAGGGAGTCACCAATGCGTTGCAGTCCCTGAAAGATTTCGACACCGGAGGTCTTACGCCCCCATTGACCATCAGGAGCAATAGATTTCCGGTTGCCCGGGTTTTGAAATCGAATCCCGCCCGAGGGATACTGGAGCCCGTATCGGAATGGATCCCAAGCTATTAAGAGACGCGGGTCATAGAGCCGGATGGCTTAGTTCAGAGGATTCAGGCCGGAAAGAATGCTCCGGCACAGCACCTGCCCCGGGCCCGAAGCAGGGCGAGAAATCCAGTCCCGCCTGAGCGGGATTACGATCGCGAGTTCCGGACTCTGACGCAAGGAACACACAGAAGAGAAGTCTTGTTATGCTCGAAGTAACCATCATCTACGGATTCATTAACAGCGTCATCCTAGCCCTGATGGCGCTCGGATTCAGTCTGAGCTT
>JBMOME010000267.1:0-2550 GCA_049323095.1 Thermodesulfobacteriota bacterium
CTGTCCTTTGCAGCTGCTTCTCGCGGCGCGGGCATGAAGCCCTTCACGTGCAGGCTCCTTTTCTGGTATGGTTGGAGCCGTGGACAGCAAAGACCGGTCTTGCTCGCGATGTAGTGACCGGTCGGCTGCAGGAACGTTGTCCGGAATCAAGAGCTCTGCGGGGGCCGGTGTGCCTCTAAGCGCAGTCACGCTGCTTTGTTCAGCGCGGAGAGGCGTACCGGCCGGTCAATGTACAAGGATCGATCTGTATGAAACCGGGAATGATCATACTCAAGACGGCCCGAGAAATTGAAATCATGCGGGAAGCCAACCTGATCGTAGCGGCTGTCTTGAATCGAATAGGTGAAATGATAGGTCCGGGAATTACCACCGGTGAGCTGGACAAAGTGGCGGAGAAGATGATCTCGGACGCCAAAGCCAAGCCCGCGTTCAAAGGCTACCGAATGAGAAACAACAAGCCGTATCCGGCTTGCATTTGTGCGTCGGTGAATGAAGAGGTGGTCCATGGCATCCCGGGGCCGCGGGCCCTCAAAGAGGGAGACATCGTCGGAGTGGACGTAGGGGTGGTCTATAAAGGATTCGTGGGTGACGCGGCAATGACTTACACGGTGGGCGAGGTGTCACCGGAGGCCTCACGTCTGCTCAAGGTTACGCAAGAGTCGCTCTATAAGGGCATTGAACAGGCAGTGGCGGGCAATCGCTTGCAAGATATTTCGGGAGCGGTCCAGGGTCACGTGGAATCAAACGGATTCTCGGTGGTTCGCGACTTCGTGGGGCACGGTATTGGTAGGACCATGCACGAGCCTCCACAGATACCCAACTACAGAGGCGTGGGATGGAACCCTCGCCTGGAAGTGGGTATGACCCTGGCTCTGGAACCAATGGTCAACCAGGGGACCTGGAGGGTCAAGCTGCTCGCTGACGAGTGGACCGCGGTAACTGCTGACGGGATGTTGTCCGCTCATTTCGAGCACTCTATAGCCATAACGAACAATGGGCCAGTGATTTTGTCACAGCCCTAAGCATCTTCTTGAGGTGGTCTGGTTGGAAGAGGAAACCGCAAAGCCAAAGCGAGTCAAACGATACGACATGATTCGGCCCCTGGGCAAAGGGGGCATGGGAAAAGTCTACCTCGCCATGGACCGGATTATTCGGCGACCCGTGGCCGTGAAGCTTTTTAGCCTCAAACGCATGGTGAATCCCGGGAGTCCCAAGGAGAAGGTCTTGCGCGATTTCTTTTTTGAAACCCAGACTGCGGGCGCGCTTCTCCATCCCAATATTGTCGTGATTTACGATGTGGGTAAGACCGGAGAGATCCTGTACATCGTGATGGAGTTCGTCTATGGCAAGACCCTCCTCCAGCACCAGCGGTCCGGAGGCGTGAGCATTCAGAAATCCCTGGAGATCGCTTACGAGCTCGCTCTGGCACTAGACTACGCACATTCAAAAGGAGTGGTGCATCGGGACATCAAGCCTGAGAATATTATCATTTCCACACAAGGTGTCCCGAAGATTACTGATTTCGGCATAGCGCGCTTCCGAAAGCACCTGAAAAAACAAAGACATGCGCTTGTGGGATCGTCTCGCTTCATGTCCCCTGAGCAGGTGATGGGTCGTGAGCAGGACCATCGGGTGGATATCTACCAAATGGGCGTAGTGCTCTACGAGTTGTTGACGAAGCAGGCCCCCTTCAAAGGCCAAGACGTGCACGAGACCCTCACGAAGATCTGCACGGAGACACCTGTGCCTGCCGGCAGAATCAATCCGGAAGTCACCGAGGTGGTCGATCGCATCGTGGAACGCTGTTTGGAAAAAGATCCGGACAAGCGCTTTTCAACAGCTGGTGAGTTGGCCGAGCGGCTTGGAGAATGTCTCAAGTCAGGCGTGCACCGTGGCCTCACCTTCGATCGTGACCTGGTAGAACGGCTTAAGAAATTCCAGCTCTTTGCACAATTCACGGAGGCAGAGCTCGACGAAATGGCCAAGGCAGGTGAATTCGTCACCTGCGGCGCGGGCGAGTACGTTATACGGGAGAATTCTGCGGATTCCGATTTCTTCGTCCTGCTGGAAGGCAACGTGAAGGTAGTAAAAGGCGCACGGGTCCTCTCCAATTTTCTTCCAGGCTCCTGTTTCGGCGAAATCGGCGCGTTCGCTCGACGGAGGCGGTCTGCTTCGGTAGTTGCGGTCGAGGATTGCACGCTCCTGCGCATCAACACGCTGCTGTTCAATCAACTTGATCCAGCGCTCCAGCTCAAGATGCTTCAGATTGTGGTCAGAGACCTGGCAAATCTGGTGATATCCCTGGATACAGAGATCATGCAGCTTACCGCGGGTGCGGTACCACGCGAGGGCATGGTCACGGTTTGCCCGCTCTGCGGTTTTGATAACCAAGCACCTATCGAGGTTTGCCCGCGGTGCAGTGTCATTCCTTACGGGTATGAGGCTTCGCCCAGAAGCGCGCCCGAAACGCTGACCACCGAAGAGAATTCCGCCACTGAAGAAATCACTTCCACGGACCTCACCGACTGGGCTATCTAGGATTCAGGCTTG
>JBMOME010000267.1:2560-46394 GCA_049323095.1 Thermodesulfobacteriota bacterium
GGAATTTTTTTGGATTCCCGGTAGCCTCTAGCAATGCTGATGGTATGCCAATGCCCCATCCGAAGCCACTATTCCAAGGTAAACGAATTACTGTCATGGGGCTGGGACTGCTCGGTCGCGGCCTGAAGGATACCCTGTTCCTCGTACGGTGCGGCGCGCGGGTCACTGTTACGGACCTGAAGAACGAAGACGAGCTCGCCGCGCCTCTTGAGATGCTCAAAGGTTTGGATTTGCGCCTCAAACTGGGAGGGCACGATCCGGAGGACTTCATCCACGCAGATATGATCCTGCGAAATGCCGACGTGCCCCGAAGTTCCGAGTTTCTCGCTCTTGCCAAAGATCACGGCGTGCCGATCGAGATGGACGAATCGCTCTTCTGCAAGCACTTTGAAGGTCAAGTAGTCGGCATTACCGGCACACGAGGAAAGACCACCACGACCGTGCTCGTGCACAGAATCCTCTCCTCCTTTCGGCCTGGGGTATTTCTTTCAGGCAATATCATGGGCGAAGCCACGCTGCCCCTCCTTGAGACGGCCCGGCCGAACGACATGGTGGTGCTGGAACTATCAAGCTGGCAGCTCCAGGGCTTTCACGACGCGCGGCTCTCGCCGAACGCGGCGGTCTTCACGAACATCCATGCAGATCATCTCAACCGCTACTCCGGGATGGACGATTACATCCAGGACAAGAAGGCAATCTACCTGTACCAGAGGGGCGACGCCTTCTGCCTCTTCAACAAGGATCAGCCGGAGACAGCAGCGCTTGCCGTAGAAGCCCCCGCGGGGAAGGCGTTCTTCAGCATCGATGATATACCCGAACACTGGTCTGTTCCTTTGCCGGGCGCTCACAACCGAGAGAACGTGGCCGCTGCGGTCAGCCTGACCAGAAAGCTGGGCGTGTCCGATGAGGTCATCCAGAAAGAGGTGGAAGCGTTCGAAGGAGTGGAACACCGTCTCCAATGGCTTGGCGAGAAAGACGGCATAGGATTTGTCAACGATTCAACCAGCACTACGCCGGTCGCGGGTTGTGCGGCCCTGGCAGCACTCCAAGGCAAACGCATTCTCCTCATCGCGGGCGGAGCGGACAAGAAGTTGGACCCCGCCGCCTTCGCAATCGCCGCGGCCGAAAAGGCCCAAAAGATAGCTCTATTGGAAGGCGAAGGAACGGTCGGGCTTGAACGAGAGCTGGTGAAAGCAGGCGGGTCCCACAAAGTGATCGGACGGTTCAACGATCTGAGTAAAGCCGTGCACGCATTGATGGCGCAAGCCCGTGCCGGTGATGTGATCCTTCTCTCGCCCGGATGCGCATCATTCGGGCTTTTCCGGAACGAGTTCGACCGCGGGGAACAATTCATCAGGGTTGTGCAAGAGATCTTGGGATAGGCATTCCGCAGCCCGATTCATATAGTAATTCTCGGAAATAAGACCGGATTCACTTGTGGGTGCTCCCGCGAGACGCGGGACTGGCTTGTCCAGCAGTGCCTGTTGAACGAACACTGCTGGGCAAGCCAACAGTGGCACCCAAGATACGATTCTCATTCATTGGATTCTACTTGCGAAACGTGGGGATTTTCGAGAAACACTATATGACCATATCCGGCCCCGTCCCTCGGCGTACGAACTTTTCGCCGTCCAATTCCATGATCCACACGCCCTTTTCGACATGAGGCGCCACATCTACGTGCCATTTCCGTGAAAGCCCAAGAAAGCCGATGGACAGGGAATCTTCTTGAATGGTGACTACACCGCCCGTGACCGAACTGTTGCGAGTCTTGAAGTCACCTCTCCCGTCCGCTCGAATTCGGATGACGGTCCCCTGGTTTCCTTGCCATTCGCCCACGTATGCAATTCGATGAGCAGGCAAAGGCGAGGGGTTGAACAATGTGTGCAGATCCGCGAGCACAGGAATCCGGGGTGGAGAGATGAGGGCAATTACCACTGTTGCAACGAACAGCGCCATTCCCACCACTCCAAGGCCCATGCCCAGCTTGAGCACTCCGACCCGTTCGCGGGATATCTGACCGGCTTCGATGCGCCGTAAGTCGGTCCGTCCCAAGATCCAGGCAACAAGCCCCACAGGCCAGCACAGGCAGAGCGAGAGGAGGCCCAGAAGCAACACCAGGTCTGCACGATTCCTCGGCAGGGCAACTGACGGGCGGTGGGGCTCGCCCGAACTGATGGACCCTGAGGGCTCAATGGATGCCGGTTCTCTCACGAAACTCTCCCGAAGAACAAACCAGCTCTTGGCTTATACCACATCGCTTTCGAAGAAGTAATTCATTCTTAACGTTGGGACGGCGCCGCGCGTCGCGGAATGCGGGTCATTTCTAGATAGGCGGGACGCCCATAGGCGCCAAAATATCATCACTATATTTGACCTTGGGTGGCCCCAGAGGGGCAACCGAAAGTAGCCCGGCGATTCATCGCCGGGAAAAGCTCCGAAATCTCCGGTACTCATAGTCCCAGGGGGACGACAGAAAGCTTGCCCCGGGCTTGCCCCGGGGCCGGAATTATGTCTGCGGATAGTGTTCGCGTTCGGCAGTAACTCTGCCGTCCCTCCGGGACTAAGAGATTTTATTCTTTCAGGGTTCACCTCACCCGGCAATGAATTGCCGGGCTACTATCTGTGTGTCCCTGCGGGACACCATAATTCAGAGAATGAGCTGAACCTTATGCTGACGCCTATGGGCGTCCCGCCTGTCCCACCATGCTCTTCTTGTTAATGTCATCCGATTGAAAGCGAATTAGGATTAGATCGTTCAATTGCCGGGGAACGACTCGAACAGGCGGGTTTCACGGGCAGTGCACAAAAAGAAGCCCGACGGTCATGACAAAAGGGTATGGCTCCATGTAAGGAGGATACGGTCGTTCCGCCGGGCGACTGCAAGGCTAGCGCACGCAGCTTAAACTTGCGGCACCCAAATGTCAAGAAAGATTTGCTGAAAAAGCCTTCGCACAGGTGACGGTCCATCAGATACCATCGGGAAGCCGGTGCCAATCCCGGATGAATCGCACCAGCACTGGGGGGAGAATTCGCACCGATCGCCGAAAATTGCGAATGAATGTTCCCCACCGCAAAGCGCCGGAAAGATTGGACGGCAGACGTCTAGGGCTGCGCCAGAATCTCTTCAAAACCGCGGGGTCAGGCAAGGGAGGCGAATCCACGTGGTCCGAAATCACACGAAGAGACGCGAACGGGACGCCCAATTTGTGCGCTTCAACGGCTATGCTATGGCTCTCCATGTCCACCGCGTGCGCTCCGGTGGACCGGTGGAGAAGCTCCCGTTGGCGTCGATGAAACACGGCCGCATTCGAGGTTGCAAGGCGCACAATGCTGTGGCACAGGTCTTCGCAAGCTACTGCGTCAACGACCTTCTTCACAAGGAATTCCGACGACGGGAGGACCTGATCCGGCTGAGCCGCGTTTACCGTTTCCGACGAGATAATGAGGTTGTGCACGGCAAGTTCCGGCACCAGGGCCCCTGATGTTCCAACACACAGGATGGCCGCAGGGTTGGCGGGCAAGGCGCGAACACATGCGGCAGCACGTTCCGGACCGACGCCGCATTTGACGATCAAGAGATGGTGGCCTTCAAAAAAGACCTCTCGATACCGGGCTTTACCGCTTGACCACTCTCGTCTTACTTCGATACGCTCCAGAAACGGCGCGGCTTCTATGTTCATAGGGAAGACGAGGCAAAGGGTGCGCATTTCGCTGTTCATGGTCGTCACCGGAGTATATAGTAGGCTAATTTGATTGGGCACGCCAGACTGATGTCCCACGTGAAGCTGGATAGCATCGACAAGAAAATCCTCATGGCCCTCCAGGGAGACCTTGATGAGTCTCTGGAACCGTACGCGAAGATCGCTCATGAGCTTGGCATCTCGGAGGACGAAGTAATCCGTCGGGTCCGCCGTATGCAGGATGAGGAGGTCATCCGTCGGATCGGCGCGATGATTCGGCACATCGAGGCAGGGATAGAATTCAACGGCATGGTTATCTGGGCTGTGGAGCCGGACCGCGTGGATGAAGTAGGCCAATTGTTGACCCAATTCCCGCAGGTGACCCATTGCTACGAGCGCCCGCCGTTCGGAGAAAAGGGCGCGAGGCTGTTCACGATGGTTCACGCGGCTTCAGAAGAGGGATGTCTCGATATCGTCAGGCAAATGTCCGAGGCCGTGGGCGTAAAGGATTATGAGATCCTCTTTAGCGAACGCGAGCTCAAGAAGACCAGCATGACCTATTTCGGAGATGAGGAGTAGCAGAGGAACAAGCATCATGCCCGGTACTAAGACATCCGAGTCGCTGTATCAGCAAGCAAGGCAGGTGATCCCCGGGGGGGTAAACTCACCGGTCAGGGCTTTCAAAGCCGTGGGCCTTCCACCTCGTTTTATCCGTTCCGGCAAGGGTTCGCGGATTGTAGACGAAGACGGGAACGAATTTATCGATTACGTCGGTTCCTGGGGACCTTTGATTCTGGGACACGCGCATCCCCGTGTGCTGGAGGCGTTGGATAAGGCCATGAAGGACGGCACATCCTTCGGCGCGCCCACCCAACGCGAAGTGGAAATGGCCCAAATCATCACGGAAATGGTCCCATCCATTGAAATGGTGCGGCTGGTCAGTTCCGGAACCGAAGCCACGATGAGCGCAATTCGTCTAGCCAGAGGGTACACAGGCCGGAGCAAGATCGTTAAGTTCTCGGGCTGTTATCACGGGCATTCAGACGGTCTCCTCGCGAGGGCGGGCTCAGGAGCCGCCACTTTCGCAATTCCCGATTCTATGGGCGTGCCGGAAAGTGTGGTGGGGGAGACTATCGTGCTCCAGTACAACAACCTGGATCAAGTGGCCAAATGCTTGAGCGAGCAGGCAGATTCGGTGGCCGCGGTGGTTGTGGAGCCCATAGCAGGGAACATGGGAGTTGTTCCGCCCCGAGAAGGGTTCCTTGCTGGACTTCGGGACCTCTGCTCAAAGCACGAGGTGCTGCTCGTCTTCGATGAGGTTATCACCGGCTTTCGGGTGGCTCCCGGGGGCGCGCAGGAGCTGTACGGAGTGACGCCCGACCTCACTTGTTTAGGGAAGGTAATCGGCGGCGGACTTCCTGTCGGTGCATTCGGCGGCCCTCGCTCCATCATGGAGTCTCTTGCGCCGGAAGGAGGCGTGTATCAGGCAGGAACTCTGTCAGGGAATCCCTTGGCCGTGGCCGCGGGACTGACAACGCTCAAGTTACTGCAGACCGGTGAGATCTATCGAGAACTGGAGAGCAAATCGGCGAAACTCGCGGAAGGTGTCAAGGACATTCTGGCCGGAAAAGGCATTCCCCATACTTTGCACCGCGTGGGGTCAATGATGTCGCTCTTTTTCAATCCCGGCCCGGTGACTTGTTACGAAGAAGTTCTCACATCGGATAGGGGCGCGTTTGTGAAGTTCTTTTCTCGGATGCTGGATCAAGGGATCTATCTGGCGCCATCCGCGTTCGAGGCCTGGTTTGTGAGTGCGGCGCATTCAGAGGAAGACATCGAGAGGACGTTGGTCGCGGTGGAACAAAGCGTCTAGTAGCACGCCCTGAAATATCGTAGCACTGTGGAATTGCTGAACATTTACCTTGATTTTACCCCGTTTCTCATCTATGTTAACCCCTTGTCAGGGGAGCTAGGCTCATTCCAAATGTATCGGTGCCGCCTCTTGCTCGTGTTATGCCGACACGCGAAATCTGATCGATTGAACGCCAAGTTCTGGGGCTTGAGGCGGAGCTGTGGGGGGAACATAGAATGAGCTCCTGCCGGTCTCTTAAGTCAACGTAGAAACCAACTTTAGCCGAAACAGCCTAGAGAAGGAGGTAGCTTATGGACAAGCCCATCGAGATGCCAGAAAGGTTGGTGGAGAAAGGGGTATCCCGCAGAGACTTCATGAAGTTCTGCGGGTTGATGGCAACCATTCTGGGCCTTCCCATGTCCTTTGTCCCGAAAATTGCGGAAGCCGCGGCAAAGGAACGCCCGACGGTCGTCTGGTTGAACAATGCCGAGTGCACCGGGTGCGTGGAATCATTCATTCGGACCACTCATCCATGGACCGCGGACATAGTCCTAGACGTCATCGACCTGGCATATAACGAAACCATAATGGCTGCAGCCGGTGACCAGGCGGAGGAAATTCTCAAGAAGACCGTGGCGGACAAAAAGGGCAAATACATCTGCATTGCCGAAGGAGCTCTCCCGACCAAGGACAATGGCGTCTATGGGAAAATCCACGGCAAGACCATGGTGGAGATTACCACCGAGGTAGTGAAGAACGCCGCAGCCACCATTTGCGTGGGTAGTTGCGCATCCTTCGGTGGCGTGCAGGCGGCCAAGCCCAATCCTACCGAAGCAAAAAGCATCTCGGCCGTTACCGGTGTCAAGACGGTCAATATTCCGGGTTGCCCTCCCAACGCGGACAACATGGTCGCAACCGTGGTTCATTATCTGCTGCTGGGCAAACTCCCCGCGCTTGACGACAAAGGCCGGCCGCTGTTCGCTTATGGGTACCTCATCCACGACAATTGCGAGAGGAGAGGCCATTTCGAGAACGAGGAGTTCGTGAAAGTATTCGGCGACGAAGGCGCAGCCAAAGGCTACTGCCTGGCGAAGGTGGGCTGCAAAGGTCCGGATACCTTCAACAACTGCCCGAAGATCAAGTGGAACCAGGGAACCAACTGGCCCATCGGCGCAGGCCATCCCTGCATCGGGTGCAGCGAACCGGATTTCTGGGACGCTATGGCCCCCTTCTACGTAGCCAAGTACTAATCGGGCGGAAGAGCCGATCCGAGCTCTTTGAGATCAGCTTTTCAAAAGGAGCGAAGCAATGGCAAGAGTTGTGGTTGACCCAATTCCAAGGATAGAAGGCCACCTCCGTATCGAGGTCGAGATAGCAAACGGGAAAGTTAAGGACGCGTGGAGCAGCGGCACACTCTTTAGAGGCCTGGAGATCATACTCCAGGGGCGGGATCCGCGGGATGCGCATCTGCTCACCCAGCGTTCCTGCGGCGTGTGCACCCTGGTGCACTCTCTGGCCAGTGTCAGGGCAGTGGAAGACGCGCTCAAGATCAAAATTCCCACCAACGCAAGAATCGTCCGAAACCTGACTCACGCGGCCCAAAATGGACACGACCATCCGGTGCATTTTTATCAACTGTGCGCTCTTGACTGGGTTGACGTGGTCTCAGCTCTCAAAGCAGACCCCAAGAAGACCGCGGAGCTCTCCGAAAAAGTCAGCGGCCGCCCTCAGAGCAAGAAGTACTACGAAGGCCTAAAGGGCAAACTTAAGGCATTCGTGGATTCCGGCCAGCTTGGCCCGTTTGCCAACGCGTACTGGGGCCATCCTGCGTACAAGCTTCCCCCGGAAGCAAACCTGATGGCAGTCGGTCATTACCTGGACAACCTGCGTCAGCAAGTGTACGCCGCGCAGATGACCGCGATCTGGGGAGCGAAGAACCCGCACCTGCAGGGCCACCTCCCCGGCGGCGTGACAGTAATCGAGCAGCTCGATGCCGACCGTATTTCCCATTATCTCTTCATGCTGCGCGAGCAAATCAAGTTCGTTGAAGAGGTGTACGTCCCCGACGTTCTGGCAGTCGCGTCATTCTACAAAGACTGGTTCAAGGTCGGCGGCAACAAGAACTTCCTGGCGTATGGCGACTTCCCCGAGGGTGACAAAGAGCCCGATACGTTCTATTTCCCCAGGGGCGCGATCGTGGACGGCAAGCTTGCGCTGGTTCCGGTCGACGCGGCCAAAATCACTGAAGATGTGAAGTGCTCGTGGTACGAGGGCGACAAGCCCCTCAATCCCGCGGTGGGCGAGACCAAACCGCTCACGGGCGACAAGCTCAAAGGAGCGGTCCCCAACACCAAAGACAAGGACGGCAAGTATTCGTGGCTCAAGGCCCCGCGCTATGACGGCAAGGCAATGGAAGTCGGTCCGCTGGCCCAGTGCCTCGTCTCGTACGTCGGCGGAAACAAGGAAGTCAAGGAGACCGTGGACGGAGTGCTCAAGAAACTCGAAGCCAAACCCGACGCGCTCTTCTCAACCCTTGGCCGCATCGGCGCGCGGGCAATCAAGTGCCTGGTCAATCTGAAGAGAGCCGAGAAGTGGACCATGGACCTCATCGAGAACCTCAAGAAGGGCGATACCAAGACCTTCACCGATTACAAGCTCGATGAAAGCACCAACGGCCAAGGTTTCGGCTTGAACGACGTGGCACGAGGCTCGTTGGGCCACTGGGTGAACATCGAAAAGGGCAAGATCAAGAACTACCAGCAGGTAGTTCCCTCCACCTGGAACCTGGGTCCGCGTGACAATGCAGGCCAGAAAGGCCCCGTGGAGAACGCCCTGATCGGCACCCCGGTGGCTGATCCCAAGAAGCCTCTGGAAATCCTCAGAACAGTCCACTCCTTCGACCCGTGCATCGCCTGCGCGGTCCACGTGATCGATCCTCAGACCAACGAGGTGTACAAGTTCCGAGTGAGCTAAACACCGCTCTCTCGTAGATTGAAGAAGGACGGCACAACGCCGTCCTTCTTTTTTTGTTCTTCCGACTCTCCGCGCGATCTATGACAAATATATATCAATAATAATAAATTATAAACGAAGAAACTTAATTCATTATCGAGCGTCTCATACTAACAGGAGACAATAAGGTGCTAATTTCATGGAGGCAGCTATGGCATCGGCCTTCCAAGAATTTTCCAAACTTTATGAGCAATTCCTCGATAAATTTCCAAACCATCCACTCGCGGAAGAAATCCGCAGAGCTATCGGCCGAAACCGATTCCCCGATGAAAAATGGCTCAAGTCCTACACTCGTCAAATGAAAGAACTCCTCCTGCCCCTGTGGCTCAAAGCGGGTTGACGCCTGCTCCTCCTTGCGCGTTCAACGTATTCACGGCGCGCTCGTGTCCGTTTCCCAGAGCCCGAATGGGTTGTTCTGCGGATCCATGAGTACAGCGAACCAGCCTTCTCCCTTCACAGGACTCTTGGGAACGAGAACCTTGGCTCCAAGGCTCTCAGCCTTCTTCAGGAATTCGTCCATTCCCTCGACCATCACGTAGTTCGTTGGAACATGCTGGGGATGCTGGCGAGCCATCATGCCGCCCTCAAGCTCCGCTTGGCCGGTGTGAATCTTGAAGTACTCCATCGGCCCGGGGAATCTGGTGAAAGCCCAGCCGAACAGCGCTTCATAGAATTTGCGAAGCGCGGGTAAGTCGTCCGCAGGTATTTCAAAGAAGCATATGGGGTTCGCCATGATGGAATCTCCCTATTGATCCGGCTTTGCAACAGATGAATTAATCTCTTTCTTAACCTAGGTCGCCGTGGAACTCGCGGCAAGGCATGTACCGGCAGGTATGATGCAAGGCTTTTGGTAGGGACCGGCGTCTCTGCCGGTCCAGACGCTTCGTAGCGCGTAGAATGCGGTGACCCCGCGTCCCCCGGGGCACCACATCCTTGTATGGTTTCGGTGCTTGTCGCCGTTTTGAAGCACTAGAGATAAGGGGCCGGACTGCTCTCATCTAGGAACGACGAGAAGCGGCTGTTGTTCGCCGCGAACGATGCGATCTCCTACGGAAGTGCCGCAGGCCGCACAAAGGTATTCGTACTTGTCACCTTCCGGGAGGACAAGAAGCAGCCGCTCGCGCACCGGCATCGATCGACCGCATTTTGGGCAGTACAGTTCCGTGGCCTGGAATTGCCGGAACTGGCTTTTCCTTTGCTGCTTGGCCCTGGGCCGGACCGCGGTGGGCTTTCTCGATCTGAGATTCTGCATAGGTATTCCTCAGTCGCTACCTTGAATATGCGGCAGCCATCGCACTGGCGACAAGGGGCGTCGTTCCGAGCCCTGTTGGTTCAATCGCCGGAATGAAAGGGATCTCGCCCCAGCGAGAGACGCCGGCGACCCGATAGCAATCGAATCTCATTCGGGCCGACGAGCAGCTCCCACGAAGTATGACAAATTGGATCGCCGAAAAACCGGACACGTAACGCACTTCCTCGGCCACATCCCAGTCTCTATCCAGAGAGCTCGGCCCCGCACGTTCCAGCAGAAGACCTTCCGTTCAGCGTTCTGCACTTCGCAAGAGCAACAAGGTTCGTCGGCAGTTGCGAATGAGCAGCCTGCCACGCAGCGCATTTCCCAACATTTTGGCCGCTCTCCTGCCGGCAATACAATCGAAAAGTTCGCTCCAGAATTGGCAGTGGAAGAAACGATCACCTCGCCGCCTTGCTCTTCCACGATTTCCCTGGCGATCGAAAGCCCTAGCCCGGTACCGGATTCCTTGGTGGTAATGAAAGGTCTGAAGAGGTTTGATTCCGTAAGGTCTCCGGGGAGGCCCGGGCCCGTATCCCGAACGAACATCTTGACAATGGGGGCGCCAAAGTCTGGTGCTATGCGTTCTGCCTCGCCCTCGTCAAGGTATTGCCACCCGATCTCGATACTGTCTCCTCTCCTGCACGCTTCGAGGGCGTTCTGGACCAGATTGGACAGGGCTCGCCTCAGGGCTTGCTCGTCTCCTTCCAGGTACACGTTGTCTTCCCCCCTCGTCACTCGGAGGTCAACGCCCTCGGATCGGGCATTCAACCGATAAACCTCATACACGTTCAGCACCAGTTGGTCTGCGTACAAGCCCCCAACGTCCAGGACCGAAGGCCGGGCCGCTTCCAGCACATGGGAAATGGAGCTCTTGAGAGATCGAACTTCCTCAACCACCATATCCAAGATGTGCTGGGCCTCCTCCCCCTGGACTATCCGCTGTTGCAAGAGATGAAGGCCTGAGAGAATGCTTGTCATCGGGTTCTTGATCTCGTGGCTGAGACGCGCAGCCATCTCACCGACGACGGCAAGCTGCTCCGCACGCCTCCGCCGTTCGTCGGCTTCCATGATGGAAGTGATGTCCCTGAATGCAATGATGCGGTAATAGGTGTCTTCAGGGACTCGAGTTGCAAAACTGAGCGTCCTGATTGTCCCGTCTTTGAGACGGACCGTAGCTCCCGAAAATTCCATTGAAGGCTCTGCAGCTACCAGCGTATGAGCACCTGGGGCGACCTCGTCCAGATCTTCCCCAATGTCTTCCTCGGAGATACCAAGAACCGATCTGCAGTAGTCGTTGGCTGCAAGAATCGCTCGATCCGGACCGAGCACCAGAATCCCGCTATTTACATTGTCGAAGACGGTTCGAAGCAAGAGCTCTCCGCGGCGAGCCGCTATCTCGGCATTTCGACGCTCGGTGCTGTCGACAGCAAACAGAAGGGCAGCGGGTTTCCCTTCCCACCAAATGCGGACGGCTGAGACATCGAGCCATTTGACGTTGCGCGTGCTGTCTACGATTCGGAAGCTTAGGCTTTTGCGTGTCAATTCGCCCCGAAGGATGCTGAGGTAGTCGTGCACCACGAACTCGCGATCTTCCGGATATATGAATTCCTCGAAAGGCTTCTTGTACATCTCTTCGGTAGAGTATCCGCATATGCTCGCAGCGTACGGGTTTGCAAATCGCAAGAATTTACCTTCAACAACACCAATTCCTTCCTGGACACTATCCACCAAGAGCCTATATTTTCGTAGATAAGACTGAAGCTTCTCGTTTGCTTGTCTCAACCGCTGCATGACATCGGTCAATTCCCGTTTCGCACTGCTCAACTCGCTGGTGCGATCCTCGACTAACTCCACCAGTTCTTTTTGCACTTCTTTCAGGTGCTCCTGCGCCAGTTTCCTTTCGGTAATATCCTGAGTTGTTCCGATCATCCGAAGCGCTTTACCGTTCTCGTCGAACGAGATCACCCGGCCGCGCGCAAGGCTCCAACGCCATTCTCCCGACTTGGTCCGAATCCGATGCTCGGACTCGTATCGAGACGTTTTCCCCTCGACATGCGCTTTGAATGCTTGGCGGACGTGTTCGCAATCGTCGGTATGAACGTTAGTTTGCCAGGCTCCGATTGTTCCTTCGTATTCATTCGGCTCATAGCCGAATATTCGGCCCACTGTCTGGCTGTAGAAGACCTCCCGCGTTTGAAGGTTCATGTCCCATATGCCGATGCGAGACCCTTCCAGGGCGAGTTCCAGCCTTTGTACGGCCTCGCTGACTCGTTTGGCCGCCGAATGATTGCGCAGCGTCATCTCCACAGCGACTCCAAGTTCACGCGGCGTCACCGGTTTGCAGAGATACCCCACCGGCTGACCCCATTCAATCCCGCGCAGATGCGCTTCATCCCATGCTTTCAGGAGCAGCACCACGGGCAAGTCGAACCCGTCGCAGGGCAGTCGGCCGGTCTCGATCCCGTGCTCGCGCTCCATGATCGCCTGGTCAATCAAGATAATGTCCGGCCGCGACTCCCTAATTTTTTCGGCAGCCTGGCTCCAGTCGCCTAGGACTGCGATCGCGTCGTACCCACATTTGCGCGCCGATTCCGCAGTGGCGCCTGCTTCGATAGGGTTTTCATCGAGTATGAGTAATCGGCGCCTATTCACTGGATTGTGCCCCCGCCAAAGCTCGTTGGATCCTTTTCCGGCTGTTAGGGAAACTTAACATAAAAGCGCTCGGCATCGATAACCCTTGAGGAATACATATTATTATACAGGAAATGGTCACAAGATGTTAGCTCGTTCAGAAGACCACGGGCAGTGTCCTTGACGAACAGGCTCCAGTGGGTATAGTGACACCCTGATCTCTCGGTCTATGTCCTCTAATTTTTTGGCAATTCGCCCTTGTGGGCGAATACGATTTCTTCGAGAACGAAAGCCAATGGTTAAATAGAACATGTCGGGAACTGTACTGATCATAGATGATGAAGTCCAGCTCGTCAGATCCTTAGAACATCTGTTGAAAAGTCAGGGCTACAAAACCGTCGGAGTTCATGACGGCGCCGCCGCGCGTCGGGCCATTATCACTGTGCTTCCCGATATCGTGCTCGTAGACCTCAAACTCCCTGACATAGAGGGAACCGACCTCCTGGCTGAACTGCGCGAGATCTATCCCAGCGCTCGCTACATCATTATGACCGCGCATGGCTCGATTAAGGTGGCGGTGGAAGCTATGCGTCGGGGAGCATGTGATTACTTGACCAAGCCTTTCGAACCGGACGAGCTACTTCTGTCTCTCGAGACGGCGCTTCGCGAGGGCATCAAAGAGGCTGAACTCAGTTTACTTCGCAAATCGGGACGAGCGCCCCACTCGGGCGCCGCGGAAGCCGCTGACGCGCGCGGTTCCGTGCCTGAGTATCCTTCCCGGGCCATGCAGGTTTGCTTGGCTGGGGCACGCCGAGCAGCCGCCACTGACAGCATCGTCTTGCTTCTGGGTGAGAGCGGCAGCGGAAAGGACTACTTGGCCCGGTACATCCACGACCATTCCAGAAGGTCCGAAGGCCCTTTCTTCACCATCAATTGTGCTGCTGTCGCCCCGGAGCTCGCCGAATCCGAGCTCTTCGGACACGAACCCGGAGCATTTACCGGGTCACGCGGCAGAAAGAGAGGACTCCTGGAGCTTGCCGAGGGCGGAACGCTCTTCTTGAACGAAATAGGCGACTTGTCCCTCCTCATGCAGGCAAAGCTCCTCACCTTCCTCGACAGCCGGACATTTACCCGGGTTGGAGGCGAAACACAAATAGCGGTGGACGCACGCCTGATTGTCGCAACCAACAAGATGTTGGCGCAAGAAGCGATTCTGGGCCATTTTCGTGCCGATCTGTACTACCGGCTTAACGTCTTCACAATAACGGTGCCCTCTTTGCGCGAACGACGAGAGGACATCCCAGTGCTCGTGAAAGAGATCTTGCGAAACCTCGTTTCGGAGAGAGTTACTGCCGTGGTCCCGAGAGTGGACCCGGCCGCAATGAACAGCCTGCTCCGGTACGAATGGCCGGGAAATGTGAGGGAATTGCGTAACATACTCGAACGAGCTCTTATCCTGTCGGATGACGGCCGAATCGGTGTCCATTCCCTGGCCTTGGAAAGCAGCCAAAGGGAGTGGTCTTTCGTGTCCCGTTTCCCTGACACTCAGTCTATTCATGAGGTTGCTGACGATCTAAAACGTTCATTGATAGAAGAAGCCTTAAGACGCTCGGGCGGCGCCAAGCAAGAAGCTGCCCGTCTTCTCGGCATTTCTCGCCACGCTCTTGCCCACCAAATGAAATCTCTCGGCCTAGATGAGTGAAGATGACTCATCTCGCTCTTGTGCTTGCGTGATTTTCACTCCTTCGTTGATTTCTTAACGCATTGATATCATGACATTACCTGGCCCATGCGTGATGCCCACGCTTAATCGATCCTGTGGCGCATGGTTCACCCCGAGCGACCTCTGTCGCGGTTATTCGCATAATAGGTCGAAATCACCATGCATAATCACCGCCATCCGCGGTCTAAACTCCGTGGCACAGGCTTTGCTCTTCAAGTCTCCGAATGGTCGATCCCCTTTTCACGGCGATAGGTGCCAAAGCCTATCGAGGGGCAGGCCGGAGACCCCCTTTGCACAAGCGTTAGACCATGCGTGCGCGTGCTGAAGCGGCCGGGCCGAGCTCGCACAGCGGCTCCCCCCGTCGGGAAAGTCTATTGAAATGCGCGTCTCCGGCTTAAACCTCGAACATCGACGGGCACAATGAAAACGATCCTCATTGTAGATGACAACGTTACGCTCGCGTACATGACAGCCCGAAACCTCCAAGAGGATATACCGGGCGTCGAAGTGGTGACTGTTGAGTCATGTGCAGATGCACACATAGCCGCGGAAAAACATCGACCTGCGCTGGTAATTGCCGACGTCAAGCTAGCCGACGGGAACGGTCTGGAGCTTCTGAGCAAACTTTCCAAGCGTCTACCAAAGATGGCTGCGATAGTGACCAGCGGAATGGTCCCGCCGGCTTGCTGGAAGGAGCTCCCATTCGAAATCCTGGAAAAACCGTATGAGACGGTAACGCTCGTGGGAGCTGTCAAGCGAGCGTTGAGCCGAGTAGAAGCGGACGAGCAGACCGACGTTTTGGTGAAGCAACCGCGCCGCGAGCAGGCATACCGAACGGGCTACAACCGCCATCAGCTCCAGAATCGGCTGGCTGCACTGCTGGCCGGGCTGAGAGCCTTCGCAAGCGATCTGATTGCGGAAGCGGACGACCCCACGGCCGTTCGCCTCATCGTGGCGCAGCAGGTCGATCGACTGTGCAGCATAGTCAAGGAAGTCTCTTGCGAGCTCCGTGATTGTCCTTCTCGCGGGCGTGGGGCCGATGACTGAAAGGAAACCGTCAATACTCCTTGTGGACGATGACGACGACGTGATCTGGGGTTTGGGTCGTTGCTTTACCAGGGCCGGTTTCCCTGTTGTCACCTGCGGTGACGGCGCAGAGGCGATTGCCCTCCTGGAATCGAGATCTTTCGACATTGTGGTCACCGACATCCTTATGCCGCAACTGGACGGCTTGGCCTTGACGGCTTGGGTGCGAGCCCATCGTCCGCGGATTCGGGTTGTGGTCATAACTGCTTTTGGCGGCCCCTCGATAAGGAATCTGAGCGTGAGCAAAGGCGCGATCCTCTATCTTGAAAAACCGGTGGACCCCGATTTCTTGATCGACATGATTTCGTCTGCACAACCAGGCACGGATTTTTCCGGCAATATCGACCAGATCGACATCCTGGATTACGTGCAACTACTTATTTTGACCGGCAGGCAGGTGGTGGTGGAGGTGACTTCGAAGGAAGGAGCGCTGGGATTGCTCTTTTTCGACAAGGGACACATCCGTCATGCAGTATGCGCTGAGGTAGAGGGAGAAGAGGCCGTATACAGGTGCCTCAACTTCGAGGGCGGCAGCTTCCTGAATTTGCCGTGGAGAGAGCCGGAAAGAGCGACTGTAAGCAAGCCGAGTGAATTTCTCCTTCTTGAGGCCGCTCGGAAACGAGACGAGATGAGAAAGAGAGCGCATGAGTCTGACCAGGACGCGTACCAGCCCAGTAAGAAGTAAGCAGAAGCCCGGACGGTCCAGGCTGAAATCTAGGAGCTAAGGAATGAACAGGACTGGCGAAGAGAACTCGAACTCGATTGCCCAGAAGCTTCTTGAGCTCATCAAGAGATCGGGAGCGTTGACGGCGTTGCTTGTGAGCAAGGAAGGGGTCGCTATCAGCGAAGCGGGCGACACGTCATATCTGAATACCACGGCGATGGCGGCTCTTGTGGCAGGAATGTTCTCAGCGACCCGCGAGGTGGCTCGAATAGTTGGCGAGCGGCAGTTCTCCATACTGCTTCAGCAGGGAGAGAACCGCCATATTCATATCAGTCTCATACACGATTCAAAAATGATGGTGCTCATCTTCGAGGATCACCAGCGAATCGGGCTGGTGCGCCATGAAGCTCGGCGCACGGGTGAAGACCTCAACAGGATCCTCTCCACAGCAACCGACTCTCAAGCGTGCGAGAAAATAGGTACGCCCCAGTTCAAAGAATACGCCCTCAACCTGATTGACCGGATTTTCGAGGCCAAGTGAGGGTCGTGACTATGCCGCACATAAATTACCAAGCAAGGGAGCTCGCATTCAAGATCGTGTACTACGGACCAGGTTTAAGCGGTAAGACCACCAACCTTATCCATATTCACTCCACGCTCGATCCCGAGCGGAGGGGCGACATCGTGGTCCTGGACACGGAAGAGGAGAGGACGCTGTTCTTCGATTTCTTCCCGCTCGCACTAGGTCGCATAGGCGATTATAGCGTCCGCTTCAACATGTACACAGTTCCGGGCCAGGTTTATTACGAGGCAAGTCGACGGCTGATACTCGATGGCGCGGACGGCATTGTATTCGTGGCTGATTCACAACCAAACAGGCTCAATGAGAACATCCAGAGCTTTCAGATGCTCCAGGAAAGCCTTACGAGCTACGGAGTAGACTGGAAGGAGTTTCCTCTCGTCCTCCAGTACAACAAGCGGGACCTCGAAGATTTGCTTCCCGTAGGGACACTGGAATCGCGTTTGGGCCTGAACGGGATACCGGTGCAGGAAGCTGTGGCAACCGCAGGAACAGGTGTGATGGAAACGATCCGAATAGCCAGCCGTGCTGTTATCGAGAAGTTTCAGCTCTGAAAAGACCCATTGGGGAGATTGAAGAATGGCGCTCAAGGGAACACTGACAGACCTGGGAATCGTCGATCTTATCCAGTTTCCTCACGCGGGTCGCAAGACCGGTCTCATGGCGATCACAGGGCCCGAAGGAGCAGCCAAGGTATTCTATGAGAACGGGGCCCTGGTCCACGCCACCTTGAATGATCTCCTAGGTATGGACGCTCTGGTAGCCATCGTTGGTTGGGGCGAAGGATCGTTTGAGTTCGAGCCCGGACACCCGCCCGAGGCTCGAAGCATAGACCTCGACCTCCATCGCGCGGTTATGCAGGCGCTCAAACTGCATGACGAGCTGAAGATGGAGGAGGAAAAAAGAAAGAAAGAGGAAGCGGGAGGACCCGGGCCCGGCGATGAAGCCCTGTCGGCCAAGCTTGCGGAGTTCGTAGCTACAACTGAATACGCGCTTCATGCGTGCGTCCTCTCTTCAGACGGAAAACTGAAAGCGTCTGCCGACGGCAGCACGGGAAGGCCGGATAAGATCGATCGGCTTCGAGAGGCACTCCATGCATTCGTGGAAACCTATCCCCGTGACGGGCTCAACCGCGCCCTGCTCGACGACGAACAAGGCATCGTTGCGCTCGTACGGCTCCCCGACGGCGGCTGTTTGATCGTGGTTGCCAAAAAGGAAGCGTCCTTGGGGGCGGTTTCGGTCAGTATCGGCCGGCTGGCATTGGGACTTGAATAATGTGGTGCGCGATGAGCGAAGCGGTCAAACCAAAAGGTTCGAGTGGGCTTCCGGACTTCTTGGAGGTCAGCATCCTCAAAGGGGTCATCGACGAACGTACGGCGCGGCGGGTCGAGCTGTTCCGTCGGTCCAGAGGACTTGGGCCGTACGAATCTCAGTCAGCGTTTCTCAATGACCCCCCTGACCCGGGACTCACCTTCGACAATCTCGTGGTTTGTAAGGGCAATTCTTTTGCGGTGGAGCTTGCCAAGACCGTGTCCTACAAGTCCCCATCGCGGCTACCTTATAACCCGCTCTACTTCTACGCGGACATCGGCCTAGGCAAGACCCACCTGCTCTCTGCCATCGCCAATGCAGCAGTGGAGCGAAGGGTGCTCCTCCTAAATGTTGCAGATCTGGAACTGGAAGTAGAAAGAGCAATCCGCCTCCACAAGAGGGCTGAGCTGAGGGAGTGGCTGCTCACTGCCGAAATCTTACTCCTCGACGACATTCAGCTCTGCGAAGGACGGGAGGATGTGCAGCGAGACCTTTTTGCCGTCCTGAACCATATGCTAAGGGCCCATCGGTGGGTAGTCATAACGTCAGACGTTCCTCCCACCCGGCTGGCGGGCGTTGAATCAAGGCTGCTGTCCAGACTGGGGGCAGGAGTCATTGTCAGCCTGCACATGGGCGACCGAAACGAGTGTCGCGACCTCATTAAGTCATTCGTCCAAGACCGCCCCATGCCCGAAGAGATTATCGACTATCTCGCTGAGAACGTAACCGAAAACGTACGGGGTTTAAAGGCTGCTGTAGCGCAACTTCTTACTCTCAGTGCCGGAACCGACGCGCCTTTGACCCTTGATATGGCCCGGACGGTGGTGCCTGCTCATGAAGCGCATGGACCCTTGCCTGCTCAAGAGGACAGTGTTCCGACGGGGAGTCAACTGCCACAAGCAGAACGCGGCTCACGCGCTCAGGCCCCCGTAAATCGGATTAGAGAAATGCTGGCCGGCGCGGAGTACGTGATCCGCCACTTTCTTCAGTTCCAACCGTATGAAGTGGATCGGTTCAAAGAAATGCTCGCCACCGCTGAAAGCAAAGAGGAGCAGGCTCTGGCGCTGCAGATCGCGCTGGGAACACGAATAAGACAGTTGCGGGGCGAAGGAGGCGATCCCGATACTCTCAACCGATTAGAGCAAGCCCTGGACTTACTCAGAGAAGGCAAAATGGAGCAGGCCGTAGAATGGATAAGCACCTGAGAAAGCAATCATTGCGTGCTCCTCCATGCAAGGTGTGCGCACCAGCAGTTGACGAACGGAGGTCAGCCGACCTCCGATTCCAAAAACCTATGCGTAGGTGAAACCAAAGGAGGATGAAATGGCACCGGACAAGATTGACACGAGGGCGGTGGAAGGAATCCTGTACGGGATCTACAAAGCGCTTCACGGCGTTGTCGGAGAGAATTCGGCTGCGGTCATGCGGAGGGCTGCGCCCGATATCCTGGACATGCTGGGAAAGCTTGGCGTCGACTTCTCGTGCGTGGATGACGTGGACAAGCTGTCCGCGAAGCTTGGGGAAACCATGGTCCAAACGGGAATGTGCGAGAAAATGGCTTTCAAGCTTAACGGAAACGATTTGACAGCGGACATTACCCAGTGCTCCTTCTTCCCGCTCACTATGAAGCTCAAAGAGGAAGGGATACCTCCCTTCGGCTGCCCATTCGCTGCCCTAACCATAGCGATTGCCGAGAAGAACCTGGGAAAACGGGCGAGACTCAAGACACTGGAACCCGTCGGAAACCCTGGGGACACGAGGTTGGTCGTGGAACTCATCGATAAGTAAGGATCCTGCTGAGCAGGCCTACTAACGGCAAGGAGGGATAAAATGCCAGGCGTGAAACAAAAACTGAGCGATTTGCTCAAGGTTGAAGGGATCAATACCGCGGTCGTAGTCGGCCGTGATGGCTTCGTCATCGATGGATTGACCAACGGCGCGTCCATGGATGTGGAAGCAATCGGCGCCGTGATATCCACCGGCGTAGGAACCGCGGAGGTCATGGGACGAGAACTGAAAGTCGGTAGCATGAGCCAAGGAATGATGGAGTACAAGGAGGGCATTATTGTTATGAGCTTCCTGGGGAGAGAGGCCATTTTGGCATGTGTGGCCGACTCCAACGCCAACCTTGGTAACGTGCGCTATCAAATAAAGAAGCTCTCCCCGGAGATCCAAGCGGCCATCTAGACAGGGCGCGCGAAAAGGCTGCGGGGTTGAGGGCATACTGAGGCAGACTCTGACTGCCGGGGGAGCATCGCCTCCCCCGGCTCCGTGTCGCTAACACCGCTCAGCGGCTCGGTATCCTGGACCAGCAACCCTTTCGGCCAAACTGTAGCATATGAAGGTGGATCGTGGTCAGGTATCTGATGTCCTCAGCGGAATCAGGAGACATTGACGAAGTAATTAGGCTTACTTCCAGCGACTTGAGTCCCAACTCAAGAGACAGGTACGGCCGAACCGCCCTCATGTTGGCCGCCAGAGAGGGCCATGAGCGTCTCGTTGAGGTGTTGCTTAATATGGGCGCTGATGTGAACGCGGCTGACGAAGATAGCGACACGGCTTTGATGAGGGCATCGATGGAGAACAGAGAGGCAGTGGTGAGGCTCCTGTTGAAGGCCGCACCACGTATCGATGCAGCGGACAAGTACGGCTTTACCGCTCTTATCCGAGCCGCTATGAACGGGCACACCGGGATCATGGGATTAATGCTGGACGCGGGGGCCTTCATCAACGCTCAGGACAAAGATGGAAGATCACCCTTGATCTGGGCCGCGCTGAGAAACCATCTAGCGGCCGTGGAACTGCTTCTGGCAAGGGGCGCTGCGGTGAATAGGATAGGCGCGCGGGGGGCAACTGCGCTCATGGAAGCTGCCTTCAGAGGGCATGCCGGAGTGGTCAGATTGCTATTGGACAATGGCGCGGACGTGAATGCTGTGGATGAAGGAGGCTTCACCGCGCTGGCATTGGCAATACGAAAACGTCATCCCGGAGTAGCAGAATTTCTCATAGCCGGTGGCGCAAACGTAAACAGCGTGGACAAGCTCGGCCGCTCGCCGCTGGTTTGGGCGTCTTCAGTCGGCATGACCCACGTGGTCCATCTCCTCTTGATTGCGGGCGCACGCCTGTGAGCCACGGTGGCAAGCACAGGCTTCGAGAACTGAATAGATACGGCGCTCCGTTACGGAATTAGTTGACATTTTGGCGGTTTATATGCTATTATATTGACAAATATCAATATGTTGTATAACGCCAACGTTCAGGGACGCGGCACGCGTTCTTGGGCATAACCTCTGAGGTCTGCAATGAAGAGGGTCGTCGGTTTAGTAGCTGTCATAGTTTTCTGCGCGTGCGCATTGCTCGCCACCGATCAGGCCGATGCAATGCCTTCTTTCGGGTTACCGCGGGATGATGCTTGTCTGGATCAATTCTATCCCGCGCCATGCGTATTTCCCCCGGTCTGCAGTCCTTGCGCTGTGCCGTGCCGAATTCCCGGCATCCAATGCCAGGCTGTCCCGTGCGCGATCCAGACCGCATGCCCGTCGAAAAGGCTGCCCTGCCACGGGGTTTCGTACGGGGCCAACCCGTACCCCATTTTTCGGTAGGGCTTTCGATTTGAACTTGACATGGACGAGCGTTTGACTATCTTGATAGTCTAGATGATGGTATATCCGGGGTCGGCCATCGGCATCGCCCGGCAGAGCTTGTCGGTAGGGAAGGGTATGGACATGTGTTTGAGGGTCCGGACGCAAAGGAGTCTTTACGGGCTGATCCTGTGCTGTTTGCTCTCTCTCGTCTGCTCCGTACCCGCCATTGCGAGAGATAACTTTGTCCCGGATGTTCTAGTGAGTGTCATTCGGCCTGGTGACACTCCCGAATCGCAAGACAAGCGCACCGGAATCGTCGAAACACTTCTTGCCGTTCCCTTTGATAGACTCAAGATAGATAAGAACTACTGGCCTCGGGTGCTGGCGAGCCATGCGATGACCACGCGTCCCGGGGGGGGCGGCGATGATCAGGCCGCGCGCGAGCAACAACTTGCTGTTCCCAATCTTCCACTTCCGGGCAGGGGGGGAGGCCTCTTGCCTCAACGCTGGACGCGCACTGCCTCCTTAGGCCCGACCGTGGTCGCTCCCGGTCCGAGGCTGTCACTGCTTCTGGCCAATGGTCCTGCGATGACAAAGATCGGTCGCCTCGCCAAGGATCCTTCCGGACTCTATTCGTCGCTCGAAATTCACGTGTACAAACGCGACTATAGGCTACAACTCATAGGACTGAGGGGGACTAAACAAGACGTTCTCTTTGAGACACGAGTCGGCCTAGGCTCAGGGGAGTACCCCACTCCGAATGGCCGGTACTTCATCACTATGATCTACGATGACCATCCCTGGTGGATACCACCAGACCGCGAGTGGGCCTGGGGTCAATCACCCAGCCGCACCGTATACGGCGGCCACATGATGCCGCTCATGTCCAAGCGTGAGATGCGCGGTTCAGGAGCGGAGGACGAAGACTTCGATGCAGTAGCTCCCAAGGTCCAGATAATCGATTCCGGAGGCTATCGGGTGCACGGGACCGATTCCCCGTGGAGCGTAGGCGGCAATCAATCCCACGGCTGTATCAGAATGAAGAACGCCACGGTGGAGGAGCTCGCTAACAAATTGAAGATGTACGTGGGGATCACGGGCCGCAGTCAATCGGCAAACGGCACTTACGTTACTCTTGCTAGACCTGTCAGAATTACCCTCACTGATAAGCGATTCGATGCAGGTGGGGGCGATTAGAGGGTTCGCGGCAGCCCCCTATTTCCTGCCCATCTTCCTCTGTAGTTCCGCAAACGGCATCCTGATGATAAATGGGCGGCCGTGTGGGCAGACTTCCACTGATCCGAGCCGATCCAGGTCTCTCAGTAGGGCTCGCACCTCTTGAGGCTGCAAAGTCTTCGATCCTTTGACCGCAGCATGACAGGCCATACTTTTGAGCAATTCTTCCCGAAAGCGACGAGGATCGCCCCGCAGCCCTGTGTCGAGCATGACCTCAATCAGAGATCCAAAGAATCGCTCCAGGTCCGTGTCGCCAATCCAGGATGGGACCCCCTTTACCACGAAGTCATTCTGACCGAATTCCTCCATGCGGAACCCCACTCGCTCCAGCAAGTCAAGGTGCTGAGCAAGCGCGCGTGCTTCCACGGGGGGATATTCCAGCACTCGTGGGATAAGCAGGTCCTGGCATTCAAAGCCGGCGCCGGGGTCGTCTACGGCCTTGAGTTCCTCGAAGAGCACGCGTTCGTGCGCTGCGTGATGGTCCATGATAATCAGCTCATCATCGCTGTGCAGAATGACAAAGGAACCCGGCAGGGACCCGACGACTCCGAGCGCGGAGAACCGGCCTTCAGGCTCTTGCGTTGAACCGGATGTGGGCGCGGGGCGCAGGGGCAAAGCCATTGGCGCCGAGACCTGTTCTCCGGGTGGTTCCATGGGCACGAAGTGCTCCGGCTCCCGCTCATCCTTCACGTGCTGTAAGACCGGTGTGGTGGGAGGCTTGGGTAGGATCCGTTCCTTGGGGCCTGGAGGTGGAGTGAACGGCGCGCCGGTCAGCGCTTCGTACACACCGTCCACGATCACACTGAACACGAGTTGAGGACTGACAAAGCGCACTTCGGCCTTCTGCGGATGGACGTTTACATCCACTTGATCCGGCGGCAATTCGAGGAAGAGCATGGCCAGCGGGTAACGGCCCCGTTCGATCAAGTTGGCAAAAGCCTTGCTTACCGCGGCGTTGATCAAGCGATCACGAACAGATCGTCCATTAACGAAGGTCAGGACCGACCGCATATTCGAGCGTGCGTACGGAGGCCGCGCCACAAATCCGTGAATGCGGACCTCGTCGAGCGTTCGGTCTACCTGCATCAAGTTTTCACGCACATCCCGCGAATACAAGCTATGGACTCGCTCCAGCGTGGTGCGCACTGGAGGCGCATCCAGCCTAATGCGCCCGTCTTCCCGATACAAAATCCCTACAGCAGGATGAGCAAGTGCGAAGCGGGTAACCATCTCCTGAATGTGCCCTGCCTCCACATTTGGCCCCTTGAGGAACTTCCGGCGCACCGGCACGTTGTAGAAAAGGTTGGCCACTTCAACCACTGTTCCCCTGGCCATTCCCGTTCGTTCCGACTTGCGCAGCACCCCGCCTTCAACCACGATGACCGCGCCGGAATCCTCAATTCCGTCGTATGTCATAAGCCTGAGCTTCGATACCGACGCGATGCTCGCAAGGGCTTCGCCTCTGAATCCCAGGGTAGGCACACCCACAAGGTCCTTTTCGGAGCGGAGCTTTGACGTAGCGTGCCTCTCCAGCGCGAGGAACGCGTCATCGTGGCTCATGCCCGTGCCGTTGTCACGGATGCGAATCAGCTTTTTGCCGCCGTTCTCGATGTCGAGCTCCACGGAGGTTGCTTCTGCGTCAATGGCATTCTCCACGAGCTCCTTCACCACCGAAACCGGCCGCTCCACCACTTCTCCGGCCGCGATTCGATTGATAACAGTCTCATCCAGAACGGCAATATGCGTAGCCATAGTGGTTTCAGTCCGACGATCTCGACTCGAAAAGCCGTTGCTGACCCGATGACTTTGCAAGTGCCTTCATATGCTCGTACGCGCGTCGTGTAGCGACTCGCCCGCGGGGAGTTCGATCCACAAAGCCTTCCTTGACCAGGTAGGGCTCGTACACATCTTCCAAGGTGTCCTTTTCTTCGCCGATCGCTGCTGCCAGCGTCTCAATGCCCACCGGCCCGCCATCGAATTTATGGATAATGGTCTCCAGGAATTTGCGGTCCATGCTTTCCAGCCCGAAGGAATCTACATCGAGCATGTCCAGCGCGACCTTGGCTGTTTCAAGATCGATCCGCCCGCTTCCTCGCACCTGAGCGAAATCCCTTACCCGCCGGGTGAGCCGATTGGCCACTCTCGGGGTCGCACGGGACCGCCCCGCGATTTCAACCGCGCCCTCTTCGTCGATCTCCACGTTGAGCAGCGCTGCCGTGCGTGTCACGATCAGTTTGAGTTCTTCAACTGAGTAGAATTCCAGGTGAAAAACGATTCCGAACCGGTCTCGCAGAGGATTAGTCAACAGGCCGCTGCGGGTAGTTGCGCCGATAAGCGTGAAGGCCGAAAGATCTATTTTGATCGTGCGAGCGCTTGGCCCCTGCCCGATGATGATGTCCAGTTTGAAATCTTCCATAGCAGGGTACAGGATCTCTTCCACCACGGGCGAGAGTCGGTGAATCTCGTCGATAAAGAGCACGTCCCGGCCCTCCAAGTTCGTGAGGATTGCCGCCAGGTCCCCCGGTTTTTCAACCACCGGCCCTGACGTGCAGCGAATCTGCACCCCCATCTCACGGGCTATGATGTGCGCCAGAGTAGTCTTTCCCAGGCCCGGAGGGCCATGAAAGAGTATGTGGTCCAGTGCCTCGTTGCGACCTGCTGCAGCTTGTACGAAGACCGCGAGATTCTCTTTGATCCTGTCTTGGCCCACATACTCGGTCAAACGGGTGGGACGGAGCCCGCTCTCTGCTGACCGGTCTTCCGATAGAGGCCGCGGGGTGATCATACGGTCAGATGTCATTGATGAATCCTCAACCCCGTAAGCGATCTGCTCAGGACGCACACCGGTTAGATAAGGTCGTCGGCCCATACCGAACCGGCTTATGACATGGCGCTCACTGCCACATTTGCCGTCCTGAAGACGGCGACACTTTATCACAGGGTCGAAGAAAATGATCAAGAAGTCTCTGCGATGGAAATAGAGGGATGAGAGCACTCGCCAGTCTGAATCGAACACATAGTGCCGGCCAAAATTTCAGTCCGATTCACAGTGTGTGTACCTCGTCATTCCTGCGGAAGCAGGAATCCAGTCTTGGCAGATTGGTACTAGGTCTTCCACTATCCTCTTGTTGCGCTTCTGGATTCCCGCGTACGCGGGAATGACGAACAGGGGCTCACCGGCTCCCTTCAGCCTGTTTAAGGAAGCGGATGATGGACTCGGACGCAAGCTTGTATCCTTGTTCGTTATAATGGTTGTAGAGTCGAAAAGGAAAAAGACTGAGAGGATCTTTTGCCCTGGCGAATTCCGCGTGCACGTCGATCAGCGGGATTTCGAGCTCCTCTACCAGCGCGAGCACTCGTTCGCGGCCGAAATCGGCCCTTCCCGGATGGGCGAACGCGTGCCAAGAAGGCAAGTACACAAACGCAAGCGTACCCCCCCACGAAGTTACTTCCTTCCGAGCAGACGCCAGGATCTCCTTGAAGAGCGAGAAATTGCCTTCTTCAGGCTTTCGCAGATCTGCCGCGGTCAGCCCCACCCTTGTGCGTACCTGAAAGAGCCATAGGGCGTTGAGAGCGAGGTTTCCTGCCACGCCCAACCGCTGCTCGATAATCACTCGGTCGAGGTTCGAGACCTTGTCGTCCACGTAACGTGTGAGCAAGCTGTCTATTTCCGGCTGCTTATGCGCCAATCCCTGCGTGAAAGCGGGTTCCAGGTATCGAACGAGGAGCGGATCTTTTCGCTCAAGTTCCAGTTCCTGCAAGTCATTCTCTTCGTAGTGCACCCACAGCACATATCTGGGCCTGAGCGGGGCTGCGTATTCTCTGAGGCCGGCCAACATACTCAGAGCGCCGTTCCCCGCATTGGCAAAGTTGAGCGTGCGTGGGTAAAGGGATCTCAAAGATGTACTGATAACCTGTTCGTCGTTCACGCAGCCGCCCTGCAAAAGCGAATCACCGAGAAGGACCACCTCGGCGGGATTCACTGCTGACAGCCCCCGCGGGTTGCGGAACCCGTGTTCGTCCGAAGAAAAGACAGCGTATCTGCCTCCTTCGTTGCACCAGACCACCGTGACATTCGCGATGCCTGCCAAGGGAACAAGTCCGGCCGCTCGTCCCGCCGCCCTCAGGAGTGCAGCTGGAATCAAGGGATACGCCCGCTTGCCTTCTTTCCTCAGATCGATAATCACCTCAATGGGCGATCGCTCATCAAACGGAAGACCGAGACTCCGAGCGGCCGCGAGATTTCGACCGTATTGGCGCGGGTCAACCAACCACAGCGCGGCTTCGACCAGATACAGGCCCACAGCACCCGAAACAATCAGAAGGGCCAGATTGGTTCTCTTCTTTTGCGGAAGCAGGAAAGCCGCGATGAGCAAGAGCGCAGCCAGAAGGATGAGCAGCAAAGACAGAGCAATCCCCAGAGGTACCAAGCCACTCGTGAGGGGTAAGGTTTCAGGGAAGAAACCGGAAGCCAGGACCAAGGAAGCCCCAACCAAAACAAGGCTTGAGAAGATCCGCTCGAACCTATCGAAACGCCGGCTCATGAAACCCCTAACCTGGGTGATGCATTTGCCATATGTAGACGGAGAATGGAAGCCACCGGGGAAGGAAGGCTGCGAAGAAAAGGTACATCACGAGCGCCTCACCAGGGCCATCATGTCACTGTCCGGCACAAGCGCTCATTCATCGACCGATATGTCTTCCAAGGGCTCCCGTCCGTGTTTCCTGACGAAACTTTCGAACGCGATTCGGTAGGCATCTTCAGGCGAACCGGTATTTCTCTTGGATGCAAGCTCCGCTTCAAGCGCCAGCTTGGCTTTCGCAAGACGGTCGATATCGCCTTCACGAGCCTCCAAGTCCACCCACTCCAGGGCTTTGAGCACTTCGGATCTGTTCATGGCGCCTGCCTCCTTTTATCGTCGGTAGGCCATTATCCTAGATTAATCATTCCTTGGGGTCAAAGGGCTCAGATATGAGCCGGATCGCGACCTGTTCGGTAAGGCGCGGAACGCAGGGCCTCCAGATCGTGGTGCAGGCTCATGTCGCGGAACATGGTCTCCGCCTTTCGGAGAAGGTCTTCGGCCCGCTTCGCGTCCAGCCCTGAGGATACACCATCGGTCGGATGCAACCGCATGCCAACTTCAGCATAGGTCCTGGCAAGCTCGGGACGAGCGCCAAGGCTTTCGCCTTCTTTAATCGCCTTGTGCCACCACTCCAATGCGCTTTTCCGATCGTCGATCAGCCAGTTGTACACACCCATGAGTCTAAAGCAATCCGTTCGATATAATGCCGCTTTCCGACATGTCTTGATCAGCCTGGTTCCGGACTTGAGAGCACTCCTACGATATTCGGATGCTTCCCCTCTTTCGCCGGTGCCAAGAGCTTCTTCTAGACGACGTAGAAAGTATGCGAACTGATTCCGATAGAAGATCGCCAACTGCATAGGAGCGGCTGTTGCGCCAGCCTTGGCTCGGGTAGCTTCATCCAGCGAGTTTCCTGCCTTTTCCGTTTGCCCTGCACACAGACTTGTTGAGGCCTTTAGCGCGTACATATCAAAAATGGACAAACCCCAACGCCTCCTCCGTACAAGGTCCATGCCCCGATTGATTTCTGCGTTTGCATCGTCAATGTGGCTGCGCGCAATGAGCAGGTGAATATTCAGGAAGTACTTCAACAGGAAGTAAATGTCATTGTCATACGCTTCGGCAATCTCACTCAGCTTTGACACTACCAGTCTTGCCGAATCAAAATCGCCTTGGTAGATCGTAGGAAGTCCATGCCAGTAACAGTGCTGGGCCGCGAAATAAGTTTCTCCTAACGTTAGGTTCCTGTTCACCAACTCTTCGTCGTACCCGGCGATCTCGTTCCACCGCCCATTGAGAAAATGATGCTGGGTGTCCACAAGATCGTATATGATCCACCTGTCTGCGTTGTTACGGTTCAATCTGGGCCTGGAATAGTCTAAGATTTTCCTGCCGATACCCAAGGAGAGACCGCCGAAGGTGAATAGGGGGCTTGCACCGGCAAAAATCGCCATCCCGAGCTTGAATTTTGTGAGATCCAGATGAACCATCGCGCCATAGAACAAGGAGAATTCGATAAGGAAACGCTTTGGGTCCCTGAGCACCAGGACCTCGGCTTCTTTGAAGAACAGATCTGCGATCACGAGGTCTCGGGGGGTCGGGGCTTTCTTGAACCAAAACGTAGGAAAGTACACGGCCAACAATAATTTTGCTAAACTTGAAAGGAATCTCAGAGCCGTTGAAAAGCCATTTCGGGGCAACTCGCCCCAATAATGATTCAGAGCCTTATCCATATGCTCGATAGCTTCGTCGTAATATCCCCTGTTAAAGAAAGCGAACCCGATGTTCTTTTCAAACATGGCAACCGTTTCCGGGTCGGCTTTCTCACCTCGCAGCATATGATATATGCCGAGCGCCTCCTGGTAATAGTATAGCGCTTCATCGGACGCAGCCGACCTTGAGGCATCCTCACCGGCCTTGAACAAATACTCCTGAGCCTTCTCCCACATCTCAGCTCTTGAATAGTGGTACGCGAGTAGGCCAAGAAACTCTTCATGACGGTCGACGAACAATCGTTCGACGGCAGACCCCACCCGAGCGTGCAGCTCCTTGCGTTCGGAATCGTCAATGCTCTCATAAATGGCTTCATGCACCAGGTCGTGATTGAACATGTACGCTGGTTCCGACCGCCCCGTGTCTTCCAGGATCAATCCCACTCGCCCGAGGGTCGCCAGTTGTTCATCAAGCTCAGGAGCGGATTGGACGACCGCATGTAGAACGCGGTAGAGAAAGCGGCGACCGACGACCGACGCTACCCTTACCAGCGCCCTCAGACGTGTATCCAACAAGTCCACCCGAGCCATAATAATTCCCTGAATGGTCCGCGGGACGTTCATGGCCTCGACATCTGCCCCGGATCGCCACTCGTTCGACGAGGGGTCTCTGTAAAGAAGCCCTTCGTCAATGAGCGACCGAACTATCTCCTCGATGAATAACGGATTGCCTTCCGCCTTATCCACGATTCGATCGCGAAGGACAGGAGGAGGGGCGTCATCCTGCAGAAGGCTGGCAACTAGCTTGGCGCTTTCAGAGGGAGGCAGAGGCTGCAAACGGATCTCATCGTATCGATCGTGGTACGCCTCCGTCAGCCTCTCGATCAATTGGACCTGAGCGCTCTCCATCTCGGGACGGCTGACCCCAACCATAAGAAGAGGGGCGCGGTACATCAGGGGAAGCAAATGCTGAAGCAGGAGGGCGGAGGACTCATCGATCCACTGGGCGTCCTCAAACACGAGCACAAGCGGCCGCGTTTGAGCAATTCTTTCAAAAAGGAGCTGTGAAGAGAGAACTACTTGGCGCAGCATAGCTTCACCCTTCAGATCCCCGATGGGTTCGGCAAATTCGTCTCGCACGTCCAAAGAAATCATTGTGGCTAAATAGGGGAGTATGTGATCCCTTCCGTCGTCAAAAAGAGTTCCAACTTGGTCTCGCAGTTTTTGCCGGACATCATCTTCCTCGTCTTGTTCCGTAATGCCTGCGTAGGACCAGATAAGTTGCCGGAACGACCAGTAAGAAGCTGCCTTCCCCATAGTACTAGCGCTGGCTTCCAACCAATGGATCGGAGGATACGTATCCGAACTGATCACCTGCTTACGTAACTCCGCGATGAGACGAGATTTCCCTATGCCTGCCTCACCGATAACCGAGATGAACCGGCCTTGACCTTCAAGCATACGTTCAAAGCGACGTCTGATTGCTCGCAACTCGGCCTGGCGGCTAATGAGTCGAGACCTCACTCTTCCTTTCTCGGGCAGCGAAATTTTATGTTCAGCACTGGTCAGGGTCGCCAGCCGTTGGAGTAATACCGACGATGCCGCCTGGAACGCGTCCTCCCCCAGAATTTCACGCTGGGCCTCCAAATGAGCTAGAGCTTGTTTGAGTTTTTCGAACTCAGTCATGATCGCACCGCCGAGTGGAGAACCGTCTGAGGTTCTAGGAGTTGCAATTGCATTCGGTAAATCGCTATCGTGTTTCCCCCAGAGATCCTGCGGCTACCCGAAAGGCTTCAAGCTTCAGGAAATGCAATTCCTACCCGGTGCATTGCTGAATCCAGTTCCTCGATGTCTCCGTAAAGTCCCAAGTCACGGAGCATCGTTCTCGCCTTGTGCAAAGACTCTTTTGCCTTACTGGCGTACCGCTTGGGGGATCCACCATTGATGGTGCACAAGCGCACGCCCATTTCAGCATAGGTCCTGGCAAGCTCGGGACGAGCGCCAAGGCTTTCGCCTTCTTTAATCGCCTTGTGCCACCACTCCAATGCGCTTTTCCGATCGTCGGTCAACCAGTTGTACACACCCATGAGCCTATAAGATTCAGTTCGATATAACGCCGTTTTTTTACAAGTCTTGATCAGCATCTTTCCTGATTTCAAAGCACTTCTTCGACATTTGCGGGATTCTTCTCTGTTGCCCCTTCTCAGGGAGTCTTCCAGGCGATGCAGGTAGTATTCAAACTCACTTCGATAATACGCGGACATCTGCAAAGGAACGGGGTTCGTTTCAGATCTGATCCGGTTGGCTTGATCCAGCGATTTCCCGGCCTCCTCCGTTTCATTCATCAACAAGTGTGTCAAGGCTCTTAGGGAATGCATAGTGAATATGTACGGAGGCCATCCCCTTCTCTGGACAAATTCAATTCCGCGATTGACTTCTGCGGTTGCTGCTTCCATGTCGCGGGATTCAATGAGTAGACAAATATTCAGCAGATATTTAAAGAGGCGGCAAATATCGTTTTCATAGGCTTCAGCGATTTCACTCAGTTTTGACACCATCAATCTTGCTGCATCAAAATGGCCCTGGAAGATCTTAGGAAGGCCGTGCCAGACATACACGTGGCCTGCATCCCACGTTTCGCCGATTCTCAGGCCCCTGTTCACCAATTCTTCGTCGTAATCATTAATGTCATTCCACTGCCCTGTGAGAAACAGGTGGTGCGTATCTACGAGATCGTACATGATCCACGTCTTGACATCATCCGGATCTATCCTGGGTTTAGCGTAATCCAGGATTCTTCTGCCAATGTCGAGGGAAAGGCCTGTGAACGAAAAAAGGGCACTGGCGCCGACGAAGATACCAAGCCCGAATTTGAATTTTGTAAGATCGAGTTGAATGATTCTTCTATAGAATATAAATGATTCTATAAAAAACCGCTTCGGGTCGATGACAACGAGAGCCTCTGCCCTTTTGTAAAACAGCTCAACCCCTTCGGCATCCCGCTGTGTGGGGAGCTCCTTGAACCATCGAGACGGAAAGTACAGAGCAAAGAGGAATGCCGTAAAACTGAATAGGAACCTGAATGCAGTAGACATGGCGTTCTTGGGTAACTCGCCCCAATTATATACCAGCGCCTCGCTGAAGAACTCCACCGCTTCGGCGTAGTGTCCCCTGTTGAAGTGAGCCAGCCCGATATTCTTCTCAAGCATGGCAACCTTTTCGGGATCGGCCTTGTCGCCTTGCAGCCTTCGATAGATACTGAGCGCTTCCTCGTAATAGTGGAGCGCCTCATCGGAAGCGGCAGATTCCAGCGCCTGCTTCCCTGCCTTGATCAGGCATTCCTCAGCTTTTTCCCACAATTCCGCTCTTGAATAATGGTATGCGAGAAGGCCGAGGGACTCTTCAAGACGGTCCGCAAAAAGTTGCTCGACAGCTGATCCGACCCGAGAATGAAGCGTCTTGCGTTCGGAGTCGTCAAGGTTCTCATAAATGGCTTCATGAGTGAGATCGTGGTTGAACATGTACGCGGACTCCGAGGTCCGGGTGTCCTCCAGGATCAACCCCAGCCGTTCGAGAGTCGCCAACTGTTTGGGAAGCTCAGCACTGGGTTGGACGACCGCGAGCAGAAGGCGATAAAGAACGCGGCGACCGACGACGGCCGCAACTTTCACTAGTTCCTTGAGAGGCTTGTCCAACAGATTCACGCGGGCCATGATGGTGTCCTGGATGGTCCGCGGCACATTCGTCGTCTCGATCTCCGCAGCAAGGCACCACTTGTTGGACGATGAGTCTCGATAGAGGAGGCCTTCGTCAACGAGCGATCGAACAATCTCCTCGATGAAGAACGGATTGCCTCCTGCCTTATCAATGATCTTGTCGCGAAAGGCAGAGGAGCGGCTCTCATACTGCAAGAGATTGTCAACCAGTGCGGCGCTTTGGGAAGGAGACAGCGGCTGCAGGCGGATCTCGTCGTATCGATCATAGTACGCTTCTGTCAGCCTCAGGAGCAATTGGGGCTGAGGACCCTCCAGCGTAGGGCGGCTGACTGCAATGATGAGAATAGGCGCGCGGTGCATGAGGGGAAGCAGATGCTGGAGCAAGTCTGCGGACGATTCATCGATCCACTGGACATCCTCAAACACGAGCACAAGCGGCTGCGTTTGAGCAATCTTTTCAAAAAGGAGCTGTGAAGAGAGAAATACCTGGCGGCGCATGGCCTCACCCTTCAGATACCGGATGGGCTCCGCAAATTCCTCTCGCACGTCCAAAGAAATCATTGTGGCCAAATAGGGGATTATCTGAGCCGTTCTGTCATCAAAAAGAGCTCCAACCCGGACTCGTAGTTTGTGCCAGACATCATCTTCATCGTCTTGTTCCGTAATGCCTACGTAAGCCCAGATGAGTTGCCGGAACAGCCAGTAGGAAGCCGCCTTGCCCGTAGAACTTGCGCCAGCTTCCAACCATTGGATGGGAGGATATGTATCCGAATCGATCACCTGCTCACGCAACTCCGCGATGAGACGCGATTTCCCTATGCCTGCCTCGCCGATAACTGAGATGAACCGGCCTTGACCTTCCAGCACGCGTTTGAAGCGGCGTCTGATTGCTCGCAACTCGGCCTGGCGACCAATGAGCCGAGACCTTTTCTTCCGTTGCTCGCGTTGCGAAGCATCAGATTCAGCGGAGTTCAGGGCGGCCAACCGTTGGAGCAACACATTCGATGCCGCTTGTACGGCGTCCTCCCCGAGAACGGTCTTTTGGGCCTCCAAATGAGCTATGGCTCGTCTGAGTTTTTCACTCTCAGTCATTGCACACCGTTGCGTGAAAAACTAGGCGATTCCGGGAAGTTACAAATCGCCTTTGCTTGATCGTGAATATGCGTCCTCCGGATGTCCGGTGCCTCTCGGAGGCAACCTGTCTTTCGGCATCCCCCAGGTTGTATCGGCTTGAAGAAGGATGGCAAAAGAAGTCCTCATATGTTGAGGTCCGAGGCGCCAAGGCCTGGAAAGGCTGCTTGCAAGAAATGCAGTCTACACCGCATGTCCACCGCCTTCAAGGGATTTTTGCGCTTGACTGGCGACCTTTTCTACGAATACGATTGCTCCGGACGCAGCATTCGAGGGTGGAAACAGTTTGGCTGCAAGGGGGACAACGGAAATGCCGACGACGTTTGCAGACAAGGGCGCTCAACCGGGCGCCCTTTCAAATCATGATGTCCGTCATCTGCAATCATTCTTGACCCGCGAGTTCTATTCGTCATGCGATGGTCAATACAAGTTGGCAATCCCGTGGGCATTGGTGCTCTCGATAGCCCTGTGGGACGCGGCGCCACGTGGCCGTATCCTAGCATGGTTTGCGGCTGTGACCGTTTCCCAAATATTGAGTCAAGCTTTGTGTGCCGCCTTTAGAAAGGCATCGACGGTCACCGATATCAGCGTTTATTGGAAGTGGGGGTTGACGGCGGCGGTAACGGTGGGTAGCTTGCTGGTCGGATCGGCCGGAATTCTTTTGTTTCCTGTCGGTTCATTGCCTCACCAATTTATTGTTGCGCTCTTTCTGTGTTGTATAGGAGGCGCGGCCGCGATTACGTATGCCGTGCACTTGCCGGGCAGTATTATTTCGATTTTTCTCATTACGCTCCCTCTTTCCGGAAGTTTCTTTCGCGCAGGGTCGGAGTTCTCGGTGACGATGGGAGCCGTTCTTTTGTTATTCGCCGCCGCGCTGGTTGTTGCCAGCGCCCACATAAATAAGGTTCTGCATGAATCTCTGAGGCTGCGTTTCGAAAAAGACGACCTCATCGAATCTGTATTGAGAGAAAAGGAGAAGGTAGAGGAACTCAACGGTGAGCTCGAAGCAGAGGTGCTGGAACGCAAACTGGTCGCGGCGTCTCTCGCGAGAAGCGAAGAACGATATCGCGCCTTCGTTGATAGCCAGACTGAACTCGTTTGTAGGCTGATTCCGGATTACGGCCTTTCTTTCGCCAACGAGGCATTCAGGCGCTACTTCAATACCAATTCCGAAGACCTGCTTGGTCGCAACTTCTTTGAGTTCGTTTATGCCGGTGACCTCGAAACGGTTCGAGATTTCTTTCAATCGCTTGACCGTAGCGTTTCCCCGGCGAAGCACCAACACCGCGTGACAGCCGCCGAAGGAGAAATTCGCTGGCTAGAGTGGACATACCAAGTGATGCGCGATCAGCTAGGTCGGGTGAAAGAGTACCAGGGTGTGGGAAGAGATATAACCGCCCAGAAGAAAGCTGAAGAGGCTCTTCAAAGATCTTACGAGGAACTCGAGCAACGAGTTCAAGAACGGACGTCCGAATTGAAGGAAGCCAACAGGCAACTGCAGGCCGAGATCTCTGACAGGATTCGAGCTGAGGTGTCCCTGCGTGAGAGTGAACAACGCTTTCGGACCATATTCGAGAAAGCTCGAGACTGCATCTTTGTGAAAGACAGAGAGCTTAAATACACCCACCTCAATCCGGCAATGCAAGCCGTATTTGAAGCCAATGAATCGGATGTCACAGGATTGACCGATGAGGATCTATATGGAGATGAGCAAGCAACTCGCCTCAAGCGAGAAGACGTCCGAGTCCTGGCAGGCCAGGTCATCGAAGCGGAACACACGCTCGTTCTGAGAGGACGCGAACTCACGTTCAACTGCGTTAAGGTCCCCATGATGAACTCATCGGGCGAGATCGTCGGTTTGTGCGGCATCGCTCGTGACATAACCGAACGCTTGCGCACTCAAGTCAAACCGGAAACGGGTGAGCTGGATTTCACGTCAAACGCTATGAGCAGAGCACTACGTCAAGTTCGGTTGGCGGCCAAGAGTGATAGTATCGTCCTGCTCCTTGGAGAAAGTGGCAGCGGCAAGGATTTTCTGGCCGGCCACATCCATCGTTTGTCCAGCCGGTCAAGTGGCCCATTTTTTTCCATCAACTGTGCCGCCCTGGCTAGGGAGCTTGCCGAATCCGAACTTTTCGGCCACGAAGCGGGATCGTTCACCGGGGCTCGAACCCGCAAACGAGGGATGCTGGAACTTGCTGAAGGCGGCACTCTCTTATTAAACGAAATCGGAGAGTTGTCTCCAACCCTCCAATCTAAACTCCTGACCTTTCTCGACACGCGATCTTTCACCCGCGTCGGGGGCGAAGCAAATATAGAGGTGAACGCGCGCCTCATCGCGGCAACGAACCGTGACCTCAAGAGCGAGGTAGAGGCCGGCCGCTTTCGTCATGATCTCTATCACCGGCTCAACGTGTTCACGATAGAAGTGCCTCCACTCCGCGAACGGTCGGAAGACGTTCCGCTGCTCGTTGATACGCTCTTGAACCAGTTGTGCACCAACTTAGGCTGTGGAGAGATCCCTCACATGGATGCGCGGTGCATGCCGAAAATGACTCAATATCACTGGCCTGGTAACGTACGAGAATTGAAAAATGTCTTGGAGCGGGCCCTGATTCTCTCGGAAGGCGGAAAAATACGGCCGGAGTACATCCAGCTCTGGGAGCGACATGAAGCCGCCAATGATCGAGACCGCTGGTTCTGCGCTGTCAGCTTTCCCGATGAATCCAAAAATCTCAATGAGGTGTTAAAGAACGTGAAGTCGGAACTGATGAAGGAGGCCCTTCGCCGCACATCTGGTGTCAAGAAGGATGCCGCGAACCTCTTGGGGATCTCTGTGGATTCGTTCAAGTATCAATCGAAGACAGCAGGCGTCTAATGCCGACGCTGGTTCATTTCACCGTATCCCGGTGAATTTCCCCCTTTGTATAACATAGCGAACTTCCATAGGATATTGCTGAGGTTGGAGGTGCGCGGGTGAATTTCACCCGCCAAACCGAGTTGGTTCCTTGTGAACTGCAACTCTTTCCGACGCGGTCCATCCTCGCATCGCATTGATTTCACGTCAAATATAGGACAGCTTTGCATCTCCCACGCTTTTGGCACGGAGCGTGCTCTTTAGTCGCCGCAAGCTACCTCCTCCTATGGAGGAGTGGGAGCCCAGGGTTGCTTGTCCTCCTGGGCTCCCTTTTTCCCAAAACATCATTCAGGTACGTAAACCAAAGCAAGGGGATGAGTGTTATGAACTACAGATTATTAACGTTATTGTTCACGATCGGTTTCTTACTGTTGTCTACGGTGGTTCGTGCAAACGATTCGGGTTGGCGCGCGTACCACACCAACGCGGCGGCGCTGTCCCGTACGGGAGACTTGGGTGAAGCCTATCAACAAGCGAAGACTGCTTTGAATCTTGCTCGCACAAAGTATGGGCCAGATCATCTGAACACGGCCAAATCGCTGGAGCAATTGGGCGAGATCTGCGCTGGTTGGGGAAGATTGCAGCAAGCTGATTTGTTTCTGAATGGGGCTCTGAGACTTCGCAAGAAGATCCACGGCGATTCTCACCCCAGCGTCATAAAACTGCTTGTCCGTATGGCCGATTGCCACAGACTCCATCGAGATCTCGACAAGGCTGAAAAACTCTATCGACAAGCACTCGATCTCGTTACTAAAGGAAGCTGGGGTGAATGCTATGCGGGTCCGGCGCTAGAAGGAATGGCGCGGCTGCACTCGGATCAAGGCGCATACTCACGTGCCGAACCTCTATACGAGCAGGCAATTGACATATTTGCCAAAGGCGGAAAATACAGGCCGGCCGAAAAACTCTCACACGCAAGGTGCCTTATAGGCTTGGGCGATGTGAAGTGGGCTAAGCGAGAATTATCTCAAGCGCGAGAGGCGTACGAGGCTGCCTTGGTGAAATACTCAGAAGTGTCGGGTCACGCGTCGCCCATGACTGCGTATGCTTATAAGAGGCTTGCGGATCTCTACGCGCTCCGGGGCGTGCTTTCTGTGGCCCTCACGTACTTCCACCGTGCCCTGGGAGCGTATGAGAGGACCGGTCTGCCGGAAGGCGCTTTTACAGCAGCAACGCTAGCCGGCATGGCCGATGTCCTTAAGTCTCAAGGAAGAACAGCTAAAGCAACCGAGTGCTACAACAGCGCGGTCGCAATTTACGAGCGAACCGGCGGCCTTAACAGAGAGCTTGCTACCACGGCTCTTACCAAGGAGAAGATATGGCCGTCGCTTTCCCAGCGATAGGCGAACAAGACATTCCGGCTTTGCTAGGGTGGCTGCCGACAGGGGACATGGTGCAAAAGGCGTTCATGACTGGGATATCTATTTTGAAGGCTCGCTCCCTGAAGCGAGTTCCGGCTTGCTGTAAAAGTTGTACAGGATGAAATCGATCATTTGGCTGATATTGTAACCCCTCCGACGTCTGTCTGCCTCAAAGAGCTCAAAGAGGGCTCTGTCGCAGGTCCCCTGCAGTTTGACCCGGGGTATAACATGTTTTCGGGTTCCAGGGACGGTTGCGGGTCGGGGAGGGGGCTCGGGAAGTTGCTCGGTCGCAGGTTCGAGCGCGGGGAGTTCTTTGAGTGTTTGCGGGAGCTTTTGTTCGACGATTTTGGATGCGATTTCTTCTATCTGATCGTTCTGAAAGTTATGATAATCAAGGATAGCTGCGTTGATGGTGGTATTGATGAGGCCACGGATATGCGCGAGCCATTCCTGAGGGATATTTCCCGCTGATTGCACAGATTGTTCAGAAAGTTCAGAATAAACCGGCGCACTCAACTCTTTCTGTCCAACCAGGAACTCCTCTCCGCGTCCCAGTCCAGGGCCTTCAATGCTCTCCCGGCTCACTTCCGGCGGCGGCCACAGCCCTTTGCGCTTCCAAAGGTCAAGCATCCTCGTCCGATTTGTGTTCCGGCGTCGCCCTGACTGGTCCACGTAGATCGGGAGCACGTGGTTGAGCGCCTCCTGCTCGGTGTTTCCCGCCTGAATCAGGGCCCACATGCTGAGCCGCGCGGCCCTGGATTCCTTAGCTATCTTCTCAAGAGACTTTCCCGCCACAGCTGATCCCTCCTCAGCGACGTGTCGCCTTCAGAGTCCGATCCGGACTATGTCCAAGATATCACATCTGAACAATATGAACTTTAAAAAGATATCGGACGCGGAAGGGGAGGGGTGATCCGTCTGAAATCGGGCCTTGCGCGATTTTCGTAATGAAAACCAATGATCCAGTGACCGTCGTTGAATCGTGTGCCGCGGGGCCGGCTTCTCCGCGCATCTTCAACTTTTCAGAACAGGGCTGCCAAACATCAAGAGCCCCTCAATGCCTGTTCTATCTGACTCTTGGGGACCACTCCCACAAAGGACGCCGTCACTTCAGCGTTTCGAACCACGAAAATGGCCGGTATCCCCGAAACTGCGAACGTGCGCACCAATTCCCGATCCGATACCATGACCAACCCTATCACTGCCCGGCCTTTTGTCTCTCTCGCCACTTCTTTGAGGACGGATGCCATCCGCCTGCACGGCATTCATGTGTCGCTGTAGAACTGGAATAACACTGGATACGTTTTCGAGGCCTCGACCACTTCTTTCTTGAAATCGTTGGACGAAAATTGCCTCAGCACGCCGGTAACGTACTTGGGCGACGCGGGAGGAGTAGAACTCGTTTCCCGGGGTGGCTCGACCGCCGCCGGAGCAGGCGGCTCCACCGCGGGAGTCGGTGGCTCGACTACGGGCGCAGGAAGGTCCTGCCGGGAGGCAACGACTGGATCGGAAGATAGCATTCCCGTTGGGGCGCCCGCAGAATTATCTTCGTTGGGTTCTATGCCGGCGCTTTCAGAGTCATTGCCCTGGTCTTCCTGAACGGCTTCAGCTTTCTTGTCCAATTGGGCAATCCGCGGTGTCTCCTTTGCCCGATGCGTAGACCAAACCACTATTGCGCCTCCAATAATCGCAAGAACCACTATGGTCACGATCACCTGGCTCCAGCCTGTCCCGCTACTCGGGGCAGCATAGTGCATGTATCGGGGCGCTGCCTCCGATGCAGGACCTGCCAGCTCCTGAAGAGCGGTATACTTGGCCACCACGACTCCACATGCCGGACACTCACGCATTTCCGCGGCCTGGGGGGCATTACACGCGGGGCATCGCCATTGGGACGCGACCGGCGCTTTATGAGAAGGTTCAGACGAACGGCGCGGCGGCTCCAATTGCTGCTTTTGAAATTCGGTCAGTGCCCCTGCGGCTGACAGCTGTTTGCACACGGATTCAAACGCCTTGTCCGACAAGCCATACTTGCGTTTCAATGCAGACGCGTCCATGCCCGAACGAATATCGCTGAGGATCTGCTTGGCGCTGAGTTTTCTTTTCGCGGGATTGGTCACGGAAAGCTCCTGAAGCGTGCGAGCCCAAGTTAAGACTACTTCACCCTGGAAAACGCAGGGTGACTATTCAGCGGGGCCGTGCACGTTTTCGGCATCGTAAGGTTATTACATGTATCTTCGGTCCAGGGATCGGTACTGGACTGCTTCGGTCACATGGGGGGTCTGTATGTTTTCCGAGCCCTCCAGGTCCGCGATAGTTCTGGCTATTTTGAGTATCCGATGGTACGCCCGCGCGGAAAGCCCGAGCACATCCATTGCTCTTTCCAGCACAGCCAGAGATTCCTGCCCGAGGGGGCAGAAGCGCTTGAGGTGCCTGTTGCCCATCTGTGCATTGGAGTAGATCCCCGCATTCCGGAAGCGCTCAAGCTGGATTCGGCGAGCCCTGTTCACCCGCTCTCGCACCGGAGCGGAAGGTTCGCCCTCGGTTTTGCCGGTTACGTCTTTCCAGTTCACGGCAGGAACTTCCACATGTATGTCGATCCTATCCAGCAGCGGACCGGAAATCTTGCTCCAATAGCGTTGAATGGCCTGGGCAGCGCATTTGCACTCATGCTTTGGGTCGCCTCGGTACCCGCACGGGCAGGGGTTCATCGCGGCTACCAGCATGAACCTGGCAGGGAAGGTCACTGACATCTGAGATCGTGAAATCGTGACAAGGCCGTCTTCCATTGGCTGGCGGAGGACCTCAAGGACGTTCTTCCTGAATTCAGGGAACTCATCCAGGAAGAGCACGCCGTTGTGGGCGAGTGAAACCTCGCCCGGACGAGGTATCATCCCTCCACCGATCAGCCCCGCGTCGGAGACTGTGTGATGCGGAGAGCGAAACGGTCGTACGGTCATGACGGACCCATTCCGCCCGAGCAGACCCGCGGCAGAGTAGATGCGGGTGGTCTCGATAGATTCTTCGAACACCGGTTCCGGGAGGATGGTGGGGATTCGTTGCGATATCATGGTCTTGCCGGAGCCGGGTGGGCCGATCATCAGAACGTTGTGCCCCCCGGCCGCGGCAACTTCAACTGCTCGTTTGGCGTATTCCTGGCCTCTGACCTCTTTGAAATCAATGGGGTACGTGCTGGTGGTAGGGGGCTGTTCCTGAAGTGAGAGTCGCCGAGGCTGGAGCGGGATTCGACCCATAATAAAACCGGTCGCGGTCAAGAGGCTTGAAACTCCGAATACGTCTATTCCATCGACGACCGCGGCTTCTCTTGCATTCGTCTCGGGAAGTATCAGGCCTTTGAATCCCTGTTGCCGGGCGCTGATTGCCAGAGAGAGTGCGCCGCGGACCCATTTCACCGCGCCGTCGAGTGAGACCTCGCCCACGACAAGGTAATCTTCCAGTTTTTCGGCGGGGAGGAGGTCAAGGGCCGCGAGCATTCCCAGGGCGATAGGCAGGTCGAACCCCGCGCCTTCCTTCTTGAGTCCGGCAGGCGCGAGATTTACGGTGATGCGCCGCGCAGGGAAAGGGTACCCGCTATTAACGATCGCGGACTTCACCCGGGCCGTGCTTTCCTTCACCGCATTGTCGGGCAGGCCGACAACGGCAATGGAAGCCATGCCCGGATAGACATCTATCTCCACCTCTACGGGATACGCGTCTATCCCAATCAGTGCCCCTGAATGTACCCGCGCAAGCAAAGGTTGACCTCCCAGGCTGATACTATGGCCGGAACATGATATTACTGATTGGCCTGTTTCCGAAACAAATTTGTGCTGATGGTCAGCGCAGATCGCTCCGAACGCGGTCTACGCATCAAAGTCTCGGCGGCGATTGGAGGTAACTTCCCTGAATCGGATCAAAAACTCTGTGCCGTGGTCTCTGTTCAGTTCGATTTGCCCCCGGAGCTGTGACACAAAGGTGATGACTAGTCTGAGACCAAGCGACGGGCTGTTCCGGAAGTCCACGGTTTCGGGCACTCCCACTCCGTCATCACGGACCGCAAGCAGGTATTCTTCCGGTCCCACAGCTCGCAGCCCTACGAGCACTTCTCCGGTTCGGTCACCCGGGAAGGCATGTTTCAGGGCGTTGGTTACCAGTTCGTTGACGATCAGCCCAAAAGGGATAGCGGTGTCGATGCCGCAATAGATCCGTGCCACGTCGATATTCAGCATGATACGGTCGCGACCCGCGCCGTACAAATTGAAAAGACTCCTGACCAGGTGTTGGATGTACCTGCTCACTTCAATGCGCTCCAGATTCTTGGACTGGTAAAGCACTTCATGAACCAACGCCATCGACACGACGCGGCTTTGAGTCTCCTTGAGCATTTCCAATGAGTGCTCGTCTCCAATGTGGCGGGACTGAAGTCGCAAAAGACTGGAGACCACCTGAAGATTGTTCTTGACGCGGTGATGGAGTTCCCGGAGAAGGATTTCCTTTTCTTCCAGCGCAGTTCTGATCTTTTCTTCGGCCAACTTTCTGTCGGTGATATCCTGGATTACTCCCACGAAACGAACCGCGCGGCCGTCTTGGTTCCGCTCGACCACGCGAGCGCGGCTTAAGATCCACTTGAACTCCCCGGTTCCCGTCAGGAGCCTGAATTCCGTGTCGTAGAGCGCGGATTCGCCTCGGAGATTAGCGACCATTGCCTCCCGAACAAGCGACCAGTCATCAGGATGGATAAGCTCTTTCCAAGACCTGATCACGGTCGGCGTTTCGCCCGGAAGATATCCGGTGATTTCGTTCCAGATACGGTTCGTCACCAGATTGCCGGTCTGCATGTTCAAATCCCAGAGGCCGAGGCCGGCGGCTTCCAGAGCTAATTCCAATCGCTGTTCGCTTTGCTGAAGAGCATCCTGCGCTTGCTTGCGCTCGTCGATATTGCCAAAAACTGCCTGGACCGCTCTCTGGCCCTTATAAGTAAAGGGCATGGCGGTGACTTCTACATGAACCGTCTGACCATCAAGGCGAACGAATTTCTCCTCACGAAGCGGCGCGACTTTTCCTTCTGTGAGGACTAGCAAGACCCTCTGCATGGCCGCGGGCAGATCGTCCGGATGAACGAATTCCAGGATAGGCTTGCCAACAAGCTGCTGCGGGCTTGCAGCTCCAAGTAATCGAGCACCCGCCTGATTCACAAATGCCACGATACCGTCTACGGCAATACCAAAGCCGAATGGGGAAACCTCCACGAGCTGGCGATATCGTTCTTCACTTTCTTTCAGTGCGTCGGCCGCGCGCTCGCCCTCCTCAATTCGCGCTCGCAGATTCTCATTGAGAAGGTCGCTTTTCTGCTTCTCCTCCGAAAGTGAGGCAACCAGGTCGCTATTCTCGAAGCCCAGTCGTAGCGAATTCGTATTCGCCAGATTCATGCGCCGTCCTGTCAGGAGCAGCGCCAAAGCGAAAAGAACAATTACGCATCCTATGGTGACCTGAACTTCTTCGCCGACGTACAAGTAACGCGCGGCAAGAGGCAGGAGCGTTGCTAACACTGTGGGAAATAGGCATTCCTTGGTTGGAGAATAGACCACGGCTGCAGACGAGCCTATCCCGGCAACAAAGACTGCCAGCAAGAACTGATGCGTGAGCGAGTCAGCGGGGAAGAGCGCGAGCCCCGATATTCCCCAAAGCAGGCCGGACAGAGCCGTTGTGATTGCGAACCATCTTCCCCAAGGCAGAGTTGCACCAGCCTGTGGTTTGG